>NZ_JBFAXU010000024.1:0-158709 GCF_040680975.1 Streptomyces sp. NPDC051921
ATCTGCTTTACGTACTTTACAGGCGACCTCCACGAGCGGAGCGAAGTGGAGCTCGCAGTCCGGACACCCCTCCCCCGCGGAGCCCCGGACCCCGGCGACCCACGGGTTTCCCCGCGCGGCGCCCGCGGTGGCGGGCGAGCGGGCGCAGAGGGGCTGGGCCCGGCAAGGCAGGCGACCCGTGAGCCCACCCGTCCCGCCCCGCGCCTGCCGCCGCCGCCGCGCGAGGGCGTCGACGCCGGACGATCGCCCGCACGGGGGCCGGGGGCGGAGGTCAGAGCACCTGGGCGGGCGGCACCTGCGCCGTCGTCCTGCCCGGCGCCGCGGCCATCGCCGCGCCCACGATCCCGGCGTTGTTCTGCAGCTCCGCCGGCACGATCTCCGCCCTGATGCCCTCGATCAGCGGCAGGAACTTGTCCGCCTTGCGGCTGACTCCCCCGCCGATGATGAACAGCTCGGGCGAGAAGAGCATCTCCACGTGCGCGAGGTACTTCTGCAGCCGCCGCGTCGCCCAGTGCTCCCAGCTCAGCTCCTCGTCCTCGCGCGCCTTGGACGAGGCGCGCTTCTCCGCGTCGTGGCCCTTGAGCTCCAGGTGGCCGAGCTCGGTGTTGGGGACGAGCGTGCCGTTCACGAAGACGGCCGAGCCGATGCCGGTGCCGAGGGTCAGCAGGATGACGGTGCCCTCGCGTCCGCGGCCCGCGCCGAAGGCCATCTCCGCGATCCCGGCCGCGTCGGCGTCGTTCAGGACCGTCACCGGCAGCCCCCCGAGCCGGTCGCCGAGCAGCCGGGCCGCGTCGACGCCGACCCAGCGCTTGTCGACGTTGGCGGCCGTGCGGATGGTGGAGCCGGTCACGACCCCGGGGAAGGTGACGCCGATCGGTCCGGACCAGCCGAAGTGGTCCACGACCTCGACGACGCAGCCCGCGACGTCGTCGGGCGTCGCGGGCTGCGGGGTGAGTACCTTGTGGCGCGGTTCGGCCAGGTCGCCACGGACCAGGTCCACGGGGGCACCTTTGATGCCCGAGCCGCCGATGTCCACTCCGAAGACGTTCATGGACCCAACGTTACGGGCAGAAGCGCTCCGTCACTCCCTGAACGGGGACCGCCGGTCCCGCTCGAGCGGGACCGCCGTCACTCCTTGCCGAGAGCGTCGGCCACCGCGCGCAGGTCCTTGTTGCGGAGCTCCTTGGGGAGCGAGAAGGTCAGCGACTCGTCGGCCGTCTTGACCAGCTCCACGTCGACGTAGCCGCGCTCGGAGAGCCACTCCAGGACCTCCTGGACGAGCACGTCCGGGACGGAGGCGCCGGAGGAGAGGCCGACGCTGGTGACGCCCTCCAGCCAGGCCTCGTCGATCTCGCTGGCGAAGTCCACGAGGTACGCGGCGGGGACGCCGGCCTGCTTGGCGACCTCGACCATGCGGATCGAGTTCGAGGAGTTCTTGGAGCCGACGACGATGACGAGCTCGGCCTGAGCGGCGAGTTCCTTGATCGCGGTCTGGCGGTTCTGCGTGGCGTAGCAGATGTCGTCCGACGGCGGGGAGATCAGCTGCGGGAACTTCTCCTTCAGCGCGTCGACCGTCTCCATGGTCTCGTCGACGGAGAGCGTGGTCTGGGAGAGCCAGACGACCTTGGACGGGTCGCGGACCTCGACCTTGGCGACGTCCTCGGGGCCGTCGACGAGCTGGATGTGGTCGGGGGCCTCGCCGGAGGTGCCGATGACCTCCTCGTGGCCCTCGTGGCCGATGAGGAGGATGTCGAAGTCCTCGTTGGCGAAGCGCACGGCTTCCTTGTGGACCTTGGTGACCAGCGGGCAGGTCGCGTCGATCGTCGCGAGGCGGCCCTGCCGGGCCTCCTCGTGGACGGTCGGGGCGACGCCGTGGGCGGAGAACATCACGATGTTGCCCGGCGGCACCTCGGTGGCCTGGTCGACGAAGATCGCGCCCTTCCGCTCCAGGGTCTGCACGACGTACTTGTTGTGCACGATCTCGTGACGGACGTAGATGGGGGCCCCGTACTGCTCCAGGGCCTTCTCCACGGCGATCACGGCACGGTCCACGCCCGCGCAGTAGCCGCGGGGAGCGGCGAGCAGGACACGCTTCGGGCTGTTCGCGGGCGTTGCAGTCATGGTGCCCATCGTAAGGCCGCGTCGGTGGGCGGTTTCGTCACGGCGGTGGCCGAGACTGACGCCATGGCTGAGGATGCGCGGGCGGCGGGGACGGACCACGAGGGCCTGCGGCGGAGTCTCGGCTTCCGGGATCTCGTGGTGTACGGGCTCCTGTTCATCGCCCCGATGGCCCCGGTCGGCGTGTACGGCACGCTCGACGCCAAGTCGCACGGGGCGGTCGCACTCGTGTACGTCGTGGCGACGGTCGCCATGGCGTTCACGGCCTTCAGTTACGCGCAGATGGTGCGGGTCGCCCCGCGGGCCGGCTCCGTGTTCACGTACGCGCGCACGGCGCTCGGGGAGGGCGCCGGGTTCGTCGCCGGCTGGATGGCGATGCTCGACTACCTGCTGATCCCGGCCGTCGCGTACCTCTTCGCGGGCATCGCCATGGAGGCGCTGGTCCCCGAGGTGCACCGGTGGGTGTGGACGGGGATCGCCGTGGTGGTCACGACGCTGCTCAATCTGTGGGGCGTGCGGGCCGCGGCCCGGGTCGGTTTCGCGGTGCTCGCGATGGAGATCGTGGTCCTCCTGGTCTTCGTCGTGTCCGCGATCGTCGTGCTCGTGCGGGACGGGGCGCAGCGCGACTGGTGGTCGCCGCTCACGGGCGACGCCGGGTTCTCGGCGGAGGCGGTCGTCGGGGCGGTGTCCGTGGCGGTCCTGTCGTACCTGGGCTTCGACGCGATCGCCTCGTTCGCGGAGGAGGTGACGGGCGGCTCCGCTCAGGTGGCGCGTGCGCTGCTGTTCTGCCTGGCGCTCGCGGGCACCCTGTTCGTCGCGCAGACGTGGTTGGTGGCGTTGCTCGAACCGGTCTCGTCGAGCGAGCTGGCGGCGGATCCGGCGCTGCAGGGCTCGGCCTTCTACGACGCGGTGGAGGGAGCCGTCGGGGGCTGGCTGCACGACCTGGTGGCCGTCTCGAAGGCGATCGGCGCGGCCTTCGCGGCGCTCGCCGGGCAGGCGGCGGGCGGTCGGCTGCTGTTCGCCATGGGCCGCGAGCACCGGCTCCCGCACCTGCTGGCCCGTACGGACTCGGGGGTGCCCCGGGTGGCGCTGCTCGTGTCGGCGACGGTCACGATGATCGCGGCGGTGTGGGCGGCCCGCAGCGACGACGGCCTGGACCATCTGGTGTCGGTGGTCGACATCGGCGCGCTGACGGCCTTCGTGCTGCTGCACGCGAGCGTGGTGGGCTGGTTCGCGGTCCGTCGCATGGCGGGGCCGCCGCACTGGCTGCGCCATGTGGTGGCGCCGGTGCTCGGTGGGGCGATCCTGATCGCGGTGATCGTGGAGGCCTCTCCCTCGGCCCAGGTCGTGGGCGTGGTCTGGCTGGGCATCGGCCTGGTGGTCCTCGCGGTCCAGGGGGCGCGGCGCCCGGAGGCGTGACGTGCCCGGAGGGCGGGACAGCCCCGCAGACGCAGCCCCGCAGACGCGGCAGGCCCGGAGGCGCGGCGGGGTCGGGAGACGCGGCAAGGGCGGGAGACGCGGCCGGCCCGGAGGCGCGGCGGGGGCGGGGGACGCGGCGGGGCGGGAGGCGCGGCGGGGTCGGGAGACGACAGGCGCCCGCACGCCTGGGGTGCCCTGTCGGAGCCTCCCGTTACGCTCGGCGCATGGGTCTGAACACGTCAGCCGAAGCGCCGCTGCCGGTCGGTGAGGTCTCCCGGCTCATCGGGGGCTGGATCGACCGGCTCGGGGCGGTGTGGGTCGAGGGGCAGATCACGCAGCTGTCGCGGCGGCCGGGGGCCGGGGTGGTGTTCCTGACGCTGCGGGACCCCTCGTACGACATCTCGATCAACGTCACCTGCTACCGGCAGGTCTTCGACGCCGTCGCCGATGTCGTGTCCGAGGGCGCGCGGGTGGTGGTGCACGCGAAGCCGGAGTGGTACGCGCCGCGGGGGCAGTTGTCGCTGCGGGCGGCGGAGATCCGGCCGGTCGGCATCGGCGAGCTGCTGGCGCGCCTGGAGATGCTGAAGAGGTCGCTGGCCGCCGAGGGGCTCTTCGCGCTCGACCGGAAGAAGCCGCTGCCGTTCCTGCCGCAGTTGATCGGGCTGGTCTGCGGACGGGCGTCGGCGGCCGAGCGGGACGTCCTGGAGAACGCGCGGCGCCGCTGGCCCGCCGTCCGCTTCGAGGTGCGGAACGTGGCCGTGCAGGGCGTGAAGGCCGTGCCGCAGGTGATCCAGGCGGTGAAGGAGCTGGACGCGCACGAGGACGTGGACGTGATCGTCGTGGCCCGGGGCGGCGGCAGCGTCGAGGACCTGCTGCCGTTCTCGGACGAGCAGCTGGTCCGGGCGGTCGCCGACTGCCGTACGCCGGTGGTGTCGGCGATCGGCCACGAGCCGGACTCCCCGCTGCTCGACCTGGTCGCGGACCTGCGGGCGTCCACGCCGACGGACGCCGCCAAGAAGGTGGTCCCTGACGTGGGCGAGGAGCTGGAGCGGGTGCGGGGCCTGCGGGACCGGGCGCTGCGCTGCGTGCGGGGGCTGCTCGAGCGCGAGGAGCGGGGGCTGGCGCACGCGCTGGCCCGGCCGGTGATGGAGCACCCGCAGCGGATGGTCGAGGTGCGCGAGGACGAGCTCGACGCGCTCCTCGCGCGCAGCCGGCGCACTCTCGGGCATCTGCTGGACCGGGCCGACTCGGAGCTGTCGCACACGCGGGCGCGGGTCCGGGCGCTGTCGCCGGCGGCGACGCTGGAGCGGGGGTACGCGGTGCTCCAGCGGGCGGACGGCGCGGTGGTGCGGGATCCGGCGGAGGTCGCGGCCGACGAGGAGCTGCGGGCCCGGGTGGCCGCGGGTGAGTTCACGGTGCGCCGCACGGCCGGTCGGGGCTGAGCGCCGCACGCCCGCCGGAGGGCATTTCCGGAGCACATTCCTAGGAGAGACGCATGGCTACGGGTACGGAACAGGGCACGCTCGGCTACGAGCAGGCGCGTGACGAGCTGATCGAGGTCGTCCGGCGCCTTGAGGCGGGCGGGACGACGCTGGAGGAGTCGCTGGCGCTGTGGGAGCGCGGTGAGGAGCTGGCCAAGGTGTGCCGGCACTGGCTCGAAGGGGCGCGGGCACGGCTGGACGCGTCCCTGGCGGCGGAGCGTGCCGAGGAGGAGGCGGAAGGGGAGGCCGGGTAGCGGTCCCGAACACTGAATCCTGTGAACCGGATCACTATCCGGTTCCGATAGTTGAAATTTCACCTACTCCGGTCGTACTGTCGAGACATCGCCCGCTCCCCCCGACGGGCGGCCCCCTTGCAGTCCGGAAGGTACGCAGCATGTCTCTCGTTCTTGACCCCGCCGCCCAGGACCTCCTCTTCCGTGAGGCCCGCACGGCCAACACGTTCACCGACGAGCCGGTGACCGACGAGCAGGTTCAGGCGATCTACGACCTGGTCAAGTACGGTCCGACCGCGTTCAACCAGACGCCGCTGCGCATCACGCTGGTCCGCTCCCCCGAGGCCCGCGAGCGCCTGGTCACGCACATGGCCGAGGGCAACCAGGCCAAGACCAAGGCCGCCCCGCTGGTCGCGATCCTCTCCGCGGACAACGAGTTCCACGAGGAGCTGCCGGCCCTGCTCCCGCACTTCCCGCAGGCCAAGGACATGTTCTTCGCCGAGCGCCCGGTCCGCGAGCAGTCCGCCCTGCTGAACGCCGCCCTCCAGGCCGCGTACTTCATCGTCGGCGTCCGCGCCGCCGGCCTGGCCGCCGGCCCGATGACCGGCATGGACTTCGCCGGCCTCCAGAAGGAGTTCCTGGACGACGACCACACCCCGCTGATGGTCGTCAACATCGGCAAGCCGGGCGATGACGCCTGGTTCCCGCGCTCCCCGCGACTGGCCTACGACGAGGTCATCACCACCGTCTGATGACGTGAGCGCACGCGAAGGGCCCCTGGTGCATGCACCAGGGGCCCTTCGCTCGTCCTCGGACGGCGGTTCGTCAGACCTTCTTCGCCTGCAGCGCGCCCGCCATCTGGGCGAGGCGCTCGAACGAGGCCGTGCCGGCCACCACGGTCGTCGCGCCGCCCTCGGTGCGCACCAGGGCGTCGTACTTCGGGCCCTCCCAGCGCTGCCAGACCTGACCGCCCACCGTCTGCGTCTTCCCGGAGTCCTTGGCCTCCAGGGTCACCTCGGGCACGTACTTCTCCGGGTCCTCCGTGGACTGGTTGACCGCCACGTACTGGGTGTCCGGGTCCAGGAAGCCGAGCCGCCAGGCGTTGTGGTCCTCGCGCTTGTACGAGACGACCGTCGCCTTCCAGTCCGCGCCCAGCCCCTCCGGGGCCAGCACCGGGTACGGCGCCGCCCGCTGGGCCGTCGCCAGCTCCACCCGGTAGTCCTTGGCCTCGACCGGGTTCGCCTTCTCGTCGTGCGGGACGAAGTAATACATCACGCCCGCGGCGACCATGATCACCGCGAGGGACTGGAACATCCCGCGTACCGTCTGCCTGCCTCGCATACCTGCCACGCCCCCCATGGTCGCATCATGGTGTTGTGCTCATACGTGGGCCCCTCTGCTCAATTTGTCGACCTGACGATAGAGTCACAGCACCCTCTTGTTTTCCGGCCGTCGCCGTCCGTCGCCGTACAGAAAGGTGCGCTCCGATGACCGAGCACCACCACCTGCCGCCCGAGCTGGAGGTCTCCCCCGAGGCCCCCGACCGCAACCTCGCCCTCGAACTGGTCCGCGTGACCGAGGCCGCCGCGATGGCCGCGGGCCGCTGGGTCGGCCGTGGCGACAAGATCGGCGCGGACGGCGCGGCGGTGAACGCCATGCGCACCCTGATCTCCACCGTCTCGATGAACGGCGTGGTCGTCATCGGCGAGGGCGAGAAGGACGAGGCGCCGATGCTCTTCAACGGCGAGCGGGTCGGTGACGGCACCGGCGCCGAGGTCGACATCGCCGTCGACCCGATCGACGGCACCACGCTCAACGCCAAGGGCATGCCGAACGCGATCGCCGTGCTGGCCGCCGCGGACCGCGGCGCCATGTTCGACCCGTCCGCGGTCTTCTACATGGACAAGCTGGTCACCGGCCCCGAGGCCGCCGACTTCGTCGACATCAACGCGCCGGTCTCGGTCAACATCCGCCGGGTCGCCAAGGCCAAGGGCATGACGCCCGAGGACGTCACCGTCGTCATCCTGGACCGCCCCCGCCACGAGGGCATCGTCAAGGAGATCCGCGAGACCGGCGCCCGGATCAAGTTCATCTCCGACGGCGACGTGGCCGGCTCCATCATGGCGGCCCGCGAAGGCACCGGCGTCGACCTGCTCATGGGCATCGGCGGCACGCCCGAGGGCATCATCTCGGCCTGCGCCATAAAGTGCCTGGGCGGTGTGATCCAGGGCAAGCTGTGGCCGAAGGACGAGGCCGAGCGCCAGAAGGCCCTCGACGCCGGTCACGACCTCGACCGCGTCCTCACCACCGACGACCTGGTCTCCGGCGACAACGTCTTCTTCGTCGCCACCGGCATCACCGACGGCGAGATCCTCCGCGGGGTGCGCTACCGCTCCGAGACCGCGACCACGCAGTCCCTGGTCATGCGCTCGAAGTCCGGCACCATCCGGCAGATCGACTCCACGCACCGCCTGTCGAAGCTGCGCGCGTACAGCAAGATCGACTTCGACCGGGCGAAGTAGCCGGCCCGGAAGCGACGACGGTACGAAAAGGGGCGCCCCCATGTGCGGTGGGGGCGCCCCTTCCCGTACGGGCGGCAGACCCGTCAGCCGGCCTGGGCGATCCGCTCGGCCGCGGCGGCCTTGCGGAGCTCGACCTCCCGGCGACGGCGCCGGGCGAGGACCACACGCCGCTCGGCGGCGGTGAGCCCGCCCCACACCCCGTACGGCTCGGGCTGCAGCAGCGCGTGCTCGCGGCACTCGACCATCACGGGACAGCGGGCGCAGACCCGCTTGGCGGCCTCCTCACGGGCGAGCCGGGCAGCGGTGGGTTCCTTGGAGGGGGCGAAGAAGAGCCCGGCCTCGTCCCTCCGGCACACCGCCTCCGCGTGCCAGGGGCCGGCCTCGTCCTCCCGAGCGGGGATGCGCGGGGGCGGCACGGCGGCGGCGACCCGGAGGGGCTGATGCGGCGGCGTGTGCAGCACGGTCTACTCCTGACGACGGCTTCCGCGGGCGAGCGAGCGACGATGCACCAGCCCTACCCGCTGTGCGCACGCCTATGCACTGCGTGCCGCGGTGTTCCGCGGTGCGGACACCCGGCGGCGAATTCCGGTCATCGCGCGGAGCGGAACGCGGGCGTCAGTGGCCGAGACGCTTGCGGAACTTGTCCTGAACCTGGTTCTGCAGGTCGGTGATCCACTTTCCGCGCCTGGGCTTGGCCTCCACGTTGCCGAGGATCGCGAAGCCGTTCACGACGACGACCGGGGCCTGCGGGTCGACGCCCTCCAGCGTGACCACCTCGAAGTTCCCGAGCACGCCGGTGCCGCTGCCACGCAGCGTGATGTTCTCCGGGACGCGGATCTCGACGCTGCCGAAGATCGAGGTCGCGTTGATGGTGGTGAGGCGCTGGGCGAAGATCGCCTCGGTCAGGTCGATCTCGACGCTGCCGAACAGCGAGAACGCGTTGGTCCTGCGGCCCACCCGCCAGCGGCCCTTGCGGGTCGACGCGGAGAACACGGCGACCAGGTTGTCGGCCGGACCCTCGACCTCCTCGGGGCCGTACACCGGGGCGGGCGCGGGCCGCGACCGCGAGCCGGCGACCGGCAGGTCCCGCACGATCGGCTCCAGCTCGCCGACGGTCTTCGCCCGGTAGACCGCGTCGAGCCGCTCCGAGTGCTCCTCGGCGTCGAGCCGCCCCTCCGCCAGGGCGTCCGCGAGGATGTCCGCGACCCGGTCCCGATCCGCGTCCGAGGCCCGCAGCGCCCCCTCGGGATCGGCGAAGCCGGGCCGGGGCGCGGGGGCGGGCGGCTGCTGGGGCTGCTTTTCGAGGTCCACGACCTCAGCCTAGCGAAACGCGATAGATCGCGACCAGGGGGAGCGGCCGTGTCCTGTGGACGACCGGGACGCCACGCGGGAAACACGCCATTCCGGCGCGGTCCCGGCACCTACTGAGCCTTACCTCACAGGATCGCCGCCGCCCCCGCGTCTTACGCTGGAGGGCGCGCCGCCAACGGAGGCGGCGCCGCTGTCTGCCGAGTGAGGAATGGCCGCCGTCATGCCAGAGTTTGCGTACTCCGATCTGCTCCCCCTGGGAGAGGACACCACGCCCTACCGCCTGGTGACCGCCGAGGGAGTCTCCACCTTCGAGGCCGACGGCCGTACGTTCCTCAAGGTCGAGCCGGAGGCGCTGCGCAAGCTGGCCGCCGAGGCGATCCACGACATCCAGCACTACCTGCGCCCGGCCCACCTGGCCCAGCTGCGGAAGATCATCGACGACCCGGAGGCGTCGAGCAACGACAAGTTCGTCGCGCTCGACCTCCTGAAGAACGCGAACATCGCCGCCGCGGGCGTCCTGCCCATGTGCCAGGACACCGGCACCGCGATCGTCATGGGCAAGCGCGGCCAGAACGTGCTCACGCAGGGCCGTGACGAGGAGGCCCTGAGCAAGGGCATCTACGACGCCTACACCAAGCTCAACCTGCGCTACTCGCAGATGGCCCCGGTGACCATGTGGGAGGAGAAGAACACCGGCTCGAACCTGCCCGCGCAGATCGAGCTGTACGCGACCGACGGCGGCGCGTACAAGTTCCTCTTCATGGCCAAGGGCGGCGGCTCCGCCAACAAGTCCTTCCTCTACCAGGAGACCAAGGCGGTCCTGAACGAGGCCTCCATGATGAAGTTCCTGGAGGAGAAGATCCGCTCGCTCGGCACGGCCGCCTGCCCGCCGTACCACCTGGCGATCGTCGTCGGCGGCACGAGCGCCGAGTTCGCGCTGAAGACCGCCAAGTACGCCTCCGCGCACTACCTGGACGAGCTGCCCACCGAGGGCTCGGCCGAGACCGGCCACGGCTTCCGCGACAAGGAGCTGGAGGAGAAGGTCTTCGAGCTCACGCAGAAGATCGGCATCGGCGCGCAGTTCGGCGGCAAGTACTTCTGCCACGACGTGCGCGTGGTCCGCCTCCCCCGCCACGGCGCGTCGCTGCCCGTCGCGATCGCCGTCTCCTGCTCGGCCGACCGCCAGGCCGTCGCGAAGATCACCGCCGAGGGCGTCTTCCTGGAGCAGCTGGAGACCGACCCGGCACGCTTCCTGCCGGAGACCGAGGACTCCCACCTGGAGGCGGGCGAGGTCGTCGAGATCGACCTGAACCAGCCGATGGACGAGATCCTCGCCGAGCTCACCAAGTACCCGGTCAAGACCCGCCTCTCGCTCACCGGCCCGCTGGTCGTGGCGCGCGACATCGCGCACGCCAAGATCAAGGAGCGCCTGGACGCGGGCGAGGACATGCCGCAGTACCTGAAGGACCACCCGGTCTACTACGCCGGCCCGGCGAAGACCCCCGAGGGCTACGCCTCCGGCTCCTTCGGCCCGACGACGGCCGGCCGCATGGACTCGTACGTGGAGCAGTTCCAGGCCGCGGGCGGCTCGAAGGTCATGCTGGCCAAGGGCAACCGCTCGAAGCAGGTCACCGACGCGTGCGGCGCGCACGGCGGCTTCTACCTGGGCTCGATCGGCGGCCCGGCGGCGCGCCTCGCGCAGGACTGCATCAAGAAGGTCGAGGTCGTCGAGTACGAGGAGCTCGGCATGGAGGCGGTCTGGAAGATCGAGGTCGAGGACTTCCCGGCGTTCATCGTCGTGGACGACAAGGGCAACGACTTCTTCCAGAACCCGGCCCCCGAGCCGACGTTCACCCACATCCCGGTGCGCGGTCCGGGTCTCTGATCCCCGCGTGACGACGGGCCCCCGGCACGTGCCGGGGGCCCGTCGTCGTCCTCCCGGGTGACAGCATGATCGTCACGACGTCCGGGTGAAGGGGGAACACCGATGAGCGACGGGGGCCTGAGCGGTCGGGACCGGGAGCTGGATCGTCTGGAGGGGCTGCTGGCGGGGGCGGCGGAGTGCCGGGGCGGGGCCGTGGTGCTCCGGGGCGAGGCGGGGTCGGGCAAGACCGCGCTGCTGGAACGCGTCGGGGAGCTGGCGGACGGGGCCACGCTGCTGCGGTGCGTCGGGGTCGAGTCGGAGGCGGCGCTGCCCTACGCCGGACTGCAGGTGCTGCTGCGGGGCACGCTGGAACGGGCCCGCGGTCTGCCGGAACGTCAGCTGCGGGCGCTGCGCGGGGTGATCGAGCTGGACGGGGCGCCGGGCGGTGACCGGTTCCTGGTCGGGGCGGCCACGGTCAGCCTGCTAGCTGAGCTGGCCGAGGAGCGGCCGGTCGTGGTGCTGGTCGACGACGCGCACTGGCTGGACCTGGAGACCGTGGACGCGCTGCTGTTCGCGGCCCGCCGGATCGGCGTGGGGCGGGTGGCCATGGTGTTCGCCGCGCGCGAGGGCTCGGCGGCCTTCGACGGCGCGCCGGGTCTGCCGGTGCTTCACCTCGGGCCGTTGACCGACGAGGAGGGCGCGGCGCTGCTCGCCGGCCGTGCGCCCGATCTGCACGCGGCCGTGAGCAGCCGGATCCGCGGGCTCGCGCAGGGCAATCCGCTCGCCCTGGTGGAGCTGGCCGGGGCGCTGACGGCGGCCCAGCGGGACGGGAGCGAGCCGCTGGACGCCCGGGAGATCGCCGTCCTGCCGGCCTCGTGGCGCGTGCGGCGGATCTTCGACGAGCGGATCCGGGCGCTGCCCGGGCCGACGCGCCGGCTGCTGACGGTCGCGGCGGCCGACGACACCGGTGACGTGGCGCTGGTGGTGGCGGCGGCGGAACGCACGGGCGCGACGGCCGGGGACCTCGGGCCCGCGGAAGCGGCGGACCTGGTGCGGGTGTCGGGGCGGCGGCTGGTCTTCCGGCATCCGCTGGTGCGGGCCGCCGCGTACCAGGGGGCGGTGCTCGCGGAACGGACGGCCGCCCACCGGGCGCTCGCCGAAGCGGGGCCGGCCGGCGGGGACATGGGCCGCCGGGCCTGGCATCTGGCGGCGGCCACCGTCGGTTACGACGAGGAGGTCGCGGCGGAGCTGGAGCGCAGCGCCGAGCTGTTCCGTTCGCGCGGCGGCCGGGCGGCGGTCGCCGCGGCCTACCGGCGGGCCGCGCGGCTGACGGAGGACCCGGAGGCCCGGTCGCTGCGGCTGGCCGCCGCCGCGGCCGCGGCGGCCGAGGCCGGGCAGGTGGAGCTGGCGGCGGCGCTCGCCGACGAGGCGGGCACGGTGTGCAGTTCGCCGGCCATGGCCCGGCTCGCGAGCGTGCGGGCGGCGTTGGAGCACAGCCGGGGCCGCCCGGAGTCGGCGCGGCTGCTGCTCGTCGAGGCGACCCGCGAGGTGACGGCGCGCCGGCCGGCCACGGGGGCGTGGCTGATGTTCGAGTCGGCGGCGATGGCCTGGGACGCGCCGGACCCGGTCGCGGCGGTGCGGGACACCCGGGCGCGGCTCGCCGGTCTGGACTTCGGCGACTGTCCGGTGCACCGGGGCGCGAGCGGGGTGCTGGACGCGCTGGCGGGTGATCCGGTGGTCGGCGCGGCGGCGCTCCGGGAGTTCGCCGGGTACGTGGTGCGGACCCGGCACGAGCGCAGCCTGTCGGACCAGGTGCGGCTGCACGGCTGGGACATGCTGCTGGGCGAGTACCAGGGGGTGCTCGACGAGTCGGTGGCCCTGGAGCAGGAGTGCCGTGCGGAGGGTGCCGTGGGGGTGCTGCCGCGGGTGCTGTTGCGCCTCGCGCGCTGCCGGCTGTTCCTGGGCCGGCACCGGGACGCGTACACGACGGCGGTCGAGGGGCTGGAGATCGCCCGGGACACCGGGCAGCGTCACCTCGCCTCGTTGCTGTGCTCCGTCCTGTCCCTGCTCGCCGCGCTCGACGGGGACGAGGCGGGGGTGTCGGAGCCGGGCGTGGGGGCCGATCCGGGCGGCCGGGCGGGTGGCGAGCTCGGCTCCGGTGTCGCGCCGCACCAGGTCTCGCTGACGAGGGCGCAGGGCATGCTGGACCTGGGGCTCGGACGCTACGAGGCGGCGCTGCAGCGGTTCGACGCGCTCACCGGCGGGCCGTACCGGCATCTGATGCTCTCCGTGCACAGCCTGCCGGACCAGGTGGAGGCGGCCGTGCGGCTGGGCCGGACCGCCGACGCGGGTCCGCCCGCCGAGCGGTTCACGCGCTGGGCCGGGGCCACCGGGACGCCGTGGGCCGGGGCGGTGGAGCTGCGCTGCCGTGCTCTGCTCGCTCCTGACGGGGCGGCGGAGGAGTGGTACGAGCGGGCGCTCACGGCGCACGAGGGGGATGGCCGGCCGTTCGAGGAGGCGCGTACGCGCCTGCTGTACGGCGAGTGGCTGCGGCGGGCGAAGCGCCGGGCCGCCGCCCGGGAGGCGTTGACCGTGGCGCTCGCCGCATTCGAGCGGACGCAGGCGGGGGCGTGGGCGGACCGCGCGCGGACCGAGTTGCGGGCGCTGGGTGCGGCTCCGGTCCCGGCCGGCCCGGACCTCGCGGGCCGCTTGACGGCGCAGGAGCTGCGCGTGGTCCGGCTGGCGGCGACGGGCCTGAGCAACCGGGACATCGGGGCCCGGCTGTTCCTCAGCCCCCGCACGGTCGGCTACCACCTGTCCAACGTGTACCCGAAGCTCGGCGTCACGTCGCGGGCCGCCCTGGGGGCGCTGGACCTGGGCTGAGGTACGACCGCGGGGCCGGGCCGACCGGGCCCGCGGCCACGGGCCCCGGCCCCGGGGGTCGCGGGGGCCGCACGGGCCGAGGAGCCGCGCGGGCCGAGGGGCCCCGGGGCCGCGGCGGTTGCGGGGGTTCCGGCGGCCGCGGCGGCCGGACGTCGGCCGACACCGGTGGCGCACCCGCCGGCTGCCCTGCCGGCCGCCCCGCCCGCCGCCCTGCCGGCCGCCCCGGTGGGCGACACCGTGGCGCGACCCGGTGACCGACATCGGTGCCGCACCGGTGGCGTGCCCCGGTACGGCATCCAGGTCATCTGACGGATCCGCAGGACCCGGCGGTGCTCGTACGGTTCCCCTTGTTCGACGAGCGACCGGCGGGTGGGCCGGAGGGGAGAGGTCATGAGGGTTCTGGTGCTGGGCGCGACCGGCTACATAGGTTCCGCGGTGGTGGCACGGCTGACATGGGAGGGCCACGACGTGGTCCCGCTGGTGAAGGACGCGTCGTCGTGGGATCCCGGCGTGCCCGTGCGGGTGGGTGATCTGACCGATCCGGCGTCGCTGCGCGCGGCCGTGACGGACGACGTGGACGCGGTGGTGAACCTGGCGACGCCGACCGGCGACGAGGCGGTGGACGCGGCCGCGCTCGACGCGCTGCTCGCGCCGCTGCGCGGCACCGGCCGGGCCTTCGTCTACACGAGCGGGGTGTGGGTGCTCGGCGCGACCGAGGACGCGCCGGTGGACGAGGACGCGGCGACCGATCCGATCGCGATCGTCGGCTACCGGCCGCGGATCGAGGAGCGGGTGCTGACCTCGGCCTGGGAGAACGTCCGCGCGGTCGTGGTGCGCCCCGGCATCGTGTACGGCCGCGGGGGCGGCATCCCGGCGATGATGACCGGCTGGGCCGAGGAGCACGGCACGGGCCGGTACGTGGGCTCGGCGGCCACCCGCTGGCCGATGGTGCACGTGGACGACCTCGCCGAGCTGTACGCCCTGGTGCTCGCCGAGGCCGAGGCGGGCGCGGTGCTGCACGGCGTGGCGCACGAGGCCGTGCCGGTCGCCGCGGTCGCGGCGGCCGCGGACCTCGCCGCCGGCGGCACCGGCCGGGCCGAGCCGTGGCCGGTGGAACGGGCCGCGGAGGCGCTCGGCGCTCCGTTCGCGGAGGCGCTCGCCCTGCACCAGGTGGTCTCCGGTCAGCGGGCCGCCGAGCGGCTCGGCTGGCGTCCGAGCCGGCCGTACGTCCTCACCGAGCTCGCCGGGGGCACCCGTGGCTGACTCCGGCATCCCGGCGCCCCCGATCTGCCGCACCTGCGGCACCCAGTACGCCGAGCCGCGCCCCGACTGTCCCGTCTGCCTGGACGAGCGGCAGTACGTGGGCCGGGACGGGCAGCAGTGGACGAGCCTGGAGGAGCTGCGCGCCGAAGGGCAGGCCGGCCGCTTCGAGGAGGAGGGCCCCGACGTGCTCGGCGTCGGGTACACCCCGGGCTTCGCGATCGGGCAGCGCGCGCTCCTGCTGCGCACGTCCGCCGGCAACGTGCTGTGGGACTGCGTGCCGTACCTCGACGACGCGATGGTGCGGGCCGTCGAGGAGCTCGGCGGCATCGACCACATCGCCGTCAGCCACCCGCACTTCTACTCGACGATGGTGGAGTGGGCGCACGCCTTCGACGCACCGGTCCACCTGCACGAGGCCGACCGGAAGTGGGTCGGACGGCCCGATCCCGCGCTGAAGTTCTGGAGCGGCGGCACGTTGCGGCTGAGCGACGAGCTGACCCTGGTCAACCCGGGCATCCACTTCCCCGGCAGCGCGGTGCTGCACTGGAGCGCGGGCCAGGGGGCGCTGTTCACCGGCGACGTGGTCAACGTCTGCCCCGACGGGCGCTGGGTGACCGTCATGTACAGCTACGCGAACCACATTCCGGAGCGCCCGCAGGCCGTCCGCGCCGCCGCGGACCTGCTGGCCGGCTACCGCTTCGAACGCATCTACGGGGCCTGGTGGAACCGGGTGGTGACCTCGGGGGGCAACGAGGTCCTGGCCCGGTCCGTCGAGCGCTACCTGCGCTTCGAGGAGGGGCTCGTCGGCTGACCGACCGCCTCCGGCCGCGAGGCCGCAGCCCGGCCCGTCGCCCGGCCCGTCGCCCGAGCCGCCGACGGTCAGTGGCCCGGGCCCACAGCCGGCCCCGTCGCCCGGGCCGCGAGGCCGCAGCCCGGCCCGTCGCCCGAACCGCCGACGGTGAGTGGCCCGGCCCGTCGCCCGAGCCGCCGACGGTCCGTGGCCGGGCCCATGGCCGGCCCCGTCGCCCGGGCCACGGCCGGCCCGTCCCCCGCGGCGACGGCCCGCCCCCTTGCCCCGGGCTCGCCACGGCCCGCTCCGTGCCCGCCCCCGGCCCTCGTCGGCCGGGGGCGGCCGCGTCGGCGCCCGTCGGCGCCCGTCGGCCCGCGTCGGCGTGTCGGGCCCCGACGTCGATCTCCGCTCAGATTTTCGCTACCGACTGGTAGCCCTCCCGTCTCCTACTGGCCAGTATGGGACGCGAGCATGTCAACCACAGAGCCGGTAGACCTCTCGGGAGCCCCCACCATGCCCTCCGCCAAGGCCAACGCCACCGCCGCCGCCACCCTCGGCCTGACCGCCCTCCTCGTCGTCGGCCCCGCGCCGGCCGCCTCCGCGGCCGACCCGGACACCCACCTCACCTCCACCGCCGCGATCAAGCACGTCGACTACACGACCTGGCGCCGCGACGTGGCGGCTGTGGTCGCCCAGGCCCGCCCGTACATCGAGGAGCGCGCCGAGGACGCCGACGACGAGAAGCAGGCGATCGTCCTCGACATCGACAACTCCTCCCTGGAGACGGACTTCCACCCGTTCTGGGAGCTGCCGACCCCGGCGATCCCCGAGGTGCGCGCCCTGGTCGCCGACGCCCACGCGCGCGGGGTGTCGGTCTTCTTCGTGACGGCCCGTCCGGGGATCATCCACTCCCTGACGGACTGGAACCTGAAGAAGGCCGGCTACCCCGTCGACGGTCTGTACGTGCGCTCGCTGCCCGACCTGTTCGCCGAGGTCGGCGCGTACAAGACCGCCAAGCGCGCGGAGATCGAGGCCAAGGGCTACACGATCATCGCGAACATCGGCAACAACACCACCGACCTGGTCGGCGGCCACGCGGAGCGCGCGTTCAAGCTGCCGGACTACGACGGCAAGCTGTCGTAGCGGGTCCGGTCGCCCCGCGGTCAGCGCGTGGTGATGTGGAACTCCATGCGCTCGTAGTCCCCGTCGGGGGTCACGCGGATGTAGCCGTGCGCGTTCGCGAAGTCGCCGGTGCCACCGGTGATGGCCGCGTCGAAGGCGGCCGGCTGTTCGTTCGTGATGTCGAACGTCGTCAGGGCCTGGGCGGTCAGCTGGCCGCCCGGTCCGCCGTTCAGGACGAAGGTGCCGATGCAGTTCGCGTCGGACTGGTCGCCGGACGTCCGCACCACCGCGCAGACCGTGCCGTCCCGGCCGACCTTCTCGCCGCCCTTGGTCTTGTACAGGTCGTCGGCGAACGCGAAGATGTCGCCCACCTCGGGTGCCGGAGCGCTCTCGCTCGCCCCCGGGACGGGGACCTCCTTGGCGTAGAGCGTGAACTCGAAGCCGTCGCCCTGGTCGTGGGCGCCGGCCGGGGCGGCGGTACCGAGGGCCACGGCCGCGACCGTGCAGGCGCCGAGCGCGCCGATCCTCCTGAACCTGCGGATCATGTCCTGCCTCCTGCCGGGATGGCGGATCTCCCCCGAGGCCCGCTCATCATTGTCCGGCCGTCGGCCGGGGTGCGCACCCGGGTCATCGGCGCCGCCCCCCGACCGGGGATGATGGGCCCATGCCAGAGAGAGCACCCCTACGTACGGCGGTCCCCGTCGCCCTGCTGGCGGCCGGACTGCTGCTGACCGGCTGCGGCGCCCCCGCGGCGAAGCCCGCGTCGGTCACGCCGCCGAGCGCCGCCCCGGCACCCGGCTCCACGCCCGCGGCGACGAAGCCCGCGGCCGCGGCCGGCTCGCTCGGCGGCGCCGGGACGGCCTGTGACCTGCCCGTCTCGTTCTCCCTCGCGAAGGGCTGGAAGCCGAAGGCGGTCGAGAAGCCCGAGGACCCGGAGTTCGCCGAGCTCACCCGCCAGGGGCCGGCCTTCGTCCGCTGCGAGGTGGACGCCAAGCCCGCCGGGAACATCGGCTTCCTGCGGGTGTGGACCGCGCCGAAGGACAAGGGTCCGGCGCGTGCCGCGCTCCTGGCCTTCGTGAAGGCGCAGGACAAGACCTCGGGTGCCCTGTACAAGAAGACGCAGGCCGGTGCGCTGCCCGCCGTCGAGGCCGTCTACACCGCGCACAGCGAGGCCCTCGACGAGAAGAAGCAGGAGCGGGCCTTCGCGGTCGACACCCCGAAGGGCCCGGTCATCGTGCACCTCGGCGGTCTCGACAGCCAGGAGCACAAGGAGATGCTCCCGGCGTACGAGCTGGCGAAGCAGAGCCTGAAGCTGCGCTGAGGGGCACGGCGAGCGGCACCGGCCCGCCACCGCGACCATGCCCGTGGCCCCCGTCCCGCACCGGACGGGGGCCACGGTGCCATCGGGCCCTTCGCGAGGGTTCAGGCGACGAACCGCTGGTTCGCCGAGCCGTTGCAGCTCTGCAGCCGGACCGCCTCCTTGGCCGCACCCTGGGTCAGGCACAGTCCGGTGGCCGCGGCCGGCCGGAGGGTGTCGCCGTCACGGACGAACTTCTGGTTGGCGGCGCCGCTGCAGTTCCAGACGATGAGCGCCTTGCCTGCCTCGTAGGCCGCGCCCGGGACGTCCAGGCAGCGGTCCTGGGTGAGCTCGGTGTGCAGGGTCCTGCGGGCGGAGTCGTACCACCAGCCCTGGTTGCGGCCGCCGTGGCAGTCCCAGCCGAGGACGGCGGTGCCGTTGGCGGACTCGGACGCGTTGACGTCGAGGCAGTTGCCGGTCGCCGCGTTCTTCAGCGGCCGGTAGGCGTCGTCCCAGGCGAGCGGGAAGAGCGCCGGGGTGCCGGAGGAGTTGACGTCCGCGCAGGCGGCCTCGCGCACGCCGGCGTTGTAGATCTGGGTGAGGCAGGACGCGAAGGCGCCGTGGCCCTTGTAGTTGGGGTGGAAGGACTGGCGGACGGAGTTCTCGTCCGGGGTGCCGGGCTTGGACAGGTCGATGTACAGGCCCCGCGCCCAGGTGTCCTCCATGCAGACCTCGTGGCCGTGGAAGAGCCGCGAGTTGTCCAGGAAGACGGCGCCGGTGTCGGCGGCCGCCCTGCGCATGCCCCGCTCGAAGGCGGGGACGGCCGTGTTGCGGCCCCACTTGGTGTCGGAGTCGTAGCCGAGGCCGCCGCAGGAGAGCTTGCCGGGGAAGTTCGGGTTGTCGTGGAAGTCGGGCCCGATCGGGCTCGGGTAGCCCATGACCACGAGCTTGTAGTCGCCGTCGGCGTAGCCGGCGTCGCGCATGACGGTCCTGAGGTCGCGGACGGTCTGCTCGACCTTGGGCACGAGCGCGTCGACGCGGGCCTGCCAGCCGGGCGCGTACTTCGGCTCGCAGGCGCCCTGGAGGAGCAGGTAGCGCTGGACGCAGTCGGTCATGACGGGACCGAACTGGAGGTCGTCGTTGGCGCCGGCGACCAGGAGCACCATCTTGATGCGGGTGTTGCGCGCCTTGATCGCCAGGTTGTCGCTCTGGACCAGCTCGTCGGCGTACTGCTTCGAGCCGCCGATCCGGATGTTGCCGGTGTACGCGCCGGAGCAGGACACGTTGAACGTGAGGTCCGCGGGGATTCCGGTGCGGTGGATGGCGGCGTCGGGCGAGCGGTGGCACCAGTTGGTCGGGCCGTTGGTGGGCGACTCGTAGGTGCCGACGCCCTCGCCGGAGATCTCGCTGTCGCCGAGGGAGATCAGTCCGGTCCTGCGCTGGGCGAGCGGGCGTTCCTCGGGACTGCCGTAGATCCTGGTGGCCTCCGCGGCCCGGATCGCCTCCAGCTCGGGCGGGAGCGGTACGGAGGTGACGGCGGCGGTGCCCGTCTGCGCCGCGCCGGCGGGGGCGGCGGCGGTCATCGAACCGAGGGCCGCGGCCGCTGCCGCGAGGGCGGCTATCGGCCAGCGGAGTCTGTACCTGGTGCGCGTCATTGCGCCTCCTGGAAGTGGGGTTACCCACGGTTTTTACTGGCCGGTACGCACGTTGGGAATACATCGAACAAGACAAGTGCTCATGTTTTTCGGGGGGTTCGGGAGGTCGCCCCCCGTCGAGCACGGTCACGGAGGTTGAGGAACATGAGCGACGCCAGCAGCACCGACGGCTACCGCATCGAGCACGACTCCATGGGAGAGGTCCGGGTCCCCGCGCACGCCAAGTGGCGCGCCCAGACCCAGCGGGCCGTGGAGAACTTCCCGATCTCCGGACAGCACCTGGAGCGGGCCCACATCGAGGCCCTGGCCCGGATCAAGGCGGCCGCCGCCAAGGTCAACGCCGAGCTCGGCGTCCTCGACCGGGACGTGGCCGCGGCGATCCAGGACGCGGCGGCGGAGGTCGCCGAGGGGCGCTGGGACGAGCACTTCCCGGTGGACGTCTTCCAGACCGGCTCCGGCACCTCCTCCAACATGAACACCAACGAGGTGCTGGCCACCCTGGCGACCGAGCGGCTGGGCCGGGACGTCCACCCCAACGACCACGTGAACGCCTCCCAGTCCTCCAACGACGTCTTCCCGTCGTCGATCCACATCGCGGCCACCGCCGCCGTCACCCACGACCTGGTCCCGGCCCTCGATCACCTGGCCGCTTCGCTGGAGCGGAAATCAGCCGAATTCGCGAGCGTCGTCAAGTCGGGCCGTACGCACCTGATGGACGCCACGCCGGTCACTCTCGGCCAGGAGTTCGGCGGCTACGCGGCCCAGGTCCGGTACGGGATCGAGCGGCTCAGGGCCTCGCTCCCGCGGCTCGCCGAACTCCCCCTCGGCGGCACCGCGGTGGGCACCGGCATCAACACGCCGCCCGGGTTCTCGGCCGCCGTCATCGCCGAGGTCGCCGACGCCACCGGCCTGCCGCTCACCGAGGCCCGCGACCACTTCGAGGCCCAGGGCGCCCGGGACGGTCTGGTCGAGGCCTCCGGCCAGCTGAGGACCATCGCCGTCTCGCTCACGAAGATCGCCAACGACCTGCGCTGGATGTCCAGCGGCCCGCGCACCGGCCTCGCGGAGATCAATCTGCCCGACCTCCAGCCGGGCTCGTCGATCATGCCCGGCAAGGTCAACCCGGTCATCCCCGAGGCGGTCCTCATGGTCGCCGCACAGGTGACCGGAAACGACACCACGGTGGCGGTGGCCGGCGCGGCCGGGAACTTCGAGCTCAACGTGATGCTCCCGGTCATGGCCAAGAACCTGCTGGAATCCGTACGCCTGCTGGCCAACGCGGCCAGGCTGCTCGCCGACCGCACCGTCGACGGCGTCACCGCCAACGTCGAGCGGGCCCGCGAGTACGCCGAGTCCTCGCCGTCCGTCGTGACGCCCCTGAACAAGTACATCGGCTATGAGGAGGCCGCCAAGGTCGCGAAGAAGTCGCTGGCCGAGCGCAGGACGATCCGCGAGGTGGTCCTGGAGTCCGGGTACGTGGAGCGGGGCGACCTCACCCTCGAACAGCTCGACGAGGCCCTGGACGTCCTGCGCATGACCCGCCCCTGATCGCGGCTGACTCATCCGTGACCTTCGCCGCAGCGGTGCCGGGGGCCCGCCCCTAAGATCTGCGCATGACAGGATCCGGCCGCCCTCAGCACTGGGCGCCGGGGGATCACATCCTCTGGCGCTACCGCGACAACGGCACCGGCGACGTGCACATCTGCCGCCCGGTGACCGTGGTCCAGGACACGCCTGAGCTCCTCGCGGTCTGGATGGCCCCCGGCACCGAGTGCGTCAAACCGGTCCTGGCCGACGGCACCCCCGTGCACGAGGAGCCGTTGGCCACCCGGTACACGGCTCCGCGCACCACCGCCCGCGCCCACTGGCACGGCACCGGCGTGCTCAAGCTGGCCGCGCCCGCCGACCCGTGGTCCGTCTGGCTGTTCTGGGAGCGGGGCTGGCGCTTCCGCAGCTGGTACGTGAACCTGGAGGAGCCGCGCACCCGCTGGTCCGGCGGCATCGACTCCGAGGACCACTTCCTCGACATCTCCGTCTACCCGGACCGCAGCTGGCTGTGGCGGGACGAGGACGAGTTCGCCCAGGCCCAGCGGGCCGGCCTGATGGACGCCGCGCAGGCGGGCCGGGTCAAGGAGGCGGGCCGTGCCGCCGTCGAGCTGATCCGGTCCTGGGGGACGCCGTTCTCCGACGGCTGGGAGGACTGGCGGCCGGACCCCGCCTGGCCGGTTCCCGAACTGCCCGCCGACTGGGATCGCACTCCGGCGCACACGGCACCATGAGACCCTTGATGCGCCCCCGGGGTGCAAACGTAGGATCGTCCTCCGCAACCACTCGACCGATCGGACGGCACGTCAAAGACCCGGCACGGCACAGCACCTGACCGCTAGTCATCCGCTAGTCATCCATGATTGCTTCATGAGGGGGAGAGCAGTGCCTGTCCTGTGCGCGGTCGCGGCGGCCTCCTCCTCCACATCGACGTCGCGCCGGTGGTTTAGCCCCGCCGAAGGCGCGGCATCGGCGAGAAGAGCGCGTGCAACGCACCACCGGCCCGGATGGACGGAACCCCAGGCGTGACGGAGCATCCCACCTCCCACGAAGGCCGCAAGGCGATGGCCGACCGGCCGCAGGAACGCACCCGCCCCCGCCAGGAGACGGCGACGACGGCGGCCGCGGCCGCCGTCGCGGTGCCGCCGCCCGGTGGCGGCGGTCAGAGCGGTGCCGACGGCGCCGCCGCGCGGCGCGAGGGCGACCGGCTGCGGTTCGTGGGCGCCGCGACCCGGCGGATCGCGCGCGGCCTCGACCTCGACGAGATCGTCCTCGGCCTGTGCCGGGCGACGGTGCCGACCTTCTCCGACGCGATCCTGGTCTATCTCCGCGATCCGCTGCCGGTGGGCGACGAGCGGCCCGCCGAGCCGTTCGTGCTGCGCCTGCGCCGTACCGACCGGCTGCGGTTAACGGACGGCGAGGGCGAGGAGCTGGTGCTCGTCCCCGATCCCGACCCGACGCCCGCGGCGGAGCTGTGCGAGGTCCGCTCGGGCAGCGCGCTGTCCGAGGTGCTGCGCGGAGTGCGCCCGGTGCCCGGCGACTCCGCCGCCGCGCGGGCCGCGCTGCCGGAGCTGCTCGGTCCGGACCACCCGGTGCCCGGCGGGCACCGGGCCATACTCGCGCCGCTGCGGGGGCGGCGCCGGGTGATCGGCGCGGCGGTGTTCCTGCGCCGGCCGGAGCGGGCCGGCTTCGAGCCCAACGACCTCCTGGTCGCCGCCCAGTTGGCCACCCACACGGCCCTGGGCATCGACAAGGCGGTGCTGTACGGGCGCGAGGCCTACATCGCGGACGAGCTGCAGCGCACGATGCTGCCGGACTCGCTGCCGCAGCCGACCGGCGTGCGGCTCGCCTCGCGCTATCTGCCGGCGGCGGAGACCGCCCGGGTCGGCGGCGACTGGTACGACGCGATCCCGCTGCCCGGCAGCCGCGTCGCGCTCGTCGTCGGCGACGTCATGGGCCACTCCATGACCTCGGCGGCGATCATGGGCCAGCTGCGCACCACCGCGCAGACCCTGGCCGGCCTCGACCTGCCGCCGCAGGAGGTGCTGCACCACCTGGACGAGCAGGCCCAGCGGCTCGGCGAGAACCGCATGGCCACCTGCATGTACGCGGTCTACGACCCGGTCTCGCACCGGATCACCATCGCCAACGCGGGCCATCCGCCGCCGATACTGCTGCACCTGGGCGGCCGGGCCGAGGTGCTCCGGGTGCCGCCGGGCGCGCCGATCGGCGTGGGCGGGGTGGACTTCGAGGCGGTGGAGCTCGACGCGCCGGCCGGGGCCACGCTGCTGCTCTACACCGACGGTCTGGTGGAGTCCCGCCTCCGGGACGTGTGGACCGGGATCGAGCAGCTGCGGGAGCGGCTCGCGGCGACGGCCCAGCTCACCGGCCCGGACCATTCGCCTCCCCTGGAGGCGCTGTGCGACGACGTGCTGGACATGCTGGGTCCGGGCGACCGGGACGACGACATCGCGCTGCTCGCGGCCCGCTTCGACGGGATCGCGCCGAGCGACGTGGCGTACTGGTTCCTGGAGCCGGAGGACGCGGCCCCGGGCCGGGCCCGGCGGCTGGCCCGGCGCGCGCTCGCTCGCTGGGACCTGGAGGAGCTCACGGACTCGGTGGAGCTGCTGATCAGCGAGGTCGTGACCAACGCGGTGCGGTACGCGGAGCGGCCGGTGACGCTGCGGCTGCTGCGGACGGACGTGCTGCGCTGCGAGGTCGGCGACGACTCTCCGCAGCTGCCACGGCAGCGGCGGGCCCGGGACACCGACGAGGGCGGCCGCGGGCTGTTCCTGGTGAACCGGCTGGCCCGGCGCTGGGGGGCGACGCGGCTCTCGGGCGGCAAGGTGGTGTGGTTCGAACTGGCCACGCGCTGAGCCCGTACGCACCCGCACGACGACGGCCGGGCCCCTCCTGGGAGGGGCCCGGCCGTCGTCGTGCGGGTCGGTGGGTCAGCCGTCGCGGCCGTCGACGATGCCGTCCGGGGGCGGCTGGATCGTCGGGTCGGTCGTCCTCGTCCGGGTCGGCGTCGGCTCCGGCGGGGTCGTGCCGGTCGCCGTCGGCGGCTGCGTCGGCGTGGTGGCCGTGGAGGTCGGCGGCTGCGGCGGGGTGGTGGCCTCGCCGGTGGCCGTCGGGGTCGGCGTCGGCGACCCGGTGGTCTGGGTCGGCGTCGGGCCGGTGTCGCCGCCGGAGGTGCCGTCGGTCTGCAGGTCGAAGGTGGCGTCGGAGCCACCGCCGAGCGCCTTCGTGGTGTAGGCGCCCCAGATCTGGGCCGGGGTGCGGCCGCCGTTGGCGCGGCCCGGGTTGATGGTGTCGGTGAGCGTCACCTGGTTGCCCTTGGCGTCCTCGCCGAAGAGGCCGACGGCGGTGACGAGTTCGGGGGTGTAGCCGACGAACCAGGCGGAGCGGTTGTTCTCGGAGGTACCGGTCTTGCCGGCCGCCTGATAGTTGCCGGCGGCGCGGAAGCCGGAGCCGCTCTGGACGACGCCCTGCATCGCCTTGGTGGTGGTGTCGGCGGCCTCGCGGCTGATGACCCGCTCGCCGATCGACTGCACGCCCTCGACCTTGCGGTCCTTGTGCTCGGCGGTCTTCACGAGGGTCGGGGTGACCTTGTTGCCGTGGTTGTCGAGGGTGGCGTAGGCGCCGGCCATGTCCATGGTGGAGGCGCCCATGACGCCGAGCGACATCGCCGGGGTCTCGCCGAAGTCCTTGCCGTCCTTCAGGCCGAGCGCGAGGGCGGTCTGCTTGGCCTTCTTGGGGCCGACGTCCACGATCATCTGGGCGTAGGCCGAGTTGATCGAGCTGTTGGTGGCCTTCTGGACGGTGACGGGGCCGTAGCTCTGGTCGTCCTCGTTCTCCGGCGCGAAGCGGATGTCGCTGCCGACCACCGGGCGCTTGCTGGTGCCGTCGTAGATCGTGCCGAGGCCGATCCGGCGCCCGTCCTGGGTCTCGGCGTCGTTGTCGAGGGCGGAGGCGAGCACGATCGGCTTGAACGTCGAGGCGGGCTGGTAGTCGCGCCGGGTGGCGTTGTTCGTCCAGTGCTCGGTGGCGCCGACGCCGCCGTACATGGCGACGACCGCGCCCGTCTTCGGGTCGACGGAGGTGGCGCCGGCCTGGACGGTGGCCTGCTTCTTGTCGCCCTTGCGGTCGAGCTTGTCCTCCAGCTCCTCGTCGACCGCCTTGACCAGGGCCTTCTGCTTCTTCTCGTCGATGTTGAGGGTGATCGTCCAGCCGCCGGCCTTCAGGTCCTCCTCGCTGACGCCCTGGCGCACGAGCTCCTGGTTGGCGGCCTCGACGATGTAGCCGCTCTGGCCGCTGAGGCCCTTGGGGGCCTTGGGCTTCTGCGGGACGGGGAACTTCAGGCCGGCCCGCGTGCCGGCGTCCAGCCAGCCCTCCTCGACCATGTTGTCGAGGACGTAGTTCCAGCGCTGCTCGACGAGCTTGCGGCCCTCAGGTCCGGCGAAGGTCCAGTCGTACTGGCTGGGGGCCTGGAGCACGGAGGCGAGGTAGGCGCCCTGGGCGGCGGTGAGCTTGGTGGCGTCGACGCCGTAGTAGGCCTGGGCGGCGGCCTGGATGCCGTAGGCGTTGCGGCCGTAGTAGCTGGTGTTGATGTAGCCGGCGAGGATCTCCGACTTGCTCATGCGCTGGTCCACCTTGATGGCGATGACCATTTCCTTGAGCTTGCGGGTCGCCGTCTGGTCCTGGCTCAGGTAGTAGTTCTTGACGTACTGCTGGGTGATCGTCGAACCGCCCTGCTTGCCCTTGCCCGTCAGGGTGTTCCAGGCGGCGCGGGCGGTGCCCATGACGTCGACGCCGTTGTCCTTGTAGAAGGTCTTGTTCTCGGCGGCGACGAACGCCCGCTGGACGTCCAGGGGCACCTTCTCCAGGCCCACGATCTCGCGGTTGATCTTGCCCGTGCGGGCCATGACCTTGCCGTTGGCGTACTTGTAGACGTTGCTCTGCAGCGTCGCGTCCGCGTTGGCCACCGGCACCGGGACCATCAGATAGAGCGCGTAGAAGGCGCCCATGGCGAGCAGGCAGCCCACGAAGAACGTGCCCAGGAGTTTCTTCCAGGTGAAGAGGCGGCGTATGCGCCCGCCCTTGTCCGCCTGGCTCTTACCCGTACGGCCCATGTCCTCGATCGCTCCGCTCGTCGTGAATCAGCTCAGCAAGCTAACACCGGCCATCGCGACAAACGGCGACCGATCCGGCTTTTCCGGGCGTGAGAATGAGCACCCACTCCCGAGGGAACCGACGCTCCACAGGTCGGGATGGTTGTGTGCCGCCGGTCACAGAGTTCCCGTTCGAGGGGTGCCCGCGTGCCCGCGGCAGGCCTCCCGAGGGCTATACACCCCGCGTATACACCGCGTGTACAGTGGCGGGTATGTCCATCGGTCACACCCTTCTGGGACTCCTGGAGTCCGGCCCCCGGCACGGCTACGACCTCAAGCGCGCCTTCGACGAGCGCTTCGGCCACGACCGGCCCCTCCACTACGGGCAGGTCTACTCGACGATGTCCCGGCTCCTGAAGAACGGCCTCGTCGAGGTCGACGGCGTCGAGGCCGGCGGCGGTCCCGAGCGCAAGCGGTACGCCATCACCGAGGCCGGCATCACCGACGTCGAGCAGTGGCTGGCCACCCCCGAGAAGCCGGAGCCGTACCTCCAGTCCACGCTCTACACCAAGGTCGTCCTCGCCCTGCTCACCGGCCGCGGCGCCGCCGAGCTGCTCGACGTCCAGCGCGCCGAGCACCTGCGACTGATGCGCGAGCTCACCCGGCGGAAGAAGGACGGCGACCTGGCCGACCAGCTCATCTGCGACCACGCGCTGTTCCACCTGGAGGCCGACCTGCGCTGGCTGGAGCTGACCGCCGCCCGCCTCGACCGGCTCGCCGAGGAGATCCGCCCGTGACCACCGCACCCCTGCTCACCGCGACGGGCCTCGACAAGGCGTACGGCTCGACCCCCGCCCTCGCCGGAGCGGACTTCACCCTGCGGGCCGGCGAGGTCGTCGCGGTGATGGGCCCGTCCGGGTCCGGCAAGTCGACCCTCCTGCACTGCCTCGCCGGCATCGTCAGCCCCGACGCCGGCACCATCCACTACGACGGCCGCGAGCTCACCGCGATGACCGACGGGCAGCGCAGCGCCCTGCGCCGCTCCGACTTCGGCTTCGTCTTCCAGTTCGGCCAGCTCGTGCCCGAGCTGAGCTGCGTCGAGAACGTCGCCCTGCCGCTCCGGCTCAACGGCGAGCGCCGCAAGCAGGCCGAGGCCCGGGCCCGGGAGTGGCTGGCCCGTCTGGAGGTCGAAGGGGTGGCGGGCAAGCGCCCCGGCGAGATCTCCGGCGGCCAGGGCCAGCGGGTCGCCGTCGCCCGCGCGCTCGTCACCGCACCCCGGGTGATCTTCGCCGACGAACCGACCGGCGCGCTCGACTCGCTCAACGGCGAGCGGGTGATGCAGCTGCTCACCGACGCCTCCCGGGACACCGGCGCCGCCGTCGTCCTGGTCACCCACGAGGCCCGGGTCGCCGCCTACTCCGACCGCGAGGTCGTGGTCCGCGACGGCAGCGTGCGGAACACGGAGTGGGCGGTATGAGCGACCCCGTCCCCGCCGCGGCGTCCGGTCGGAGCACCGGCACCGGCACCGGCCCGCGCGCCTGGCTCCGCGACCTGGCGCTCGGCGCCCGGTTCGCCGTCACCGGCGGGCGCGGCAGCCGGCTCCGCACCGTCCTCACCGCCACCGGCATCGGACTCGGCGTCGCCCTGCTGCTCGTCGCCGCCTCGCTGCCCGCCATGACCTTCCAGCGGGAGGTGCGGGAGTCGGAGCGGCAGCCCGACGCCAGCCACGAGATCCTCGAGCCCGGCCGCGACACCTTCCTCTACGTCCGGCACGAGACCAGCTACCGCAACGCCGCCGTCACCGGGATGCTCCTGCGGCCCGAGGGCCCCGAGGCGGCCGTGCCGCCCGGCGCGGACCGGATCCCCGGGCCCGGCCAGATGGTGGTCTCCCCGGCCCTGCGCGCCCTGCTCGACTCCCCCGAAGGCGCCCTGCTCAAGCCGCGGTTGCCCTACGAGATCGTCGGCACGCTCACCCAGCCGGGACTGATCGGCCCCGCCGAGCTGCGCTACGTCGCCGGCTCCGACACCCTCACCACCGACAACTACGACGGGCGCGGGCGTACCTACGGCTGGTCCGTGCCCGAGGAACCGATGAACGCGTTCCTCCTGCTGCTCGTCGTCATCGCCTGCGTCGTCCTGCTGCTGCCCGTGCTCGTGTTCATCGCGACCGCCGTCCGCTTCGGCGGCGAACAGCGCGACCGGCGGCTGGCCGCCCTGCGTCTGGTCGGCGCGGACACGGCCATGACCCGGCGGATCGCGGCGGGCGAGTCGTTCGCCGGATCCCTGCTCGGCCTCGCCGTCGGCGTCGGCTTCTTCGCCGCGGCCCGGCAGCTCGCCGGGACCGTGCAGATCTGGGACGTCAACGCCTTCCCGTCCGACGTGACGCCGGTGCCCTGGCTCGCCGCCGTGATCATCGCGGTGGTGCCCGTCTCGGCGGTCGTGGTCGGCCTGTTCGCCCTGCGCGGGGTGGCCGTCGAACCGCTCGGCGTGGTCCGCGCCGCCACGCCCAGGCCGCGCCGGCTGCTCTGGCGACTGCTCCTGCTCGTCCTCGGCGCGGCCGTGCTCGTCCCGACGGTCGGCGACGTCGAGGCCACCGGCACCCAGATCGACACCGTCGGGATCGCCCTCGGCGCCGCCCTCGCCCTCATCGGGCTCACCACGCTGCTGCCCTGGCTCGTCGAGGCCCTGGTGAAGCGGCTGCGCGGCGGGCCGGTGGCCTGGCAGCTGGCCACCCGCAGGCTTCAGCTGAGCAGCGGCACCGCCGCCCGCGCGGTCAGCGGCATCGTCGTGGCCGCCGCCGGGGCGATCGCCCTGTCGATGCTGTTCCAGGCGATGCAGAACGACTTCATGCGGCCCACCAACATGGACACCGCCCGCGCCCAGATGGAGACCCGGGTCGACGCCAGGAGCGGCGACGACGCCCGCAAGGCCATCGACGCGCTGTCGAGGACCGAGGGCGTCACCGGGGTGGTCGGCACCATCGAGTCCTACGCCTACCCTCCCGGACCGCCGCCCGAGGGGGAGGAGATCGGGCCGCTGACCTCGGTCGTGGTGGGCGACTGCGCCTCCCTCAGGGAGCTGGCACACCTGCCGTCCTGCGCCGACGGCGACGTCTTCGTCGCGCTCGCGCACGGCCGGGACGGCGGCGCGGACGACGCCTGGGTCACCAGGACGGCGCGGCCCGGCGCGGTGGTCGCGCTGCGCGAGCCGGGGGCCCGGCGGGGCGACGGCCCGATGCCGACCTGGCGCATCCCGGCGACCGCACGCACGGTGGACTCCCGGCTCGACCCGATGGGACGGATGCAGTTCGGCGTGTTCGCCACCCCGAAGGCCCTCGACGCGAGCCGGCTGGAGTCCCCCGGGGCCACGGCGATGATCCGGATCGACCCGGCGGTGCCCGACGCCTCCGAGCACGTACGGAACACGGTCGCCGCCCTCGATCCGCTCACCCGCGTGCAGACCCTGCAGAACTTCGAGCGCGACGCGCAGTTCTCGAGCGTCCGCACCGGCATCCTGATCGGCGCGACCCTCACCATGCTGCTGGTCGCCGTCTCGCTCCTGGTCACCACCCTGGAGCAACTCCGGGACCGCAAGCGGCTGCTGTCCTCGCTGGTCGCCTTCGGCACCCGCCGCGCCACCCTCGGCTGGTCGGTGCTGTGGCAGACCGCGGTGCCGATCCTGCTCGGCCTCGCCCTCGCGGTGACGGGCGGCCTCGCACTCGGCGTGGTGCTGCTCCGGATGATCGGCAAGCAGGTCGAGGACTGGTTCGTCTTCCTGCCGATCACCGGGGTCGGCGCGGCCCTGATCGCGGTGGTGACGCTGCTGAGCCTGCCGCTGCTGTGGCGGCTGATGCGGGCCGACGGCCTCAGGACGGAGTGACCCCCGCCCGGACGATCCGTACCGGCAGACGCCTCATCGCGTCCCGGAGCGAGCCCGCCAGCTCCTCGAACTCGGACTGGCGGGCCGCTCCCGTCCGCATCGCCAGGGCGATCCGCCGGGACGGCGCCGGGTCGGCGAAGTCCGCCGTGAACAGGGCCGGGTTACGGGCGGTCTCGACCTTCACCGCGGTGCGCGGCAGCAGGGTCACGCCGAGCCCGCCGGCCACGAGCTGCACCAGCGTCGACAGGCCGGCCGCCGTGGTGGTGACCGGCGCCCCGTCCGTGCGTCCGGCCTCCCGGCAGATGTCGAGGGCCTGGTCGCGCAGGCAGTGCCCCTCGTCCAGGAGCAGCAGCTTGAGCTCCCGGAGCGCCTCGCGCGGGATGTCGGCCCGGCCGGCCAGCGGATGCCCTTCGGGGGTGACGAGCACGAAGTCCTCGTCGAAGAGGGGAAGTTCCGTGACCCCCGGGACCCCCAGCGGGACGGCGAGCAGCAGCAGGTCGAGCCGCCCGGCTCCGAGCCCTTCGAGCAGCGAGGAGGTCTGCTCCTCGTGCACCTGGAGGTCGAGTTCGGGATAGCGGGTGTGGACGAGCCGCAGCACGCTCGGCAGCAGGTAGGGCGCGACCGTCGGGATGACCCCGAGCCGGAGCACCCCGGTGAACGGCGCCTGCGCCGCCTCCGCCTCCTCCATCAGCTCGCCCACCGCGTCGAGCACGGCGTGCGTGCGCACCGCGAGCCGCTCCCCCGCCGGCGAGAGCAGCACCCTGCGGGTCGTACGCTCGAGGAGCTGGACACCGAGTGCCTCCTCCAGCGCGGAGACCGCGCCCGAGAGGGCCGGCTGGCTCATCCCTATGGCCGCCGCGGCGTCCCGGAAGTGCAACTGCTCGGCGACCGCCGCGAATGCTCTGAGCTGGGAAAGGCTGGGCTGCTTCACCCGGCGCACTGGATTCACTGATAACCACCTTCGATCAACCCGACCCACTCTAGCTATTTCACTGATCAATGCACTCCGTGCCATGCTGGGGGCCGTCCAACCCCTCACGGAAGACCTCAAAAGGGACCCTTCCGGCCTGTAAGGAGAGCGCGTGCTCACTGTCGGTGACAAGTTCCCCACCTACGACCTGACCGCCTGCGTGTCGCTGGAGAGCGGCAAGGAGTTCGCGCAGATCGACCACAAGTCCTACGAGGGCAAGTGGCGCGTGGTGTTCTTCTGGCCGAAGGACTTCACCTTCGTCTGCCCGACCGAGATCGCGGCGTTCGGCAAGCTGAACGACGAGTTCGCCGACCGCGACGCCCAGATCCTCGGCGTCTCCGGCGACTCCGAGTTCGTCCACCACGCCTGGCGCAAGGACCACGCCGACCTGCGTGACCTGCCCTTCCCGATGCTCGCCGACTCGAAGCACGAGCTCATGCGCGACTGCGGCGTCGAGGGTGCGGACGGCTTCGCCCAGCGCGCCGTCTTCGTCGTGGACCCGAACAACGAGATCCAGTTCGTCATGGTGACCGCCGGCTCCGTCGGCCGTAACCCCAAGGAGGTCCTGCGGGTCCTGGACGCCCTGCAGACCGACGAGCTGTGCCCCTGCAACTGGAACAAGGGCGAGGACACCCTCGACGCCGCCGCGCTCCTGGCCGGTGAGTGAGCATGGCGCTCGATGAGCTGAAGGCCGCCGTACCGGACTTCGCCAAGGACCTGAAGCTGAACCTCGGTTCGGTGATCGGCAACAGCGAGCTCCCGCAGCAGCAGCTGTGGGGCACGGTGCTGGCCTGCGCCATCGCCTCCCGCTCGCCGAAGGTCCTCAAGGAGCTGGAGCCCGAGGCCCAGGCCAACCTGAAGCCCGAGGCGTACCAGGCTGCGAAGTCGGCCGCCGCGATCATGGCGATGAACAACGTCTTCTACCGGACCCGGCACCTGCTGTCGGACCCCGAGTACGGGACGATGCGCGCCGGTCTGCGGATGAACGTCATCGGCAACCCGGGCGTCGAGAAGGTCGACTTCGAGCTGTGGTCGCTGGCCGTGTCCGCGATCAACGGCTGCGGCCAGTGCCTGGACTCGCACGAGCAGGTGCTGCGCAAGGCCGGTGTCGACCGCGAGACGATCCAGGAGGCCGTGAAGATCGCCTCGGTCATCCAGGCGGTCGGCGTGACGCTCGACGCCGAGGCCGTCCTCGCCGAGTAGCACCCGCCGTACATACGGCAGACCGAAGGCCCCGGGGTTGCGAGAACCCCGGGGCCTTCGCGCCATCCGCTCACTTCCTGAGCGCGTCCATCAGCTGCCGCATGTCCTCGACGAGATAGGTCTGCAGGGCGACCGGGTCCAGATCCGGGGACTCCACGTACCGGTTCTTCTTCTCGTCCCAGATCTCCGGCATGACGGTCAGGGAGACCTCGGCCTGCCCGTCCACGACCCTCACCCAGACGCCTCCGCCGCTGATCTGGCCCACGTAGGCGAACTCCGCCAATCCGCCTATCCGGTCGCCCAGCTCGCTGATCTGCGGATCGGCCATCCGGGCCTCGAACTCGGGGCCGGGGTCGGTGACCCGGTGCAGGGAGTAGTCGACGCTGGCGCTGTAGCGTGCGCTCCCCTTCGCCAGGCTCACGCTGCACCCCCACTGGAAGAGTGCGGGCTCGTCCACCTTCAGCGGCTCGTTCATGGACGGCCCCTTGGGCCCGATCGCGGCGGTCAGCCCGTCGAACCGGCCCACCTGGCAGGGGTCGCGGTCGGTGCGGTAGCCGCGCAGGTCGGGGCCCGCGCTGTCGTACGCGTAGAGCCCGCCGGCCCACACGGCCGAGGCGAGCGCCGCGCCGCCGAGCGCCCACAGCCACGGGCGGCGGGCACGCGGGGTGACCGGCTGCGGACCGGGCGCGGGCTGCGGCCACGGCGGCTCCGCCCACACCTGCTGCGGCGGGGGGCCGGCGCCGGGACCGTCCGGGCCGCTGACCAGCTCGGGCTCGGAGATCACGCGCGGCCTCCCGGAACCCGGTCGGCCGAGCCGGGCGCCGGGGTCGGCGCCACCTCGTGGGCGGTCGCCCCTCTGGGCTCGGGGGCGGCGCGCAGGGCCTGTTCGGTGCTGTACGCGCGGAGGTAGCCGACCACCGTGTTGGCGACGGCGACCAGCGGGACGGCGACGACGGCGCCGCCGATGCCGGCGGTCAGACCGCCGGCCGCGACCGCCAGGACCACCGCGAGGGGGTGCACCCGCACGGCCCGCCCGAGGATGAACGGCTGCAGCACATGGCCCTCGATCTGCTGCACGGCGAGCACGACCACGAGCACCATGAGGGCGGTGAACACCCCGTTGGTCACGAGCGCGACGACGCACGCGAGGGCGCCGGAGACGACGGCGCCGACGAGCGGGATGAACGCGAAGAGGAAGATGAACACGGCGAGCGGCACGGCCATCGGCACGTCGAGGAACCACAGGCCGAGGCCGATGAAGACGGCGTCGATCAGGGCGACGAGCACCGTGCCGCGGACGTACGCGGTCAGGGTGCGCCAGGCCCGGGGGCCGGCGCCCGCGACACCGGGCCGCGCCTGGGCGGGCACCAGCTTGAGCGTCCACTCCCAGACCTTCTTCCCGTCGTAGAGCAGGAAGAGGGTGGAGAACATGGCGAGCAGGATGCCGGTCATCGCCTCGACGACCACGGTCACGCCCTGGAGTCCGGCGGAGGTGATCTGCTCGGCGTTGGCGCCGATGGTGTCGCTGAGGTTCTTGGCGATGTCGTTGATCTGCTGCTCGGTGACGTGGAACGGGCTGTCGAGCAGCCAGCGCTTGAGCTCCTCGATGCCGTCCTTGACCCGGTCGGACAGGTTGTCGATGTTGTCCATCACCTGCCAGACCACGAACCAGCCGACCAGTCCCATGATCACGAAGCCGGTGACCGCGGTGACGGCGGTGGCGAGCCCGCGCGGCAGGCCCTTCCGGCGCAGCAGGGCCACGGTGGGCTGGAGCAGGGCGGTGATGAGGAGCGCGGCGACGAAGGCGAGGACGACCAGCTGCACGGAGCTGATCACCTTCATGAGCACCCAGACGGTGCCGGCGAGGACGAGCAGGCGCCAGCTCGCCTCGGCGGCGACCCGCATGCCCCAGGGAATGGCGGCCACGGGGTCGGGGCGGGCGGCGACGGCGGGCGCGTAGGCGGGCGGCGCCGGCACCGAGGCGGCGGCCACCGGGGGTTCGGCGGCGGGTTCCGCGACGGTCGGCCGCGGCGCGGGGTCCGGGTCGGCGGCGGGTTCCGCGACCGGCGCCGGGGCCGGGGCGGCGGCCGGGGTGGCCTGGGCGGCCGGTGCGGCCGGGGTGGCCTGGGCGGCCGGTGCGGCCGGGGTGGCCTGGGCGGTCGCGAGGGCGGGCACGGGTTCCGGGACGGCGTGCGGCGGCGCGCCGACGGCGGTGGCGGTGGCGCGCTCGGTCTCCGCCCGCCGCTCGTCCAGGCGTTCGCCCATGCGGCTCAGGCCGTCGCCCACGCGGCGCAGCCATCCTGGCAGTCTCGACATGCTCTTCCCTCTCCCCCCTCGGATCCCTGAACCTACACCCCTGCACGGGCGAAGCCCCTCACCGAAGGACGGTGAGGGGCTTCGCGGGGTTGAGCGGGGGCCGGTGGGAACACCGGGCGCCGTCTCCTAGTACCAGTGGTTCGCCTGCCAGAACGACCAGGCGCCGCAGGGGCTGCCGTAGCGGCCGTTCATGTAGCTGAGACCCCACTTGATCTGGGTGGCGGGGTTCGTCCGCCAGTCCGCGCCGGCCGTGGACATCTTCGAACCGGGGAGGGCCTGGACGAGACCGTACGCGCCCGAGGAGGCGTTGGTCGCGGTGTAGTTCCAGCCGGACTCGTGGTCCACGATGTTGCTGAAGCACTGGAACTGGTCGCCGGGGATCATCTGGCGGGCGATCGCCTTGACCTCGGAGATGCTGTACGAGCCCTGGGCGGCGAAGCTCGACGCGTCACGCAGGGCGGACCGGCTGGCGCGCTCGGCCTCGGCCTCCTTGCGCTCCTTCTCCGCCTTGTCGGCCGCTTCCTTCTTGGCCTCGGCGTCCTTGGCGGCCTGGATGCGGGCGGCTTCCTCGGCGGACTTGCGCGCGACGGAGTCGGCGGCGGCCGCCTGGGCGTCGGCCTGCTCCGCGAGGGTGGCGACCTGTACCTGGGCCTGCTGGCCCGCGGGGATGTCCGCGAGCAGCGTGGCGTCGGCCGCGGTGGCCTCGAAGTTGTCGTCGGCCTGCGCGGCATTGCCCGAGGCGACGCCGACGACGGCGCCGACGGTGGTGACCGCAGTGGCCGAAGCCACCGCGAATCCCCGGACCGAGATCCGGCTCACACGGTTTCCTTCCAGCATCGCCCGCACAGGGTGACCAAGCGGGCGAAAAATCGTGCCCCTGACGCTGGTCTCCGACTACTGGGTCACAGAAGACACGGGCCCGTGGTGCTGTGGGCGGCATACGGCGAACGGCTGTTGAGTTGTGTGGTGCTACACCCCTGAGGGTGCACGTGTGCCGTATGCGGGGCCTGACGGAAGCAAGACTCTGCCGGACGGTGACGCCGCAAGGCAATTCCATGTTGCGTGTGAAAGCTCACACCGGGCCGGACGTACGGGATTTGGTCGATACGGCGGACAGCACGACGCCGCCCGGCTAAGCTCTCGCGCTTTGCCGGGCGGCGCCAACTGGGGTGCGAATCACCTCATTCGGGACAGATCACATCTGACCGTCCTCCAGCATCTCGGTCACGAGCGCCGCGATCTGCGAGCGCTCGGAGCGGGTCAACGTGACGTGCGCGAAGAGCGGATGCCCCTTCAGCTTCTCGACCACGGCGACGACTCCGTCGTACCGACCCACCCGCAGGTTGTCGCGCTGGGCGACGTCATGGGTCAGCACCACACGGGAATTCGCCCCGATCCTGGACAGAACGGTCAACAGGACGTTCCGCTCGAGGGACTGGGCCTCGTCGACGATGACGAACGCGTCGTGCAGCGAGCGGCCTCGGATGTGGGTGAGCGGCAGGACCTCCAGCATCCCGCGGCCCAGCACCTCCTCGATCACCTCGCGGCCGGCCACCGCCGAGAGCGTGTCGAAGACCGCCTGCGCCCAGGGGCTCATCTTCTCGGCCTCGGTGCCCGGCAGATAGCCGAGATCCTGCCCGCCCACCGCGTACAGCGGACGGAAGACCATCACCTTCTGGTGCTGACGGCGCTCCAGGACCGCCTCCAGGCCCGCGCACAGCGCGAGCGCCGACTTGCCGGTGCCGGCCCGGCCGCCCATGGAGACGATGCCGACGTCCGGGTCGAGCAGCAGGTCGAGCGCGATCCGCTGCTCGGCGCTGCGGCCGCGGATGCCGAAGGCCTCCCGGTCACCTCGCACCAGGCGCACGTTGCCCTCGGCCGTGATCCGGCCCAGCGCCTTGCCCCGCTCGGACTGCAGCACGAGACCGGTGTGCACCGGCAGCTCGGCCGCCTCCGGCACGTACAGCGTCTCCTGGTCGTAGAGCAGGTCGACCTGGTCGGCGGACAGCGCGACTTCGGACATCCCGGTCCAACCGGAGTCCGTGATGGCGAGCTCGGCCCGGTACTCCTCGGCGAGGAGACCGACCGAGGACGCCTTGATCCGCAGCGGCAGGTCCTTGGAGACGACGGTGACGTCGTACCCCTCCGCCTGCAGGTTGCGCGCGACCGCGAGGATGCGGGAGTCGTTGTCCCCGAGCCGGTAGCCGGCCGGGAGGACCCCGGGGTCCGAGTGGTTGAGCTCGACACGCAGGGTGCCACCCAGGTCCCCGATGGGGAGCGGGGAGTCGAGGCGTCCGTACCGGACCCGGAAGTCGTCCAGCAGGCGCAGGGCCTGCCGGGCGAAGTAACCGAGTTCGGGGTGGTGCCTCTTGGCCTCCAGCTCGGTCACCACGACGATGGGAAGCACGACTTCGTGCTCCTCGAAGCGGGACATCGCGCTGGGGTCGGCCAGCAGGACGCTGGTGTCGAGAACATAGGTGCGCCTGTCGGACAAGCGGCGCTTAGTGCTGGTCACCACGGAAGGACAGACCCCCTTCGAGGACCCCTGTGAGGTCGGGGTTGCGACGGGCCCGCTCCGGCGGAAGGGCCGCCGGAAAGGCTGCCGACGGAGCGGACGTCGCGGCGGAATGGGACCGGGCTCAGGCCACGATGCGCGGGCCGAGCGCCGGCCCTCCGCTTCGTCCGTACATGTCCTGCACGGTCGTCCTGGTGCAAAGGGCCTCCCGGGTGGCGGTCTCCGTGCCGCTCACTTCACCAGGGATATGCCCTCGAACACACGCCGTCATGCCATGGCATATGACGGCGTGTTCGTGAACAGGGGGTGACGGAAGGTGCCGATGCCGCCGAGGGGGCGTCAGTTGCCGAAGCGGCGGTGCCGGGCCGCGTAGTCGCGCAGCGCCCGCAGGAAGTCGACCTTGCGGAAGGCCGGCCAGTGCACCTCGCAGAAGTAGTACTCCGAGTGCGCGCTCTGCCACAGCATGAAACCGGACAGGCGCTGCTCGCCGCTGGTGCGGATCACCAGGTCCGGGTCGGGCTGCCCGCGGGTGTAGAGGTGCTCCGCGATGTGGTCGATGTCGACGATCTCCGCCAGCTCCTCGAAGCTGGTGCCGCGCTCCGCGTGTTCCAGGAGCAGCGAGCGGACCGCGTCCGCGATCTCCTGCCGGCCGCCGTAGCCCACGGCGACGTTCACGAGTATGCCCGTATTGTCCAGGGTGGCCTGCTCGGCCTCCTTGAGGACGGACTGGGTGCGCGCCGGCAGCAGGTCGAGGGTGCCCACGTGGTGCACCCGCCAGCGCCCGTCGGCGGCGAGCGCCCGTACGGCGTCCTCGATGATCCCGAGCAGCGGGAGGAGCTGCTCCTCGGGACGGTTCAGGTTGTCGGTGGAGAGCATCCAGAGCGTGACGACCTCGACGTCGGTCTCGGCGCACCAGCCGAGCAGCTCCTGGATCTTGTCCGCGCCGGCCTTGTGGCCCTGTTCGGGGGTGCCGCCGGAGGCCTTGGCCCAGCGCCGGTTGCCGTCGAGGATGACGCCGATGTGCTTGGGCACCTGGGCGTGGTCGAGTCGGCCTTCCACCCGGCGTGCGTAGAGCCCGTACACCAGGTCGCGCAGGTTCACTGTTCTTTACCCCTCCATGCAGTGTCGGCCCCCGAGGCCGCCACATTACTGCGGACGGGTAACCGGCTCCCAGCCCGGGACTGTCACAAGTCCGTGATAAGCAGAGATACGTGACTGATTCCCCCCTGTACCGCGCCGCCGCGGACCGCTACGACGCCATGGAGTACCGGCGCACCGGCCGCAGCGGGCTCAAGCTCCCCGCGATCTCGCTGGGCCTGTGGCACAACTTCGGCGACGACCGCACCCTCGCCTCGCAGCAGGCGATCCTGCGCCGCGCCTTCGACCTGGGCGTGACCCACTTCGACCTGGCGAACAACTACGGACCGCCGCCCGGCTCCGCCGAGCTGAACTTCGGCAAGCTCTTCGCACAGGACTTCGCGCCCTACCGGGACGAGCTGATCGTCTCGACGAAGGCCGGCTATCTGATGCACCCCGGGCCGTACGGCGAGTGGGGCTCCCGCAAGTACCTGATGTCGTCGCTCGACGCCTCGCTGAAGCGGATGGGCCTCGACCACGTCGACATCTTCTACTCGCACCGCTTCGACCCGCACACCCCGCTGGAGGAGACGATGGGGGCGCTCGCCTCCGCCGTCCAGCAGGGCAAGGCGCTGTACGTGGGCGTCTCCTCCTACACGAGCGAGCAGACCGCCGAGGCCGCGCGGATCCTGAAGGAGATGGGCGTCCCGGCCCTGATCCACCAGCCCTCGTACTCGATGATCAACCGGTGGACGGAGGAGGACAGCCTCCTCGACACGCTGGAGGCGGCCGGCATGGGCTGCATCTCCTTCGTGCCGCTGGCCCAGGGCCTGCTCACCAACAAGTACCTGAAGGGCATTCCGGAGGGCTCCCGGGCCACCCAGGGCAAGTCCCTCGACCCGGAGCTGCTGTCCGACGAGGTGCTGCGGCGGCTGCGGGGCCTCGCCGACATCGCCGAGCGGCGCGGGCAGTCCCTCGCCCAGCTGGCGCTGCGCTGGGTGCTGCGCGACGAGCGCATGACCTCCGCCCTGATCGGCGCGTCGAGCGTCGCTCAGCTGGAGGAGAACGTGGCGGCGCTCGCCGCGGCTCCGCTCACCGAGGAGGAGCTGAAGGAGATCGACTCCTTCGCCGTCGACACCGAGGGCACCAACATCTGGGCCGGCCGGGGCTGACGCGCCGACCGCGACAGGGGGAAAGGGGGCCCGCCCGTCGTCGGCGCCTCGGACCGGTGGGACGCCGGCGGACCGGGTCCGCCCGTCGCCGGCACGCCGGCCCGCCCGGGCGGGCAAAGAAAACGGGCCGGTCCGTGGGGGGGATACGGACCGGCCCGAGGGGGGGTTTCCACCATAACCCTTCATTAGTCGTGCTGCGTGCCACGTGCGCCGACCGGTCGCCCTCGGATTCGCCGGAGGCCAAGCGGGACAAGGGCTGTAGGGCCCCGTGGCGGGTTTGCGCCCGGGCGTGGCGGCGGAATCCGTACCTCCGACGGGGGACCCCTCCGTCAGGTCGCCCGGTTGACGCGGCGAGGCGGCACACGCCACCGGCCGACAGGCTCCGCGGCGTGTTCCTCGAAGCGGACGGACCCTGGCCTACAAGGCCCCTACGGTCGGCCCATGACGACCTCCCCTCCCCCGCACGTCACCTGGGCGCAGGCCGACGCGCGCCGGATCCGCCGCCAGTTCCTCGACGAGCCCGCGGACGCCTCTCCGGCCGCGGTGGCCGCCGCGATGCTCGGCGCGCACGCCCAGGTCCTGTCGGCGGCCGAGCTGTCCGTGGCGCTGCGCAGGACGGACGGGACGCGGGCCGACGTACGGGCCGCGCTGTGGCAGGACCGCGCGCTGGTCAAGACGTACGGACCGCGCGGCACCGTGCACCTGCTGGCGGCCGACGACCTGCCGATGTGGACCGGCGCGCTGTCCGCCCTCCCCGACCGGACGGGCCGGCAGCCGCCGCACGTGCGCATGACGGCCCCGCAGACGGACGAGGTCCTGGCGGCGATCGCCGACGCGCTGACGGACGCCGAGCTCACCGTGGACGAGCTGACCGACGCGATCGTGGCGCGCACCGGCCCCTGGGCCGGCGACCGGGTGATGGACGCCTTCCAGGAGAAGTGGCCCCGCTGGCGGCAGATCACGCACGTGGCCGCGCACCGGGGCGTCCTGGGCTTCGGCCGCGACCGGGGCCGCAAGGTCACGTACACGAACCCCGGGGTGCGCCCGCTGGCGGGGCCGCGGGCCCTCGGGGAGCTGGTGGAGCGCTATCTGCGCGCGTACGGGCCGGCGACCCCGGCGCACTTCGCGAAGTGGCTGGCGGCGCCGGCCGGCTGGGCGACGGAGCTGTTCGCCTCGCTGGCCGGGGCGGGGCGCGTCGAGGAGGTGTCCTTCGACGGGGCGGCGGCCTGGGTCGCCGCGGGCGACACCGGCTTCCCGGACGAGCGGCCGCCGCGCGGGGTGCGGCTGCTGCCGTACTTCGACGCCTTCGCCGTCGCGTCCCAGCCGCGCGCCCGCCTCTTCCCGGGCCGGGCCTACGAGCGGGCCCTGGCGGGCGGTCAGGCCGGGAACTTCCCGGTGCTGCTCGTCGACGGCACGGTGGCGGGCGTCTGGCACCAGCGCCGGTCCGGGAAGCGGATCGCGGTGACGGTCGAGCCGCTGCGCACGCTGTCGCCGGCCCGGCTCCGGGACCTGGCGGCGCAGGCCGAGCGGGTGGCGGCGGTCCTGGAGGGGCGGGCCGAGCTGACGGTGGGGACGGTGACGGTCGGGGCACACGCCTGACGGGCCGCCTCAGCGGCGGTCGCGGCGCAGCAGGGTGATCCCGTCGCGGCGCGCGACGAGCGTGTAGCCGTACTTCTCGACGGCCGCCGACAGCTCCGCCTGCTGCTGCTCCAGGGGGTAGGGCCAGTGTCCCCGTCGGTACGGCCAGGCCTCGGGGGCCTCCGGGTCGTGCACGATCCACTCGGCGGTGGGCCGCGGCAGGTCGGTGCGCCGGTACTCGTAGAGCCGGCCGCCGACCGGGAAGGTCGGGAAGAGCACCACCGTGCAGCGCGAAGTCAGCTGCGGGGCGAGCCGGTTGGAGGCGGCGACGGTCGCGCCGTCGGGGATCCGCGCGAGCAGCGCCCGGGCGGCGTCCAGGTGCGCGGTGGTGTGCCAGGTGGCCCGCTGGGCGAGCTGTGCCAGCGGGAAGGAGGGCAGCAGCGCGGCCGTGACCGCGAGCACGGTGGCGAGGGCGGCGCGCACGGCGCGGGGGTTGGACTCGCGGCCGAGGACGTCGAGGAGCCCGGCGAACACGACGGGCATGAGGATCGCGCTGTAGTGGAAGGCGGTGCCCCAGTGGAAGACGTTCTCGGAGGCCATGCGCCAGGCCAGGGTGGGCAGCGCGACGAGGACGAGCGGGGAGCGCAGGGCGAGCAGCGCCGACGGTGCGAGGACGAGGATCAGGGTCGTCGCCTTGGTGTCGGGGCGGAGCAGGTCGAGCGGGGCGTGCGCGAGCGCGCCGAGCAGCGAGCCGTGGGCGGCGGCTAGCTGGCCGCCGTGGGCGTAGCCGCCGGTGGGGGCGAAGGCCGGGAGCAGGACCTTGATCTCCAGGAACGAGCCGAGGAGGCCGGCGGCGAGGGTGGCGAGGCCGAGCGTGCGGGCCCGCCGGTCCGTGCGCCCCCCGCCGCCCCGGTGTGCCCGGAAGGCGATGTACCCGCCGACGGCGGCGAGGGTGAGCCCGAGGTCCTCCTTGACGAGGAGGAGCGGCGCGGCCCAGGCGACGGCGGCCGTCCAGCGGCGTCGGCCGAGCGCTTCGAGGGAGAAGGAGAGGAGGGGGACGGCGAGGGCGACCTCGTGGAAGTCGAAGGCGGCGGCGGACGCGACGCCCCAGCTCAGCCCGTAGCCGAGGGCGACGGCGTGGGCGCCGCGCGGGCCGACCGCGCGCCGTGCCCAGCGGACCAGCGGGACGGCGCCGAGCGCGAGGAGGGCGGACTGGGCCACGAGCAGGGTGAGCGGGGAGGGCCCCAGCCGGTAGAGCGGGGCGAGGGTGGCGAGCAGCGGGTGGAAGTGGTCGCCGAGGAGGTTGAAGTCCTCGCCGCGCAGCGGGACGACGGGCGCGCGGAGCTCGGCGTAGGCGCGGACGGCCTGCTCGAAGATGCCCAGGTCGTAGCCGGTGGTGCGCATGAGGAGGTGGCGCCGCACGGCGACGGTGGCGTACAGCAGGCAGAGGGCGGACGCCCAGGCCCAGGGGACGAGGGCCGGGCGGCGGTACCAGGGGGTGGTGGCGGGCGGGTCGGGGAGCGCCGCTTCACGTCGGTTCGGTGACGCTTTCTCATCGATTGTCCGCATATGGCGTGATGCTAGGCGCACCCGTTCAGGGGAGGGCGGTGAACGCGCCGAGCAGCAGGCCGAGGAGAGCGCCGACGATCATGAAGGGCCCGAAGGGGATCGCCGTGTCACGGCGCGCCCGTCGGGTGAGGACGAGCCCCAGGCCGTACAGCGCGCCGAGCAGGAACCCGGCGAACGCCCCGAGGAACAGCACGCCCCAGCCGTACCAGCCCAGCGCCGCGCCGAGCGGGACCGCGAGCTTCACGTCGCCGAGTCCCATCCCGTTCGGGTGGACGAGGAACAGGACCAGATAGCCGCCGCCGAGCGCGGCCGCCCCGAGCAGGGAGTGGATCCAGGATCCGGCCGCGTACGGCAGGCTCGCGGCGACCGCGAGCAGCAACGGCAGCGCGGCGGCGAGCGGCAGGGTCAGTCGGTCGGGCAGCCGGTGCACCCGCACGTCGACGCAGGCGAGCAGCGTGCCGAACGGCGCGGCCAGCAGCCACACGAGCAGTTCGGGCCGCGGACCGCCGGTGGCCGCCGCGAGCGCGGCGCAGGCGAGCGCGGTGAGCAGCGGCGCGGTCAGCGGCGCGGAGCTGGTCGCACACCCGGACCGCCCCGGACCGCCCAGCCAGCCGCGGGCCGGTCCCGCGAACGGATGGCCGGCCGGGCAGGCGGCCCGCCACGGCTCGTCCGGGTCGACCGACAGCCGGTACGCGGCACGGGGAACGAGCAGCCCGGCCGCCGCACCCCACAGGGCGGCGACGGTGACCAGAACCGGCAACAGGACGTCCACGGCCCGACCCTAGGGCTACCGTCTCCCCCATGGGGAGGACTTGGCATGACGGAGCAGGCCTGCTGGAGACCCCGGGCGGGGCGGTGCCGCTGGAGATCGCGGCCTCCTACCGGGCCCGGCGGCGGGGGCTGCTCGGCCGGGACGGGATCGACGGGGCCCTGCTCATCACGCCGACGAACAGCGTGCACACCTTCGGTATGCGCTTCACCATCGACGTCGCCTACCTCGACCGCTCGTGGACCGTCCTCGACGTCGTCACCATGCGGCCGGGCAGGCTCGGCATGATCCGGCCGCGCGGCCGGCACGTCCTGGAGGCGGCGGGCGGCGCGATGGCGGAGTGGGGGCTGCGGCGCGGCGTGTCCGTCACGGCGGACCCGAGCCGAGCAGCGTGAAGGCCCCGTAGGCGGCGGACGCGAGCGCGAGGCCGGCGAGCACGGGGACGGCGGTGCGGCCACGCAGCCGGGCCAGCGCCACCGCCGGCGGCAGCAGCAGCCCGAAGGCGGGCATCATCAGGCGCGGCCGGGACCCGAAGTAGGCGGCGCCGACGAGCGAGATCACGACCACGGCCACCGTGTACACGAGCAGCGGCAGCGGCTGCCGCTGCCGCACGCACAGGACGACCAGCCACCCGAGCAGCCCGAGCGCGGCGCACAGGCCGAGGGCGGCGGGCCACGGCAGTCCGGCGATGAAGCGGGCGAGGGCGACGCCGCCGTCGATGGAGTTGCCCCAGGCGGCCTGGACGTCGAAGTAGGCGGTGGCGGCGCCCTGACGGACGCCGACGTACACGATGTACGCGAGCCAGCCGAGCGGCGCCAGGAGCGCGCCCGCTGCGACGGGGGCGCGCAGCCTCCGCTCGCGCACCACGGTGACCACGGCGGTGATCCCGATCGCCGCGACCAGTGCGGCGGCGGTCGGCCGGGTCAGACCGGCGACCGCGCACAGGGCGCCCGCCAGGATCCAGCGCCCGCGCAGCACGGCGAGGAGCGACCAGGCGGCGAGGGCCGTGAACAGGGTCTCCGTGTACGCCATCGACTGCACGAACGCCGTCGGGTACACCCCCCACAGGACCGCGAGCAGCACGCCGACCCGCGGCCGGCCCGTCACCTGCGCGCCGACCGCGTGGATGCCCCAGGCGGCGGCGAGCGAGGCGGTCCAGGAGACCATCAGCCCGGCGGTGGCCGCGTCGACCGGCAGGACGGTGGACAGACCGCGTTCGAGGGCGGGGAACAGCGGGAAGAAGGCCAGGTCCGCGTGGACGCCCCCGTCGGGCAGGGTGACCTGGTAGCCGTAGCCGTGCTCGGCGATCCGGGTGTACCAGACCGCGTCCCAGCGCCCCATGAGCCGGTGCAGCCCGTCCTTGCCGGTGACCGCCGCGGCGGCAGCGAGCACCGCGAGACCGAGGACGCGGGTGGCGGCATAGGCGCCGAGGGCGGCCCAGGGCGGGGTGAACCGGGGCCGGGCGCTCCGGGGCGGGGCGACCCGGGTGGAGACGGCTCCTGGCGGGGCGGGGGTGGTGCGGGACATGCGATCGATTATCAGACGCCCGGTCGCATGCGCAGGAACCTGGCCGCTGTCAGCCGCCCGGTCGCATGCGCAGGAACCTGGCCGCCAGGACCGGGCCCAGCTGCCCCACGATCTCGTGCCCCGGCTCGTGGGGAGCGGGCAGGTCGCCGAGGAAGGAGGTGACGATCACCTCGTCGATGCCGAGGACGCCCCGGCAGCTCTGCTCCTCCAGGAAGTCGAGGGTGCACCGCCAGTCGACGCCGCCCCCGTCCTCACCGAGGAAGGAGCCGACGGTCCGCTGGACGACGTTCCAGAAGAAGACGTGCGGCAGGACACCGCCCTGGTTGAAGACGTGCGTGTCGTACGCGTCACGGAACGCGGGAACACGGGCGACGAGATCGCTGACCAGCTGGACGCTGCTCGGGGTCGTGGTCGTCATGGGCTGCCCACTTCGAAAGCACTCTGCACTTTTGCCCTTTTGGGAGGCCTGGAGACCAGGATGCTCCTCCTGAACTGCCCCGGCGCGTCGCTTTTGCGCTTTCCTGACGACGTCTTATGCCGGGTTTTCCACAGGGGATGCGAAGTGTCCCCCGTCCGTGGATCGTTGCGCATGTGTACGAGTTGCTGAGACTCGCCAGGGGCGGGGTGCTGCTCACGGTGTGGGCGCTCGCCGCGGGCTGGCCGCACGGACGGCTGGACCGGCGGCTGCGGAGGGACGGCTGGCAGCGGATCTGCCGGGGCGCGTGGGCGGTCCCGGGAAAGGAGGTGGACTGGCGGGTGCTGGCCAGGGCGGTCCAGCTGCTGCGTCCGGACCTGGTGTGCAGTCACGCCACGGCGGCGGCACTGCACCGCATCGACGTGCTGGAGGGCCACGGGCCGGGCGGGTACGGGCACCCGGACGGGGCCGTGGAGATCCTGGACTTCACGTCCCCCGCGGCCGGCGGACCTCGCAGACCACTCACGCCCCACCAGGGCCGAGCCGCTCATGGCCGGATACCGCCACGGACACGACTGCGCGTCCGCACGACGTCCCTGCTGACCGACCGGGACTGCTCACTGCGGCACGGGCTGCGGGTGACGAACCCGGCACGGACGGCCGGCGACCTGATACGGACCGCCGGCAGCCGGGAGGCCGCCGTGGTCGTCGCGGACTCGGCGCTCTCCCCCCGCATCGTCGGCGGCCTGCGCCGCGCCGCGCTCGTCCGGCCCGAGGAGCTGGCCGTCGAACTCGCGGCGCCCCGCCGTGCGGGCGGCCCCGCGGCCCGCCGCTGGCTGCCGCTCGCCGTGCCGGGCGCGGGCTCGCCCGCCGAGACGGTCGCCCGGCTGCGGATGCGGGACGCGGACCTGCACCCGGAGGTCCAGCCGACCCTGCACACCCGCGCGGGCCGCCCGCTGCACCCCGACTTCTACTTCCGGGCCGCCGGCCTGGTCGTCGAGATCGAGGGTTTCGCCTATCACGGCACCCGCGAGGCCCACGAACGCGACGTCCACCGCTTCAACGAGCTGCAGAACTGCCTGGGCGTCCGCCGCGTGCTGCGCTTCACGGCCCGCGAGGTCTTCACGCACCCGGAGCGCATGACGGCCACGATCCGGGCGGCCCTGGCCGACTGCGCCGATCCGGACCTGGCCGGTCGTCACGCCCCGCGGGCGTGACGGCCACGGGGTCGGGACCGGGACCGGGGACGGGGACGGGGACGGGGACGTAGGGAGGGGAGCAGGGGCCAGGCGGCGAGGGCCACGACCAGGGCGGTGCCGGTGGAGATCCCGGCGATGCCGACGGCGCGCAGAACGGGGTCCGGACCGGGTCGGGAAGCCGAGGTCCCGCCGCGGGCGGGACCGGAGTCGGGACCGGAGTCGGGACCGGCAGCGGGGCCGGAGCCGCCGTCCCCGCCGGAGGCCGGTTCGCCGTCCCCGCCGGAGGCCGGTTCGCCGTCCCCGCCGGAGGCCGCGGACGGCGAGGGAAGGGCGAGGTCGAGGGCCAGGGGGACCGGTCCGGGAGCCCGCCGGTCGAGGCTGACCTGGAGGTAGTAGGTCCCCTCGAACCGCATCGCGCTGACGGCGTCGGTCGCGCCCTCGGTGCGGTTGGCGTACGCGGCGGGAGCGGTGGCGAGGAGAAGCGTGGCCGGGTCCCCGGTGTACAGGGCCTTGCGCTCGTCGACGGCACCGCGCGCCGGGTTGTACAGGGCGAGCCGCAGCCCGTCCGGGAGCGCGGAACCCCCTGACGGGGCGGTCGTGTTGCCGAACCGCGCGCGGGCGAAGAGCTGCTGCCCCCAGGTGACGGGCACCCGGTAGAAGCGGCTCTCCCCCGGCCGCAGCTCGTCCCGCCAGGTCCCGGCCCCGGCGAGCGGCGCGGCGTCGTTGAAGCCGGTGCCGCCGCGGGCCGTCCGGCCGCGCCCGGAGGCGTCGTCGCCGAAGCCGGCCGGCGGGTCGGTGCTCCACGCCGAGGCAGGGGGCAGGGGCGGAGGCTCGTCGCCGGGGCCGGGCGCGGGCTCCACGACGTATCCGAGCTCCAGGTTCCAGCGCCAGGCCGCCCCCCGACCGGCGTCACCGTCCCGGCCCACTCCCTCGACGACGAAGTCGTACTCCCCCGCCTCCTGGCAGTCCCGGCCAGGTTCGACGCGCCGGCTGACGTAGTCGGCGACGGGCCTTGCTGTCTCGCCGTAGAGGCGTACGTCGGTGCGCATGCCGCACAGCAGACCGGACGCGGTGCGCAGCGACAGCGCGACGCCGTCCACGACGTCGACGGCGGCACCGGGTGCGGGGGCGAGGACGGCGGAGAGGAAGACGTTCGAGGAGCCGTCGAGGCGCACGCGGTACGAGCGGGTCTCCCCGCGCGCGACGCTGTCGGTGTACGTGCCGGGGCCGGGCAGCAGCGAACCCGCGCGGACGGGCGTGGCGTCGGGGGCGTTGCGGTACCCCGAGGGCCGGGGTGGTGCGACGGGAGTGACCGGGGTACCGGTGGTGGCGGGCGTGCCCAGAACCCCCAGGACGAGCGCGGCGACCGCGACCCTGCGCATCGCCCCGCTACCCGCCGGAGGTGCGGGGGAAGGAGACCTCGACGCGGCGGTTCTTCTTGCGGCCCTCCTCGGTGGAGTTGTCGGCGATCGGATAGTCCTCGCTGTACCCGCGGATGTCGAAGGTGGTGCCCGGGTTCAGGTTCTTGGCCAGCTCCTGCTGCACGGCGTCGGCCCGCTCCTTGGACAGCTTCAGCCCGTGCTCGTACGTCCCCAGGTCGTCGGTGAACCCGAACACGCGGACCCGGCTGGACGCCTGCTTGTTGATCTCCGCGGCGATCGCGGCGATACGGGCGGTCGCGGCGGGGCTGAGCTTGGCGCTGTCCTTGGGGAACAGCACCTCGGCCTGCAGCGCGAAGGTCACGTCGACATTGGTGTCCTCCCGCCGCTGCTCGCCGCCCTCCTCCTCGACGATCTGCTTGATGTCGAGGACCTTGGCGGGCGCGAGGGTGGCACCGTCGGGGAGCATCAGCGCGGGCGAGGTGGCGTCGATGGCGGGGGGCGGGGAGCCGCTGGAGGTGGAGTTGGGGGGATCGTCGGCGCGCGCGGTCCCACCGGACAGCAACACAAGACCAGTGGCGAGGGCGGCGAGGCGGCGGGATGTCGTCGTCATGGCTGCGCTCTCAGGAGAGCTTGATGGTGGCGGGGGTGAAGGTGGGGAGCTGGAGCGAGACCTCGGTGGTGGTGGGGGGCGGGGCGGGGAACTGCATGAAGACGGGGGTCTCCGCACCGGAGTCGAGGCTGGAGAGCCGGGTGGTGGTCAGGGGGCGTCCGTCAGTGTCGCGGAGCACGTAGTAACGCTTCTTCCCGGCCGAGTCGAGGAGGGTGGCGCCGCCGAGCGAATTGCCGTGCTTGATGATCTCTGTCTCGTCGCCGCTCAGATGGGAGGAGACGACGGCGACGTCGCCCGAGGTGTTCTTGAGGACACCGCTGACGGTGATGAAACCCCCCGCGTCGCGCTTGGCCGAGTTGACCGTCAGCTCAAGCCCCTCCTGCCCTTTGAGGACGGCCAGGACTTCGGCCGGCTCGTTCGACGGGGACGGCTTCTCGTCCTGACCGCCCGTGCTCGGCGACGCGGAGCTCGCGGCCTGCTGCTCCTTCTTCGGCTGCTCTTCACTGCCGCACCCCGTCACGATGAGAGCCAGTCCAGCCGCAAGGGCCACGGCCGCCCCCCTGCGGGCCTTCCTCGCGTACCGAACGTTCATGAGAAACAAGGTCCTTCGCTCGTCAGTCGGCAAGTCGAACAGTGAACAGGTCAGCAGCGTCGGGCAGCCGCGGGTGATCCGGGTCGATGACCCACTCGACGCCGCCGCACACGAGGCCGGTGATCGGCTCAGGCTCCCGACTCGGGGTGGGGGTCGGCTCCGGCGTGGCAGAACCGGTCGGTGTGGGCGTGGTGGGGGACGGCGGGGGCGTCGGCTCGGGTACGTCGAAGGAGCAGCGAGGTTCCAGGACGGCCGTCGCGCTCGCGACAGCGTGCTGCTTGTCCGCACCGGGGACACCTACCGCGTCGAGGGTGCGGATCTGTACCCGGAATCCCTTCTCGACAGGGGTGCAGCCGCCATCAGGCACTTCGGCCCTGTTTCTCGCGGCGAACAGTTCCGCCTGTCGACACGCCTGATCGGCCAGATATCCATCGCCGTGCAGATAGCCGTCCCATTCGGCAGGATCGAGGATCACATCGAGCCAGCCGTCCCGCAGTTGCTCCCTTGCGTCCTGGGCCGCGGCAAGTGCGGCGGCGTCGGCCGCCGTCTGGCCACCACCGCGGGTGACCGCTGCCTGCGCCACCGCGAAATAGACGAACGCGAGGAACAACAGTCCCGCCATCACCGCGATGTAGACCGGAAAGGCCTGCCCGGCGTCACCCCTCCCTTGAACCGTCAGGGATGCGAACCGGAGCCGCCACCGGTCAAGCTGGTGATCTTCCGGCTGATCGCATCCTTGATGTCCTGCCCGATGCTCGTCCCCGAGATCGCCACCACGATCGCGACCACGACCACGATGATCCCCAGGTACTCGACCGCAGTCTGCCCTCGATCGCCCCTGTCCCTGGACCAACTTCCCGCGTGCACCCTGGCCTTGGTCAGGGCCTTCAGCAGCGCGTCGTTCATCGTGTTCCCCTCCGAGTCCGGCGACTCGGGCAGGGTACGCCCGGAAGGCGGGGTGTTCACAGGGTCCGTAGGCCCAATCACGGTGCGTAGTCGGCGTCATGAGGCGGTCCTCGTGCCGAGCCAGGAGGCGATGGCTTCGCCGCGGGTGGTGCTGTGGAGTTTGGCGAAGATGCGGTTGATGTGGTTCTTGACGGTCTTCTCGGTGATGGAGCAGGTGGTGGCGATCCGCTGGTTGGTCATGCCGGAGGCGATCAGGTCCATCACCTCCACCTCCCTGGCACTCAGTCCGAACCGTTGCACCTGCGAAGCTGGATTTCTGAAGCGCAGTATATTGGAGACAGTTGAGGCTCCGCTAGCATGTGCAGTCGCACGCACTGCTCGCAGCAGTTCCGCTTCGTCGAAGGTCCCGTGGACGAGGTGCCCTGCCGCGCCCGTGGCCCGTGCCGGGGTGTGGGTGAGGAGCAGCACCGGGGCCCTCGGGCTCAAGTGCCGTACGTCCGCCGGGCTTCCGTCGAGGACGAAGAGGTCGGGGGCCGTCCCGCGGGCCGCCGCGAGCCCCGTCGCCGGGTCCGGGACCTGCGCCGTCACCTCCACGTCCGGGTGCGCGGCGAGCAGCACCCCCAGGCCCGCCCGCACCACCGGGTTCTCCGCCACCACCACGACTCTCCGCATCGGCCGCGACCTCATTCGCCCGTGATCGAGCCGAAGTCGGTGCCCGTGCCGAGGAACAGGCCCGCGCCCAGCAGGATCATCGTGGCCGGGACCATCAGGGTCGTGATGACCATCGTGGCCTTCGGCACGGCCTTCGCGGCCTTGCGCCGCGCGTTCTGCGCGTCCGTGCGGCGCATGTCGTTGGCGATCTGGATCAGGGTGTCGACGATCGGCGCGCCCAGCTCCTCGCCCTGCTGGAGCGCGGTGACGAACTGGGCCACCTGCTCGGAGTCGTTGCGGCGGCGCAGTTCGTCGAAGGCCTCCCGGCGGCTGACGCCCATGTCCATCTGGCGCAGGGTGATGCGCAGTTCGTCGGCCCACGGGCCCTCGTACTTGTCGGCGACCCGTTCCAGGGCCTGGCGGAAGCCGAGGCCGGCCGAGACGACGACGGCCAGGACGTCGAGGAAGTCGGGCAGCGTGCGTTCGATCTGGTCCTTGCGGATGCGGACCGCCGACCAGATGCCGACCTCCGTCCAGAAGACACCGAAGGCGAACAGCAGCACCGCCACCAGGACGGAGCCCCTGCTCAGCATCAGCAGGCCGCCGAAGCCGCCCAGGACGCCGTAGACGGCGCGCCGCGCCCCGTACCGGTCGATGGTGAGGCCGCCGGGGTTTCCGGCGAGGTCGATCCGGCGGCGGACCGCGTTGACGCGCTTGGGGCCCATCAGCCGCAGCACGGTCGGCGACCAGCGCATGCCGAGGCGGTCGACGACCGAGTCGACGGCGCCGGTGCGGGTGGCACCGACCTCCAGGGCGAGCTGGAGGTCGCCGGGCAGCTTGGCGTCGGCGCGGTAGAGCCGGATGCCGTAGCAGATGCCGGCGACGGCGAGGCCGGCGAGCAGGGCGAGGAGGAGGTCCACGGTTCCGGTCCCTTACACGTCGATCTTCGCGAGCCGGCGGATCACCATGAATCCCACCCCGTACAGTCCGAAGGCGAGGACGACCGCCAGCTGGCCGAGTCCCGAGCCGGTCATCCGGTCCAGCGCTCCGGGCTGCATGTTGTCGATGAGCAGCAGCGATCCGACGCCGATGACCGGGACCGCGTACGCGGTCATGCTCACCTGCGACAGCTGCGTACGGACCTCGCGCCTCGTCTCCTTGCGTTCCTCCAGCGTCTCGGTGAGGTTGCGCAGCGAGGAGACGACCGTGCCGCCGGCCCGGTTGGCGAGGACCAGCGTCGTGACGAGGACGACGAGTTCGCGGGAGGGAAGGCGTTCGGCGAGTTCCCCGAGGGCGTCGTCGACGGAGGTGCCGACGGCGAGCTGCTGGGCGACCCTCTCCAGCTCGTCGCCGGCCGGGGCCTCCAGTTCGTCGGCGGCCAGCGACAGCGCCATGCGCAGCGCGAGGCCGGCCTGGGTGGCGTTGGCGAGGATGCGGGACAGTTCGGGCAGCTGGTTGATGAACTTCTCGATGCGCTTCTGCCGCTGCCAGTTGAGGAAGCCCATGGCGACCCACACCCCGAGGAAGCCGCAGATCGGCCCGAAGAACGGGGACAGCAGGGCCTGCCCGGCGGTCCACAGCACGGCCACCGCGATCGCCATGGAGACGACGAACTCGCCCGGTGTCAGGTCCAGTCCTGTGGCGGAGATGCGGAGTTCCAGCTTGCGCCCGAACCTCGTGCGCCGCACCCGCCGGTCGATGCCCCGGAAGGGGCGCCTGCGTCGGCCCTCGCCGTCGCCCGCCTCGCCCGCGGTCTGCGACAGGCGGGCGATCAGCGCGGTCCGCTGCGCGGCCCCGCTCGCGTACAGCTGGACGCCGATCACGGCCAGGACGCCGGCGACCAGCGCCACGCCCACGGTCAGCAGTGTCGGGTTCACGATCGTTCCTCCCCCTACTTCGCTTCCCGCGTGGCGAGGTGCGCGTCGGTCGCGGCCACGCCGAAGGCCTGCGGGATGGGCTGACCCGCCATGTACAGGCGTTCGGCGACCCTGCGCGGCAGCGGGTGGTAGGCGAACTCGCCGTACACCCGCCCGTCGGCGGTCAGCGGCTGGGCGTTGAAGCGGCACACGGTGGCGAGCAGGTAGCGCTCGCGGCCGTTGGAGGCGAGGATCGCGATCTCGGTGACCCGGCGGGTGCCGTCGGGGTGCCGGGTGAGCTGGACGAGGACGTCGACGGCGCTGTTGATCTGGTCGCGCAGCGCCTCGAAGGGGACCTTGACCTCCGACATGGAGGCGAGGGTCTGGAGACGCATGAGGGCGTCCTCGGCGGAGTTGGCGTGGACGGTGGCGAGGGAGCCGTCGTGGCCGGTGGACATCGCCTGGAGCATGTCGAGCGTCTCGCCGCCGCGGACCTCGCCGACGACGATGCGGTCGGGGCGCATGCGCAGGGAGTTGCGGACCAGGTCGCGGATGGTGACCTGGCCGCGGCCCTCGATGTTCGGCGGCCGGGCCTCCAGGCGGATCACGTGGGACTGCTGGAGCTGGAGCTCGGCGGAGTCCTCGATGGTGATGATCCGCTCGCCCTCGGGGATGAGGCCGGAGAGGGCGTTGAGCAGGGTCGTCTTCCCGGTGCCGGTGGCGCCGGACACGATGATGTTGAACTTGGCCTGCACGAGCCCGGACAGCAGGAGCAGCATCTGCTCGTCGATCGAGCCGAGGCCGATCATCTCGTGCAGGGTGTACGCGCGGGGGAAGCGGCGGATGGTGAGCGTGGCGCCGGTGAGGGCCAGCGGCGGGATGATGACGTTGACGCGCTCGCCGGACGGCAGCCGCGCGTCGACCATCGGGTTCGACTCGTCGACGCGCCGGTTGACGGTGGAGACGATCCGCTCGATGGTCTGCATCAGCTGCTCGTGCGAGGCGAAGCGCAACGGCAGCAGCTCCACCCGGCCGGCCCGCTCGATGTAGATCTGGTCGGGGCCGTTGACCATGATCTCGGTGATGGAGGCGTCTTCGAGGAGCGGTTCGAGCACACCGAGTCCGAGCGCCTCGTCGACCACCCGGCGGATCAGCTGGGCGCGCTCGGCGGTGGAGAGGACCGGGCCCTCGCGGCTGATGATGTGGCCGAGGACGCGCTCCAGGCGGGCCCGCCGCTCGGCGGCGGCGAGCGCGGACATCTCGGTGAGGTCGATCTCCTCCAGGAGCTTGGCCCGGAAGGACGCGACGAGGTGTCCGTCCTCCCGTCCGGCGCCGGGGGACCCGTGGTCCTCGGGGGTGCTGATGCGGGACCGCAGGCTCATCGTCGGTCCTCCTCGGACGCGGAATCGGGGACGGGCATGGTGGCGGTCCTCTTCACGTCGTCGAAGCTCCAGAAGGGGATGAGCGAGGGGATCGGCACGGTGACGGTGGCGGTGCCGTCGGCCTCGTCGACGCGGCTGCGGCGCGCGATCCAGTCGCTCATCGCCGCCTTACCCGCCGCCTCGGGGCCGGGTACGGAGTCCGGGTCGTCCACGCTCGCCGCCCTGGCCGCCGCCCGCGCTCCCGTGCCGGCCTGCTGGGCCGCGTACGCGATGATGCCGAGCTGGACGCCGACGAGGCCGATCAGCAGCAGGAGCGGCAGGAAGCCCAGGTACTCGACGGCCACTTGCCCACGGTCCCGCTGCCGGGCCAGCTTCCGGGCCCGGCGCCGGCCCGGCTGCGGGCCCCGGTTCGACCTGCCGTTCGGGCTCGGACTCGGGCTCGGGCTCCAGCTCCGGTTCCTGTTCCGGTTCCGGTTCCGGTTCTGGTTCCAGCTCCGGTTCCTGTTCCGGTTCTGGTTCCAGCTCCAGCTCCAGCTCCAGCTCCAGCTCCAGAGACGTCTCATCGCTCGTCCCCCTCCCATACCGCCGCGGCCTCGCCGTCCACCGTGAAGGGGAAGCTGATCGCTCCCGGGAACAGCACGGGAACGCGGATGCTGACCCTGGCCTGCGCCATGCCGTCCGCGCGCCGGCAGTCCGAGGCGGCGCCCGACCGCCACGCCCCGTCCAGATGGCGCAGCGCCGCCTCCCCGCAGCTGTCGCCGACGGCGTAGGCCCGCGCGGCCTCGTCCGCCGCGTTGCCGGCGAGGGTGTACGTGTAGCCGATCAGGACGCACTGCCACAGCAGCACGAGCGTGAGCAGGATCAGCGGCAGCATGCCGACGAACTCGACCGCCACCTGCCCGCTGTCGTCCCGCCCCCGCTCCTCCCGCCACGGCCCGCGCACGCCTATCGCCCTGCCCCGCGCCGCCGCAGCCCGAGGGCGCCCCGGTCCCCGCCGCGTACGAGCTCCTTGCCCGGGGTGCCCGCCCCGGTCTTGACCAGACCGAGCTCCCCGGCGAGCGCCCACAGGGCCTGCTTGACCGAGGACCGGGCGTCCAGGTCGTGCAGCCGGCCGGCGTCGACGACGGCGGCGAGTTCCTTGAAGTTGGCCGGGACGGAGATGCCGGCCATCCGGGTGCCGGTGATCTTCTGGACGAGCGCCGGCTGGATCTCGGTGGCGCGGTGGTGGCGGTTGACGAGGACCGTGGTCTCCTCCGGTTTGCGCACCTGGAGCCGGTCCCACATGCGGACGACCCGCTTGGCGGCGCGTACGGCCACGACGTCGGGGGTCGTGACCAGCAGCGCGGCGTCCGCCATCTCCACGGCCGCGGCGCCGGCCGCGTCGAGGTGGGTGCCGCAGTCGACGACGACGACCTCGTGGCGGCTGCGCAGGGCGCTGACGATCTGGCGGGCGGAGCGGTCGGTGACCTCCTCGCCGCGTTCGCCCTCGCCGGGGGCGAGGAGCAGGGAGAGTCCGGTCTCGTGGACGTAGACGGCGTCCTGCAGCACCCTCGGCGTGATGTCGGTGATGGCGGCGAGGTCGGCGAGCGAGCGGCGGAACTGCACGTCGAGGTAGGAGGCGATGTCGCCGCCCTGGAGGTCCATGTCGACGAGGGCGACGGTGTGTCCGGAGGCGCGGGCGGCGAGGGCGAGGTGGACGGCGGTGACGGTGGTGCCGACGCCGCCCTTGGCGCCGCTGACGGTGACGACCCTGCCGCCGGGTCCGGTGAGCTGGTCGGCTCCGCCGCCGAGGTGGCGGCGGACGCCGGCGGACCACTGGGCGGCGGCCTGGACGCGGCTGGCGAGCTCCTCGTAGCCGAGCGGGAGGGTGACGAGGCCGCGGGCGCCGGCGTCCATGGCGGCGGAGAACAGCACGGGGCTGGCGTCGGCGGTGATGAGGACGACGCCGACGGCGGGGAAGCGGAGGGCGACCTCGCGGACGAGTTCGAGGGCCGGTACGGGTCCGATCCGCTCGTGGACGAGGACGACCTCGGGGAGTTCGTCGAGGGACTCGGCGGCGAGCCGGGCGAGGGTGTCGACGAGCTGGGTGGAGTCGGTGACGGGCCCGGCGGGTTCGGCGTCGGGCAGCTGGCCGATGAGGGTGGTGACGGCGCGGGCCGCGTCCGGGTCGCCGACCGCCGGCAGGATCCTCGTGGTCATACGGCCTCACTTGTCCTTGTCGAGCGTGTAGGTGCGGTCGCGCGGGTCGGGCGGGGTGCTGCCGGGGGCGACGAGGGCGAGGCGGACGTGCTCGGCGAAGGACTCGGCGTAGGCGACGCGCTGGGCGTCGGCCGTGGACAGCGCGAAGGTGATCGGGACGGCCTCGGTGGCGCGGCTGCTGCGCTCCTCGCGGCCGGCGCCGATCGGGGTGAGGGGGCCGACGTCGAGGACGCGGGCGCCGGCGACGATCAGCTTGGACTGGGCGGCCTGGCCGCCGCGTTCGCCGGCGAAGGTGGCGTAGATGTTGACGCTGGAGCCGGGGGTGATCTTGCCGGCGACGCCGGTGGCGGCGTCGATCATGATGGCGATCTCCTGCTGCCCGGCGGCGAGCGCGGGGCGGTCGACGATCATGTCCCGCTGCAGGAGCGACCCCTTCTTGAGGGTGGTGACCGCGATCTTGCCCTCGGTCTGGGCGAGGTCGGTGACGGCGGTGGCCGGCAGCCAGCGCTCGGGCATCGTGACCTTCTCGAACTGGCCGGGACCGAGCGTCTTGTAGGGCGCGACGTCCTCCTTGACCCGGTACGCCGTCACTTCGGGCCCGACCTTGGAGTTCACGTCGCTGATCACCGAGAGCACGCCGGCGAAGGCGCCGAGTGCGCACAGGACGGAGAGCAGCAGCAGGATGACGCCACGGCGCTGGCGGGAGTTCATGGCCGTACTACCTCGATCGTGGACGGGTGACGCGACGGACGGGGCGGGGCGGACGGGGCTGGGCAAACGGGGCGGGTGGTCGGGCGGGGCGGGTTTTCGGGCGGGGCGGACGGGGCCGGTGGGGCCGGTGACGGTCGGCGCTAGCCGGCCGCCGTGGCGGGCTGGGCCGTCGGCAGGGGTGCGGCGCAGAAGCCGCAGCGGTCGCCGATGAGTTCCATCCGGCACCAGTGGCAGGACTCGCGCCGCACGGAGGAGACCAGGTGGTGCAGGACGGGCAGGTCCGGCAGGTACGCGGCGAACTCGACGAGCCTGCCCGTGCCCCACCAGCGGGCCGAGGACTCGGGCAGGGCGGCCTCCTGGACGGCACGGACCTGCCAGCGGGGGGCGAGGGCGGCGGTGGGCCAGTCGGTCTGGAGCTGGCCCCGGGCGAGGACGAGGTCGGTGGTGAACTCGGGCCCGGCCAGTTCCTCCGCGCCGCCGGACCCGCCGGACCCGCCCGATCCGATCCGTACGAGCTGGGGCGCGGGTCCCGCGAGCACGGCGAAGTGGGCGCCGGGGAGCCAGCCCTTGACGTGGGAGGTGAGTCCGACGGGGACGTGGTCGAGCTTGGCCACGGAGCCGAGGACGGCTCCGGCGTACACGTAGTGGGTGAGCAGCCGGGCGGCGGAGGCGAGGACGCCGGGGCTGAAGTCGCAGGCGGAGAGCTGACGCAGCTGCCGGACGAGGACGGCGGCCCCGAGGGGTGGCAGGGCGGTGCGGACGATCGCGATCCGGTCGGATTCGAGCAGGGACCGTACGGCGTGCAGGCGTTGGGCGGTCGCGGCCGGTACGGAGCTCGGGCAGACGACGATCAAATGCCCCTGCTGGTCGAGCAGTCGGCGTACGTCGGCGAGGGTGGCGTCGAGCGGCCGGGCGTCGGGGCCGGGCAGGACGGCGGCGGGGGGCGTCTGCGGGTCGGTCGGCGGCAGCACCAGGTCGGCGCTGGTGACCGCAATGGCTGTCGGCACGTCGGGCTCCCCCGATCCCTCACTGATCACTAGCTGCGTTCGCAGCGTTACCGCGACTGCACCTTATCCAGGCCACTGGAGTGGTGAACACACAATCCTTCAAGCTCCGTCATATTCATGACGGACCCGGTCGGCTCTGAACTGCGGTTCCTGTCAGAGGTCTTGACAAGCCAATTGGTCTGGACCAACTTGTTCCCCCAGCGGTGGCCCCCGCCCTTCCCCACCTCCGCACCACCATCCCCGTACGAAGGCGCACCCCCGTACGAAGGCGTACGGCCTCCCCTTCCCCCACTCCCCCGGAGGCACCACGTGGACCGCACCACCACCAGAGCCGCGACCACGAGAGCGGCGCTCGCGCTCGCCCTGAGCACGGGACTCGTCCTCGTCGGCGGCGCCGGCACCGCCCAGGCCGCGGACGTCAACGTCGCCAAGAACGCGGGCTTCGAGAACGGGCTCGCCAACTGGTCCTGTTCCGCCGGCAGCGGCGCCGTCGTCTCCTCGCCGGTACGCACCGGAGCGGGCGCCCTGCGGGCCACCCCGGCCGGCCTCGACAACGCCAAGTGCGTGCAGACCGTGGCCGTGAAGCCGAGCTCCACGTACACCCTGAGCGCCTGGGTGCAGGGCGGCTACGCGTACCTCGGCGCGAGCGGCACCGGCACCACCGACGTCTCCACCTGGACGCCGGACAGCGCGAGCTGGAAGCAGCTGACGACCACCTTCACCACCGGCGCCGGCACCACCTCGGTGCAGATCTACACGCACGGGTGGTACGGCACGGCCGCGTACTCCGTCGACGACGTGAACGTCTTCGGCCCCGACGGGGGCGGCGGCACCGACCCGGCCCCGACGATCCCGGCCGCGCCGACCGGTCTCGCCGCGGGCACCGTGACCTCGTCCTCGGCCTCCCTCAGCTGGGGCGCGGTCTCCAACGCGACCGGCTACAAGGTCTACCGCGACGGCGCCCTCGCGGCCACGGTCAGCGGCACCTCGGCCACCGTCACCGGACTGTCCGCCAACACCACCTACCAGTTCCAGGTGGCGGCGACCAACGCCGCCGGCGAGTCCCCCAAGTCGGCCGCCGTCCCGGCGAGGACCGCCGAGGTCACCAACCCGGGCCCCGGCCCCGCCGTGCCCAAGCACGCGCTGACGGGCTACTGGCAGAACTTCGACAACGGCGCCACCGTGCAGAAGCTGCGGGACGTGCAGTCGCAGTACGACATCATCGCCGTCTCCTTCGCCGACGCCACCACCACGCCCGGCCAGCTCACCTTCAACCTCGACCCGGCCGTCGGCTACGCCTCCGTCGCCGACTTCAAGGCCGACGTCGCGGCCAAGAAGGCGGCCGGCAAGTCCGTGATCCTCTCGGTCGGCGGCGAGAAGGGGAACGTCACCATCAACAGTGACGCCTCCGCCACCGCCTTCGCCGACAGCGCGTACGCCCTGATGCAGGAGTACGGCTTCAACGGCGTCGACATCGACCTGGAGCACGGCATCAACTCCACGTACCTGACCAAGGCGCTGCGCCAGCTGTCCGCCAAGGCCGGGTCATCGATGGTGCTGACGATGGCCCCGCAGACCATCGACATGCAGTCCACCGGGACCGAGTACTTCAAGACCGCGCTCGCCGTGAAGGACATCCTCACGGTGGTCAACATGCAGTACTACAACAGCGGTTCGATGCTCGGCTGCGACGGCAAGGTCTACAGCCAGGGCTCGGTGGACTTCCTCACCGCGCTCGCCTGCATCCAGCTGCAGGGCGGCCTCGACGCCTCCCAGATCGGCCTGGGCGTGCCCGCCTCGACCCGGGGTGCGGGCAGCGGCTACGTCGACCCGCAGATCGTGAAGAACGCGCTCGACTGCCTCGCCAAGGGCACCGGCTGCGGCACCTTCAAGCCCGCGCAGACGTACCCGAACATCCGCGGCGCGATGACCTGGTCGACCAACTGGGACGCGACGGCCGGCAACGCCTGGTCCAACGCGGTCGGCCCGCACGTCCACAACCTGCCGTAACTGCGCCCTTCGGGGGAATCCGTACGCAGCGCCGCCGCTCCCCCGGCGGCGCTGCGCCGTTTCCGGGGAGCGGGAGCGGGAGAATATGGCCGAACTTGACTGCTTGACCGGTTCATGTCATGCGCTCACCATGTCAGCACCCGTACGACGTCCGACGAACGACGATCGTCTGTCGCACTCCCCACACTCCCCACCCAGGAGACAGCATGCGACTTCGTACCCGAGGTACCCCCGGATCCCCCGGATCCCCCGGATCTGCCGGCTCCCCCGGATCCCGAGGACGGAGGTCCGCCGTCCTGGCGGCCCTCCTGGCGCTCACCCTCGCGGCGCCGATCACCGCCCTCACCACACCCGCCGGGGCCGACCCGGCGCCGACCGCCGCCGCGGACGAGGTGATCCGGCAGTACGAGATCGCCGGACCCGCCACGGCCGCCGAACGCTCCGCCCTGACCGCCACCGGCGTCTCCATCGACGAGGTGGACGCCCGCACGGTGGTCGTCAGCGCCAACGCGACCCAGCTCAAGCACCTCAAGGCGCTCGGCTACGAGCCGGTCGCCCTGCCCGGCCCGCCGCAGCGGAACACCCCCGGCCTCGCCGCGGGCCCGCTCGACTTCCCCTCCGCGGACGCGAAATACCACAACCACGCGGAGATGAACTCCGAGATCGACCAGCGCCTCGCCGCCTACCCGTCCATCATGAACAAGCGGGTCATCGGCAAGACGTACCAGGGCCGCGACATCGTCGCGATCAAGATCAGCGACAACGTCGGCACCGACGAGAACGAGCCCGAGGTCCTCTTCACCCACCACCAGCACGCCCGCGAGCACCTCACCGTCGAGATGGCGCTCTACCTGCTGCGCGAGCTCGGCGCCGGCTACGGCACGGACTCCCGGATCACCAACATGGTGAACAACCGCGAGATCTGGATCGTGCCGGACCTCAACCCGGACGGCGGCGAGTACGACATCGCCAGCGGCTCCTACCGCAGCTGGCGCAAGAACCGCCAGCCCAACTCCGGCTCCTCGTACGTCGGCACGGACCTCAACCGCAACTGGGACTACAAGTGGGGCTGCTGCGGCGGCTCCTCCGGCTCCAAGAGCTCCGAGACCTACCGCGGCACGGCCGCCGAGTCCGCCCCCGAGGTGAGGGTCGTCGCCGACTTCGTCCGCTCCCGCGTCGTGGGCGGCAAGCAGCAGATCAAGGCCGGCATCGACTTCCACACGTACAGCGAACTGGTCCTGTGGCCCTTCGGCTGGACCAACGCGGACACCGCCCCGGGCATGACCCAGGACGACCGGGACGCCTTCGCCACGGTCGGCCAGAAGATGGCGTCGAGCAACGGCTACACCCCCGAGCAGTCCAGCGACCTCTACATCACGGACGGGTCGATCGACGACTACCTCTGGGGCGCGCAGAAGATCTTCGCGTACACCTTCGAGATGTACCCGACCTCGTCCTGGAACGGCGGCTTCTACCCGCCCGACGAGGTGATCGAACGGGAGACCAGCCGCAACCGGGACGCCGTCCTCCAGCTCCTGGAGAACGCGGACTGCATGTACCGCTCGATCGGCAAGGCCGCGCAGTACTGCTGATCCGCTAGGCGTTCTCGTCGAAGTACGCGTCCAGGACCGCGTCGAGGAGGGACTCCCACTCCTTGACGCGGTCCCTGGCCGGTGCGTCGATCTCGATCGGGTACCAGCGCCGGTCGGGGGTGTGCACGGTCACCGTGAACCGCTTGCCGAAGCGGGCCGTCGTGGTCTCGACCGCGCCGATCTCGTCCCAGCGGAACTCACAGCTCTCCTCGTCGAGGCTCAGCCGCACCCCCGCCGCGTCGGCGACGATCCGGGCGCGCCGGTCGGCCGCCTCGAACACGGGGCCGTCGGGCACCGCGTCCGCCACGCCGTCCTCGACGGCGGCGTCCTCGACGGCGTCCTCGGGGGCCGGTGCCGTGGCGTCCGCCGTCCCGGAGACCGGGGCCGCGTCGGCGGGCCCGACGGCGACGTCCTCCGGCGGCGTCGCCCCCTCCCGCGGTCCGGCAGGGCGGGGGGCCGTGATGCCGGGGACGGACGCCGGGTCGGTCGCGACACCGGGCACGGTCTGGATGCTGGGTCCTGTGCGCTGCTCCACACCGCGAGTATGGCCGACGATCCTGTGAGGGCGGCAGCCGCCCCGGCCGGTGGAACGGCCGGGGCGGAGCCGCGGTTTCGACGCCCGGCCGGTCAGTCGAGGACGGCGAGGGCGTCGATCTCGATGAGGAGCCCCTCGGGCAGGCCGACGTAGACCGTCGTACGGGCCGAGGCGGGCGCCTTGAGGCCCTGCTCCTCGAAGTACGCGTTGTAGATCTCGTTCATCTCGGCGAAGTGGTCGACGTCGGTGAGGTAGACGCGCATCATCATGACGTCGTCCCAGGTGGCACCGCCCTCCTCCAGGATCGCCTTGACGTTGGCGAAGGTCTGGAGGGTCTGCTCGCGCAGGGTCGGGCCGGCCGGTGTCGGGGGCCGGCCCTCGGCGGCGGGCAGGAAGCCGACCTGGCCGGCGACCTGGAGGATGTTGCCCTTCTTCACGCCGTGGGAGAACTGGGCGGGCGGGGCGGTGTGGGTGGCGGGCGTGAGGGCGATCTTCTCGGTCATGTGCGGTCCTGGTCCTCGGTGTTCGGGCGGTTGCTTGCGGAGCCGGAGTACTCACGACTGATGTCGTCGGCGGTGCGACGCACCAACGGAAGCAGGGCGAGGAGTTCCTCGGCGGTGACGACGACGTTGGGCGCGGACACCGACATGGCGGCGACGACCCGGCCGTCGGCGCCTCGGACGGGCGCGGCCACGCAGTTGATGGACTCCTCGTGGCCGCCGAGGTCCGTGGCCCAGCCCTGTTCGCGTACGGTCGCCAGCTCCTTGAGGAAGGCGGCGGCGTTCGGGGTCGAACGGGGCGTGTACATGGGGTAGTCGAGCTTGGCGGCGAGGGCGCGGCGTTCGGGCTCGGGCAGGTCGGCGAGGAGCAACTTGGCGACGGCGGCGACGGTGATCGCGACGGGCTTGCCGATCCGGGAGTACATGCGGACCGGGTATCGGCTCTCGACCTTGTCGATGTAGAGGACCTCGCCCTCCTCGTGCACGGCGAGGTGGACGGTGTGGCCGATCCGCTCGTTGAGGGCGGCGAGGTGGGGGTGGGCGATCTCGCGGACGTCGAGGTTCTCGACGGCCTCCTGCGCGAGGGCGAAGAGGCGGGCGCCGAGGCGGTAGCGCTGGTCCTGCTGGCGGTGGACGAGGCCGTGCTCGTGGAGCGTACGGAGGAGGCGCAGCGCGGTGGACTTGTGCACGCCGAGCCGCTCGGCGACCTGCCCGAGGTCGGCGGGGCCCTGTGCGAGCAGCGGCAGGATGCTGAGCGCACGGTCGACGGTCTGGCTCATGGCGTACGTACCTCCTGGTCCTCCCCCGTCCAGCCGGGGCCGAGGTGAAGTGTCCCCCAGGCCTCGTCGTCGAGGGCGACGAGGCGGTCGAGGCGGGCGCGTCCGGCCGGCGCGGCGATGTCCCCGGGCACGGTCAGGGCGGCGGCGGCCATCAGGTGCCCGTGCCGCGCCCGTGCCGCGACGCCGAGCCCGCGCAGGGTCCCTGCGAGGAACCCGGCGGCGAAGGCGTCGCCGGCGCCGACGGGGGCGACGACGTCGACGCGGGGGGCGGGGACGTGCGTGACGGTGTCACGGGCCGCCGCCCCGTCCGTGCCCCGGCCCGCACCGCCGGGAGCCGGGGCGTCGGCGCGGCGTGCGTAGACCGTCGCCGGGGCGTCGGCGCGGCGTGCGTAGACCGTCGCGCCGTCCCCGGCCCGCTTCACGACCAGCACCGCCGGTTCCGGCAGGGCCGCCCGGATCGCGGAGGGATCGCCGATGCCCCACGCCGACTCCGCCTCGTCGGCGCCGACGAAGACGAGGTCGGCGCCCCGGGCGAGGTCGAGCAGGACCCGGCCCCCGGCCGCCGCGTCCGCCCACAGCCCGGGGCGGAAGTTGACGTCGAACGAGACCGGAGGACGCCGCCCGGGCCACCCGCACCGCGCGGTCAGGGCGCGCATCAGGGCCAGGCACGAGTCGGAGAGGGCGGCCGTGATGCCCGACAGGTGGAGGATGCGGGCGTCGGCGAGCGTCCCGTACGGCACGGTCCGGGGCGACATGGCCGAGGCCGCCGACCCGGCCCGGTAGTACGCGGTCTCGTGCCCGTGGGCGGCCCGGTCGGTCGCCGTGCGGAAGTAGACGCCGGTCGGCCGCGCCGGGTCGCGGACGACCGCGGACACGTCGACGCCGTAAGCCCCGATGGCCTCCGTCAGGTGGTCCCCGAAGCCGTCGTCGCCCACCCGCCCCACCCACTTCGCCCGGTACCCCGCCGCGGCGAGCGCGCACGCGACGTTCGACTCGGCGCCGCCGATGGCACGGTCGAAGGAGGGAACGTCGGCGAGGCGGCCCGGCCGGGTGGGCAGGAAGGTGACCATGGACTCGCCGAGGCACACGACGTCCGGCGGGGTTCCGGTCACCTTCGGGCTCCTTCGCGGCGTCCTGGAGCACGGGTCCGTTGACCCGGCTCCGGCCCGGATGCTAGACAGCCGCAAGCGTTATACGCAATGACCGTTGCACATGCTGCAACAACGTAGGAGCACGCAGCAGTGCGACGACCTCGACGAGGAGGAACCATGTCCGCCGCCACCGGTACCGCCCCCGACCTGGCCCAGGAGCGCGTCGACCACCGTTTCAAGGCGCTCCCCCCGGACGCCGAGGGCCTCACCGTCGGCGAGCTCGCCGCGCAGCGCCGCAACCTCTTCACCGGCGGCTTCACCACCCCCGTCCTCGCCCTCTCCGCCGAGTCCGTCGAGCACAACCTCCGCCTCCTGGAGACCTACGCCGAGCGCCACGGCCTCGCCTTCGCGCCGCACGGCAAGACCTCCATGGCCCCGCAGCTCTTCGACCGCCAGATCGAGCACGGCGCCTGGGGCATCACGGCCGCCGTCCCCCACCAGGCCCGCGTCTACCGCGCCCACGGCATCGCCCGGATCTTCCTGGCCAACGAACTCGTCGACGCCGTCGCCCTGCGCTGGCTCGCCGCCGAGCTCGACGCCGACCCGGACTTCCACCTCGTCTGCTACGTCGACTCCGTCCGCGGGGTCGAGCTGATGGACGCGGCCCTGACCGAGGCCGGCGCCCGCCGCGCCGTCGACGTCGTCGTCGAACTGGGCGCGGCCGACGCCGGGCGGACGGGGGTGCGGACCGAGGCCGAGTGCGAGGCCGTCGCCGACGCCGTCGCCTCCACGGACCGGCTGCGGCTGGTGGGCGTGGCGGGCTACGAGGCCACGATGCCGCAGGCCGACGCCACCCGGGTGCGGGCATGGCTGCACCGGCTCGTCGGGCTCGCGATCGCCTTCGACAAGGCGGGCAGGTTCGCGACCGACCTGCCGGAGATCGTGGTCAGCGCCGGCGGCAGCGAGTGGTTCGACACGGTCGCCGAGGTCTTCGCCGAGGTGCCGGAGCTCTCCCGTCCCGTCCTGAAGCTGCTGCGCTCGGGCGCGTACGTCTCCCACGACGACGGCCAGTACCGCGAGCGGACCCCCTTCAACCGGATCCCCGAGGAGGGCGCGCTCCAGCCCGCGTTCCGGCTCTGGTCCCAGGTCGTCTCCCGCCCCACCCCCGAGCAGGCCTTCACCAACGCGGGCAAGCGCGATGCCGCCTACGACCTCCACCTGCCCGAGGCGCAGGTCGTGCGCGACGCCCGCAGCGGCGAGATCCGCCCGGCCGACGGCCTCACCGTGACCGCCCTGTCCGACCAGCACGCCTGGGTACGCACCGCGGAGGGCGCCGACCTGGAGGTCGGCGACTGGCTCGGCATGGGCCTGTCCCACCCGTGCACGTCCTTCGACAAGTGGCAGCTGATCCCGCTGGTCGAGGCGGACGGCACGGTCGTCGACTACATCCGCACCTTCTTCTAGGAGAGGCAGGACACCCATGGACCTCGTCTTCCGCGACGCGGAGGTCGTCGACGGCAGCGGCGGCCCGTCCTACCGGGCCGACGTCGCCGTCGACGGCGGCCGGATCGCCGCGATCGTCAAGGAGGGCGCGGCGGCCGGCTGCCAACGCCCCACCGCCCGGCGCGTCGTGGACGTCGAGGGCCTGGCCCTGTCCCCCGGATTCATCGACATGCACGCCCACAGCGACCTCGCGCTGCTCCGCGACCCGGACCACAGCGCGAAGGCCGCGCAGGGCGTCACGCTCGAGGTCCTGGGCCAGGACGGCCTGTCGTACGCGCCGGTCGACGACCGCACCCTCGACGAGGTGCGCCGGGCGATCTCCGGCTGGAACGGCGCTGCGCCCGGGGACACGACCCTCGACCTCGACTGGCGGACGGTCGGCGAGTACCTGGACCGCCTGGACGGCGCGCACGGCGGGCGCGGCATCGCGGTCAACGCGGCCTACCTCGTCCCGCAGGGCACGGTCCGGATGTACGCGATGGGCTGGGCGGACCGCCCCGCGACGGAGCCGGAGCTGAACCGCATGCGGCAGCTCGTCGCCGAGGGCCTGGAGCAGGGCGCGTTCGGCATGTCCTCGGGCCTGACCTACACCCCCGGCATGTACGCCCCCGACGCGGAACTCACCGAGCTGTGCCGGGTGGTGGCACGCTACGGCGGCTACTACTGCCCGCACCACCGCTCGTACGGGGCGGGGGCGCTGGAGGCGTACGAGGAGATGGTCCGGCTCACCCGGGACGCCGGCTGCGCGCTGCACCTGGCGCACGCGACGCTGAACTTCGGCGTGAACGAGGGAAGGGCTCCGGAGCTCCTGTCGCTCCTGGACGCGGCGCTGGCCGAGGGCTCCGACATCACCCTGGACACGTACCCGTACACCCCCGGCTGCACCACCCTCGTCGCGGTGCTGCCCAGCTGGGCGCACGAGGGCGGCCCGGAGGCGCTCCTGGCCCGGCTGAGGGACGAGGGGACGGCGGAGCGGATCCGGCACCACCTGGAGGAGATCGGCTCGGACGGCTGCCACGGGGTGCCGGTCGAGTGGGACACGATCGAGATCTCCGGCGTGACGGACCCCGCCCTCGCGTCCTGGGTCGGCCGGCGGCTCCCCGACTGGCCGGCGGCCCGCCGCCTGCTGCTGGAGGACGGCCTCGGACCGACGATCCTCCAGCACGTGGGCCACGAGGAGAACGTCCGGGCGATCATGCGCCACCCGGTCCACACGGGCGGCTCGGACGGCATCCTCCAGGGTGCCAAGCCCCATCCCCGGGCGTACGGCACCTTCCCGGAGTTCCTGGGCCGCTACGTCCGCGAGGAGTCCGTCCTCACCCTGGAGGACTGCGTCGCCCACCTCACGTCCCGCCCCGCCCGCCGCCTCCGCCTCCCGGACCGGGGCCTGATCCGCGAGGGCCACGTGGCGGACCTGGTCCTGTTCGACCCGCTGACGGTCGCCTCGGCGGCGACGTACGCGAGCCCGAGGACCCTCCCCGTCGGCATCCCCCACGTCCTGGTCGACGGCCGCTTCGTCATCGAGGACGGCCGTCGCACCGCGTCCCTCCCGGGCCGGGCCCTGCGCCGCACCCCGCCCCACTGACGCGACCCTCCGCCCCCCGGCTCCCGCGACAACCGGGGCATCGGCCACCGGGGGCATCGGCAACCGGGGAGTTCGGCCACCGCGGGCGCCGGGCCGTCAGCCCGTGCGCCGCGTCCGTTGCGCCGGCGTCGGGCGCAGGTCCTGGGACGGGGCGGCCCCGAGCCGCGGCGGCCAGGGCTCGCGGCGCAGCCACAGCGCGCCCGCCGCCAGCGCCGCCCCCATCAGCGCGAAGCCGTACCAGGGCGTGTGGCCGGAAGGAGCCGTCTCGTAGGTCAGGGCGGCGGACAGGACGGCGAGGAACTGCCCCGCGCGGGTGTCCCAGGCGACCGCGGCGACCGCGCACGTGCCCCACAGCACGTACCAGGGCTGCACCATCGGGGACAGCGCGACGAGCGCGAGGAGCGCCAGCCCCAGGGCCAGGACCACGTCCGTGCGCCCCGTCCAGGCACGCCGGGCCAGGAGCGCGATGATCCCCAGGGCGATCAGCAGGCCCAGTTTCCCGACCGCGCCCTTCACCGGCTCCGGGTCGTCCCCGACCAGCAGCCCGAGGCCGAGACCCAGGTCGCTGGTGAGCGACAGCGCCGTGTGGATGGTCCCGGCCACGCTCTGCGTGCGGAGCCAGCCGAAGCCGGTGCCCGCGACGAGCGTCGCGGCCGTGGCGACGGCCGCCGCGACGGCCCCCGGCAGCATGCCCTTGAGCAGCCCGCGCGCCCCGCCCGTCCGCCGTGCGACCAGGACGCCGACGAAGAGCAGCGCCACCGCCGCCGGCGACTTGACCATGACCGCGAGGCCGACGAGCACGCTCCCGGCCACCCACCGCCCCCGCACGGCGAGCAGCACGCCCGCGAGGAGGAGGCCGACCATGAGGCCGTCGTTGTGCATGCCGCCGACGACGTGGACGAGGAGCAGCGGGTTGAGCGCCGCGAGCCACAGCGCTCCGGGCCCGCGGGCGCCGCTGAGGCCCCGGACCGCCCACACGATCAGCGCGAGGGCGAGGAGCGCGAGCAGCCGCATGCCCAGGACGGCCGGGACGACCGCGCCTCCGGTGAGCTTGACGACCGCCTGGGCCAGGACGAGGAAGACCGGCCCGTAGGGCGCGGGGGTGTGCGTCCAGTGCCCGCCGACGCTCGCGGCCGCGTCGGCACCGAGATCGCCGGGGCCGAGGACGGCCGGCCCGGCCCCGTACACGTCGTGGCCTTCGAGGACCATCGCGCCCTGGGCGATGTAGCTGTAGACGTCGGCGCTGTGCAGCGGCGGGGCCAGGACGAGGGGGGCCGCCCACCAGCCGAGCGTGGCCCCGACGCGGTCCGCGGCGCCGGCCGCCAGCAGGCGCCCGTACTGCCACCAGGCCGCGATCAGCAGGGTGAGGCCGAGGTAGGCGAGCACCGCGCCGGCCACCGTCACGGCCGAGCCGCGCGGCTCCCACAGGCCCCAGCCACCGCGTTCGGGCAGGGACCCGGCGGCCCAGCCGCCGACGGTGACGGCGAGCGATCCGATCGCGCCGAGCCACCGGCATCCGGCGGTGCTGAGAACCCACATGACGGGACAACCTATCCTGCGGCCCCGCCCGCGTCCCCGCCCGCTTACCTCGGCTTCTTCTGGTTGCCGGGCGCCGAGCCCGACCTCCCCGGGTGCTGCCCCTCCGAGGTGGCGGTGGGCTCACCCCCGGGGGTCGCGGTGCCGGTCGTCGCCGGGGCCGTGGGAGCCGTCGCGGAGCCCGAGGGACCGGCCGGGTGGGTCGAGGGCGCCGGCCCGCCGGAATCCCCTCCCCCGCCCGAGGCCTCCTCGGAGGCTCCGTCCGTCGCCCCCTCGTCCCGCTGGATCAGCGCCGGCATCCCCGGATGCCCGTCGTCCACGGCCGGGGACCGCCCGGCCGGCCCGGAGTCGAGTCCCGCCACGGCGGCGAGGACGCCGATCACGACGACGGCACCGCTGCCGACCATCCAGAGCGGGCCGGGCCCGCGCCGCTTCGACGCGTGCCGACGGTGGGATCTCGGGAGCTCCGCGCCCCCAGTGTCGTACTGGCTCACGAGCCGTGATTGTAGGGAGCACGACAGCGGGCGAGCGACCTGGGTCACACCGGCACGACCGCCCGACGTGTCCCAAAACACGGAGCGTCGCGTCCGGCACCGCCGTAAGCTCTCGTCATGCAGGTGATCCAGTCCACGAAGCTCGCCAACGTCTGTTACGAAATCCGGGGTCCGGTGCTCGAGGAGGCGATGCGGCTGGAGGCTGCCGGTCACCGCATCCTCAAGCTCAACACCGGCAACCCGGCCGCCTTCGGCTTCGAGTGCCCGCCGGCCATCCTCGAGGACATGCTGCGCAATCTCGCCGAGGCCCACGGCTACGGCGACGCGAAGGGCCTGCTGTCGGCCCGCCGCGCGGTGATGAGCCACTACGAGACCAAGGGCATCCCCCTGTCGGTCGAGGACATCTACCTCGGCAACGGCGTCTCCGAGCTGATCCAGATGGCGATGCAGGCGCTGCTCGACGACGGCGACGAGGTCCTCGTACCGGCTCCCGACTATCCGCTGTGGACGGCGTCGGTGTCGCTCGCGGGCGGTACGGCCGTCCACTACCGCTGCGACGAGCAGGCGGACTGGATGCCGGACCTGGCCGACATCGAGCGGAAGATCACCGATCGGACCAAGGCGATCGTGATCATCAACCCGAACAACCCCACCGGCGCCGTCTACGACGACGAGATGCTGCGCGGGCTGACGGAGATCGCCCGCCGGCACAACCTGGTGGTCTGCTCGGACGAGATCTACGACAAGATCCTCTACGACGGCGCGACCCACACCCCCACCGCCGCCATCGCCCCCGACCTGCTCGTCCTCACCTTCAACGGGATGAGCAAGAACTACCGGGTCGCCGGCTTCCGCTCCGGCTGGCTCGCGGTCTGCGGCCCGAAGGCGCACGCCTCCTCGTACATCGAGGGCCTGACGATCCTGGCCAACATGCGCCTGTGCGCCAACATGCCGGCCCAGCACGCGGTGGCCGCGGCACTGCAGGGGCGGCAGTCGATCGAGGACCTGGTCCTGCCCGGCGGCCGGCTCCTGGAGCAGCGGGACGTGGCGTACGACCTGCTGACCCAGATCCCGGGCGTGACGTGCGTGAAGCCGAAGGGGGCGCTGTACCTCTTCCCGCGGCTCGACCCGGCCGTCTACAAGATCAAGGACGACCGGCAGATGGTCCTCGACCTGCTGCGCGCCGAGAAGATCATGGTCGTGCACGGGACGGGCTTCAACTGGCACGAGCCGGACCACTTCCGGATCGTGACCCTGCCCAACGCCCTCGACCTGGCGGAGGCCGTGACCCGGATCGGGAACTTCCTGGACGGCTACAGCCAGCACTGAGCGGCGTCCCTCCAGGCGGCGCTCCGGGCACCTGCCGGCCGCACGCGGGGCACGCGGCGGACCGTCGGCCGAATTCTTGACCCACCCTTTTCGGACGGCGCACAACTTTAGAATGAATCCAAGCTAGGATGCCTCCAGAGCTACCGCAGGAGGCCGTCCCCATGTACGAACCGATCCGCACCAAGTCGGTCCACCGGATGGCCGACGACGACCAGAACGCGTTCCCGCACCGCTCACGCGAGGAAGAGCTGGACATCCAGCTCGCCGGTCACCTCGCCGCCCTGCTCGCCGTCACCGACGAGCTCGGCGACACCGAGGCCGGTGAGCTCATCGCCCGGCAGGTCGCACGGCTGCGTGGCGCGCCGCCGGCCCGCCACGCGGGGCTCAGCGGCTCCTCCGCCGAGGCCCTGCACCACAAGGCGCACGCACTCGCGGGCCGCGCGCTGCTCGTCGCCGCCTCCCGGGCCGACACGGCCGCCGCGATCCTCGCCGCCGAGCGCATGGACGCGCACACGGCGGCCCTCGCCGGCGACTCGCTGGTCGGCACCCCCTGACGGCCCCGGTCCGCGCGGCCACGACACCGCGCGGACCGGGTGCCACCCACCGCCGACCCGGCCCTTCGCGGCGTGGCCGTCGCCACCGGCTCCCGCCCGGTCGACCCGAAGGTGACGGTACATCGCGCTCCGGTTCGTTACCGGGATCGTCGCTTCACCGCCCGTACACCCAACTCCCCCTGGAATGTGGGTTTCCGCGAGCACTCTGCCCGCGTGAGACGCATTCTGGGAATCGTCCTCGCCGTCCTGCTCCTGGGCGGCGTGGCCGCCGCCCTCGCGGTGGGCGGCGACAAGGACGACAGCGGCACGGCAACGAAGACCGTGCGAGGAGTGATCGGGTCGGAGAAGGCGGAGTTCTTCGCCGATCCCGAGGTCGTGAAGGCCCTGGCAGCCAAGGGCCTCACCGTACGGACGGAGACCTCCGGGTCCTGGGACATGGAGGAACTGCCCCTCAAGGGCTACGACTTCGCGTTCCCGTCCGCCAAGGCGCCCGCCGACGAGCTGAAGGCCAAGGCGAAGGTGACCGGCGCCCCGCTGCGGCCCTTCTACTCGCCGCTCGTGGTCGTCGCGCACAGCGCCGCCGCCCGCGTGCTCGCCGACAACGGCCTGGCCACCCTCGGCTCCGGCGGCCACACCGGCGCCCTGCACATGGGGGCCTATCTCGCGGCCGCCCGCGCCGACCGGACGTGGCAGCAGCTCAAGGGATCAGCGGGGCATCCCGAGCTGAGCGGCACCCTGTTCATCACCTCGACCGATCCCGTCGCCTCCAACTCCGGCGCGCTCTACCTCGCCGCCGCGAGCTACGTCGCCGACGGCGGCCGGGTAGCCGGGGACCAGGCGGCCGTGGACCGCACGGCGCCGCTGCTGCGCAAGCTCATCCAGGTCCAGGGCGCCCAGCAGTCCAGCTCGGACGCGCCCTTCCGGGACTTCGTCAGCGGCGTCGGCAACCCTCTGGTCCTGGTGTACGAGTCGCAGGTGGCGGCCCAGCTACTGGCCGAACAGAACATGGGCGACCTGGTCGTCCTCTACCCGGACACCACGGTCAACAGCGACCACACCCTCGTGCCGCTCACCGAGGGCGGTCGCACGCTCGGGGAACTCCTGTCCTCCGACCCGGAGCTGCGCAAGCTCGCGGTCCGGCACGGCTTCCGCCCGCAGGGCGCAGCCGCCGAGTTCACCGCCGCCACCGCCGGCCACACCGGCTACCTCAACCAGACGCTCGGCGGGGTCCGCCAGGCGCCCGTGCCCACCTCGAAGGTGCTGCACATCATGGCGCTGAAGGCCCGCGACCAGGGGGGCACCGCATGACCACACCCACGAACAGGCCGAACGGCCAGGACGACGCGCTCGTGCTGACCCCGCCCGAGCCGGTCGCGCCGATCCGCGCCGAGCAGGCCGCCACGCTCGTCCCGCTCGACGACTCCGTCCGTACGGAGATGGCCCGGCGGGCCGCCGAGTACGTCGGCTCGCTCGCCGGACTCGACGCCCGCTCCCCGGAGTTCACCGGCCGCATCGGCGAGATCACCGGGCTCGGCGAGGGTGAGATGCGCACCGCCGCCCAGCAGTCCAACCGGATGCTGGACCGCACCGTCCGCTCGCTCGGCGACGCGGGCGGCGACGCGACGACCCGGGTGGGCAGCTCGCTCGTCGAGCTGCGCCGCACGGTCGAGGACCTCGACCCGCGCGACACACCCGCCAAGGGCGTGCGCGGCCTGCTGTCGAAACTGCCGGGCGGCAACAAGCTGCGCGACCACATCGCCACGTACGCCTCCTCGCAGGACACGATCAACCGGATCCTCGACGCGCTCCGCGGAGGCCAGGACGAACTGCGCCGCGACAATGCCGCGTTGCAGACCGAGCGGGCCAGGCTGTGGGACACCATGGGCAAGCTCCAGGAGTACGCCGTGCTGGCCGAGGCACTCGACGCGGCCGTCGAGCAGCGGCTCGCCGGCACCGCGGACCCGACGCAGGCCGACGCGCTGCGCGCGGACGTGCTCTTCCCGGTGCGGCAGAAGCACCAGGACCTGCTGACCCAGCTCGCCGTGTGCGCGCAGGGCTATCTGGCGATGGACGTGGTGCGCCGCAACAACGACGAGCTGATCAGGGGCGTCGACCGGGCCGCCACGACGACCGTGACCGCGCTGCGGATCGCCGTGATGCTCGCCTCCGCCCTCGGCCACCAGAAGAAGGTCGTCGAGCAGGTCAACGCCCTGCGCGGGACCACCGAGACCCTCGTCCAGGGCAACGCGGCCGCGCTCGCCGGCCAGTCCGGGGACATCCAGCGGCTCGCCGCGGAGCCCGCGGTGGGGCTGGAGACCGTGCGCAGCGCCTTCCAGCAGATCTACACGACGCTCGACGCGATCGACACGTACAAGATCCGCGCCACCGAGTCGATGGCGCAGACGGTCGACTCCCTGACCGCCGAACTCCGCACCGCGAGCACCTATCTGGAACGGACGCGGGAGGACCGCGGCGGCTCCGCCGGCACCGGCGGCGAGGGCTCCCGGGGCATCCTCGAAGGGGGCCGGGGATGAGATCCGTACGCGCGACCCGCTCCGTACCCGCCCGCCTCGCCACGGCCGCCGTCGCCGCCCTGCTGGCCCTCACGGGCACGGCGTGCGACAGCTCGGGCGACGGCGGGGGCGGGGGAGGCAAGGGCGGTGACCGGGGCACGCAGGGCCAGGAGTACCGTCCCGGCACCCTGCGGATCCTCGCCTCCTCCGAGCTCGCCGACATGGCTCCCGTCCTGGAGGAGGCCCGCAAGGCGACCGGCGTCACCGTGGCGCCCACCTACGCGGGGACCCTGGACGCCGTCGAGCGGATCGCCTCGGGCGAAGCCGACGAGCAGTTCGACGCGGTCTGGCTGTCGTCCAACGACTACCTGCGGCTCCGCCCGGACACCGCCCGGAAGATCACCGGCGAGACCCCGATCATGACCTCGCCGGTCGCGTTCGGCGTCCGGCCCGCCGTCGCGAGCGCGCTGGGCTGGGACCCGAAGCACGTCACCTGGGCCCAGATCCACCAGGCCGTCGCGTCGGAGCGGCTGAAGTACGGAATGACCGACCCGCTCCGCTCCCACTCCGGTTTCTCCGCGCTGGTCTCGGTCGCCTCGGGCCTCTCGGGCGCCCAGTCCGCGCTCACCGACAAGGACGTGAAGGCCGCGACCCCGAAGCTGAAGGACTTCTTCGCCGGCCAGACGCTGACCTCCGGCTCCTCCGGCTGGCTCGCCACCGCCTTCTCGCGCCGCTCCGACGTCGACGCGCTCGTCAACTACGAGTCGGTGCTGCTGTCGATGCCGGGCCCGCTGGCCGTGATCCGCCCGGCCGACGGGGTGGTCACCGCGGACTATCCGCTCACCTCGCTGACGGCCGCCCGCCCCGAGGCGAAGGACGCGGCCCGCCGCCTCGCCGCCCATCTGCGCACGCCGGACGTGCAGCGCCGGATCACCGCCACCACACTGCGCCGGCCGGTGGTCCCCGGGGTCGCCCCCGAGGCGCGCCTCGCGACGGACCAACGGCGCGAACTGCCCTTCCCCGGCAGCCGTTCCGTCGCCGACGGGCTGCTCGACTCGTACGACAACACACTGCGCCGGCCGTCCCGCACGATCTACGTCCTCGACACCTCCGGCTCGATGGCGGGCGAACGGCTCGACCGGCTGAAGGCGGCGCTCGTCCAGCTGACCGGGGACTTCCGGGACCGCGAGGAGGTGACGCTGATGCCGTTCGGCTCCTCGGTGAAGAGCGGCGAGGTGCGCACCCACACCGTCGACCCGGCCTCCCCGAAGGCCGCGCTGGACGCCATCCGTGCCGACGCGAACAGGCTCTCGGCCTCGGGCGGCACCGCGATCTACTCCAGCCTCGAGGAGGCGTACGCACGGCTCGGCGACGACGCCCCGGGCACGACGTTCACGTCGATCGTGCTGATGACCGACGGCGCGAACACCGACGGCGATCCGGCCTCCGCCTTCGACGACTTCCACAGGCGGTCGCTGACCCCGGCCCAGCGGCGCATCCCGGTCTTCCCGATCCTGTTCGGGGACTCCGACCGGGGCGCGCTCGACCACATCGCGCAGCTCACCGGCGGGCGCCTGTTCGACGCGACCCAGGGTTCGCTCGACGGGGCCTTCGAGGAGATCCGTGGCTACCAGTAACCCGGTCCTGAGGTACGTCGAATCCCGCAAGAACCTCGCGGGCTGCGCCTGCGGCCTGGCCGGGGTGGGGCTCGCCCTGACCGGCGCCGCGGGCTCGCTGTGGCCGGTGGTCGTCGCCGGTCTGTACGGGGCGGGGGCACTGATCGCCCCTCCCGAGCGCACCCCGCCACCGCCCTTCCCGGACCCGGCCGAGCAACTGGACGCGCTGCGCGCCGATCTGGCGAGGCTGCGCGGCTATCTCGCCGGGGTGGAGCTGCCACCGGCCGCGCACGGCCGGCTGACGGAGCTGGACGCGCTGCTGGAGGCGCTGCTCGAACCGGGCTGGGTGAGCGAACCGGAGCAGCTGCGGGTGCTCGCGCGGGCGGTGCGCCAGGACGTCCCGGAGGCGGTCGACGCCTTCGTGCGGAGCCGCTGGTGGACCCGTGTGGTGCCGGGCTCGGAGCCGCCGGAGCGGCATCTGGAGCGCCAGTTGGCGGCGTTGCACGGGGAGGCGGCGGCGATCGCGGACGCGCTGCGGCAGGCGGAGGTGCGCCGCCAGGAGACGCACACGCGGTACCTGGAGGACCGGGGGCGGTGAGGGGAACGGAAGCCGCAAAAGGAAGCTCGGACTCCGTCACCATGATCAGTTATGTTCCGCGCATGACACTCGAGCCGCCCAAGGCCTCCCGCCGCACCGTCCTGACCGCCTTCGCCGCCGCGGCCGCGGCGGGAGCGCCGCTCGTCGGCCAACTCGCCACCGCCGCACCGGCCTACGCCGGCACCGAGAACGACACCTACGTCTCCAACACCGACCTCTACACGAGCACGGCCGACCCGGTGAAGGAGGGCACGGACTACGGACGCCGCTACCGGCGTCACGAGCAGCTCGACAGGTACCTGAGCAAGCCTTCCTCGCCGCCCAGGACAGCGGTCATGGCGATCCACGGCGGCCAGATCGAGCGGGGCACCTCAGAGCTCTGTCTGGCGATCGCGGGCTACAACCCGGCGGACGTGGAGTCGGCGCTCGTCACCGAAGGCCTGTACGACTACTGGATGTTCGAGGGCATGCGCTCGGAGAACAACAGGGCGCTGCACGTCAGCTCGGTGAACTGCGACGACCACGTCGCCGTGGGGATCGCCGCGAGCCACCTCAACGTGCTGAGCCTGCACGGCTGCCAGTACGGCCAGCTCGGCATGCCGGAGCCGGCGATCTGGCCGTCGGTCGCCGACCCGAAGCTGGTCGTCGTCGGCGGCCTCAACCAGGTCTTCCGCGAGGCGCTGGTGAAGGAGCTGAACACGGCCGGCTTCCCCGCGGTCGACGCCTTCGCGCCCGAGTACGCGCAGAACCTCAAGGACTACGCCGGGGGCCTCACGAAGAACATCTGCAACCGGACGGCGACCGGCGCGGGCGCCCAGCTGGAGATCACCGAGGACATGCGCAGGTCCCTCTTCGGCCCCGAGCCGACGGACTTCGACTGGAAGAGCGGTCGGCTCGCCACCTGGAACAACCCCCGCTTCCTCGGGTTCCGGGACGCCTGCCGCCGCGCGATCGCGACGGTGGAGACCGGCCAGGTCATCCTCTGACCCTTGCCGCCTGACGTGCGCCGGCCCCCGGAGCCGTGAGGGGGCTCCGGGGGCCGGATGCGTCGTGGCGGGCCGTCGTGACCCCAGCTGGTCAGGGCGGAAATCGGGGCAACCCGCCACGAGTTCGTGGTGCTGTCAGGGGATCAGCCCAGGCGCTCGACCAGCGCGCGGTACTCGTCCCACAGCTCCTTCGGGGTGTGCTCGCCGAAGGTCTCCAGGTGCGCGGGGACCAGGGCGGCCTCCTCGCGCCAGACGTCCTTGTCGACGGTGAGCAGGAAGTCCAGGTCCGCCTCGGCCAGCTCCAGGCCGTCGGTGTCCAGGGCCTCCCGCGTCGGCAGGATGCCGATGGGGGTCTCGACACCCTCGGCCTTGCCGTCGAGGCGCTCGACGATCCACTTCAGGACGCGGCTGTTCTCGCCGAAGCCGGGCCAGACGAACTTGCCGGCGTCGTTCTTGCGGAACCAGTTCACGTAGTAGATCTTCGGGAGCTTCGCGGCGTCCGCGGAGGCGCCGACCTTGACCCAGTGGGCCATGTAGTCGCCCATGTTGTAGCCGCAGAACGGCAGCATCGCGAACGGGTCGCGGCGCAGCTCGCCGACCTTGCCCTCGGCCGCGGCGGTCTTCTCGGAGGCCACGTTGGCGCCGAGGAAGACGCCGTGGTTCCAGTCGAAGGACTCGGTGACCAGCGGAACGGCGGAGGCGCGGCGGCCGCCGAAGAGGATCGCGGAGATCGGGACGCCCTTGGTGTCCTCCCACTCCGGGGCGATCGTCGGGCACTGCGCGGCCGGCACGGTGAAGCGGGCGTTGGGGTGGGCGGCCGGGGTCTCGGACGCCGGCGTCCAGTCGTTGCCCTTCCAGTCGACGAGGTGCTCGGGCTCCTCCTCGGTCATGCCCTCCCACCACACGTCGCCGTCGTCGGTGAGCGCGACGTTGGTGAAGACCGAGTTGCCCCAGAGGGTCTTCATGGCGTTGGCGTTGGTGTGCTCGCCGGTGCCGGGCGCGACGCCGAAGAAGCCGGCCTCGGGGTTGATCGCGTAGAGGCGGCCGTCCTCGCCGAAGCGCATCCAGGCGATGTCGTCGCCGATGGTCTCGACCGTCCAGCCGGGGATCGTGGGCTCCAGCATGGCGAGGTTCGTCTTGCCGCAGGCGGACGGGAAGGCGGCGGCGACGTACTTCGCCTCGCCCTGCGGCGGGGTGAGCTTGAGGATGAGCATGTGCTCGGCGAGCCAGCCCTCGTCACGCGCCATGACGGAGGCGATGCGCAGCGCGTAGCACTTCTTGCCGAGCAGGGCGTTGCCGCCGTAGCCCGAGCCGAAGGACCAGATCTCACGCGTCTCGGGGAAGTGCGAGATGTACTTGGTGGAGTTGCACGGCCACGGCACGTCCTCCTGGCCCTCCTCCAGGGGGGCGCCGAGGGTGTGGACGGCCTTGACGAAGAAGCCGTCGGTGCCCAGCTCGTCGAGGACGGCCTGTCCCATGCGGGTCATGGTGCGCATGGAGACGGCGACGTACGCGGAGTCGGTGATCTCGACGCCGATGGCGGAGAGCGGGGAGCCGACCGGGCCCATGCAGAAGGGCACGACGTACATCGTGCGGCCCTTCATGGAGCCGCGGAAGATGCCCTTCTCGCCGGCGAAGATCTCCTTCATCTCCGCGGGGGCCTTCCAGTGGTTGGTCGGGCCCGCGTCCTCCTCCTTCTCGGAGCAGATGAAGGTCCGGTCCTCGACGCGCGCGACGTCGGTCGGGTCGGAGGCGGCGTAGTAGGAGTTCGGGCGCTTGACCGGGTCGAGCTTCTTGAAGGTCCCCTTGGCGACGAGCTCCTCGCAGAGGCGCTCGTACTCGGCCTCGGACCCGTCGCACCAGACGATGCGGTCGGGCTGGGTGATCTCGGCGATCTCGTTGACCCAGGACACGAGTTCCTGGTGCTGGGTGGGGACGGTGGAGGGAGCCGCGTTGTCGCGCGCCACGATTGCTCCTTGAAGAGGGGTTTTTTAGATGTATGCCCCTTGGGGGCTGCGACCCGGATGCGTCGTAGGCGCTCATCCGGTGCCGACCGCACTCATTTGATCATCCGATGCTACCGCCCATATGTCCAGAGGGCCTCACACGTGAGCATCGCCACTCATATCCGGTACTTACGATCGCGTAGGTAGCATGCGGGTCCATGACTGCAGCCACGCCGGACCTCACCGCCACGGAACAGCGCCCGGCGCTGCCGCTCCCCGGGAAGCCGAGACTCAGAGGATGGCTGCACGCCGGAATGTTCCCCGCGGTGATCGTCGCGGGGTTCGTTCTGGTCGCCCTCTCGGACTCGCCCCGGGCCCGGATCGCCTGCGGGGTCTACGCCCTCACCGCCTGCCTGCTCTTCGGCATCAGCGCCCTGTACCACCGCGGCAACTGGGGACCCCGCGGCGAGGCGGTGCTGCGGCGCCTCGACCACGCCAACATCTTCCTGATCATCGCGGGCACGTACACGCCGCTGACCCTGCTGCTCCTCCCCGACTCCACCGGCCGGCCGCTCATGTGGGCGGTGTGGGCGGCGGCCGTCGCCGGCATCGCCTTCCGGGTCTTCTGGGTCGGCGCCCCTCGCTGGCTGTACACGCCCTGCTACATCGCGATGGGCTGGGCCGCCGTCTTCTTCCTGCCCGACTTCATGCGGGCCGGCGGCATCGCGGTCCTCGTCCTCGTGATCGTCGGCGGACTGCTCTACAGCGCGGGCGGGGTCATCTACGGGATCAAGCGCCCCAACCCCTCACCGCACTGGTTCGGCTTCCACGAGGTCTTCCACTCCTTCACCCTGGCCGCGTTCATCGTCCACTACGTCGGCATCTCGCTCGTCGCGTACCAGCACGCCTGAGGGGTCTGACCAGGCACAATGACGGCCATGCCCGTCACACCCGAGCGTCCAGGCCTGCGCGAGCGCAAGAAGCTCAAGACCCGCGCCGCGATCCGGAAGGCCACCTACCGGCTCGTGGCCGAGCAGGGCTACGAGGCGACCACGATCGAGCAGATCGCCGCCGCGGCCGAGGTCTCCCCGTCCACCGTCGTGCGCTACTTCCCGGCCAAGGAGGACATCCTCCTCACCGACGACCAGGACGAACTCATGCTCGCGCGGCTGCGCGCCCGCCCCGCCGGCGAGGAGCCGCTCGAATCGCTGCGGACCGTCGTCCTCGACGCGGTCACCGCCGCCCTCGCCCGCGAACCGGAGGAGACCCGGCTGCGCGCCCGGCTCGTCGTGGAGACCCCCGCCGTCCGGGCCCGGCTCACCGAGACCACGGCCGAGACCGGCCGGCTGCTCTCCGCCGCCGTCGCCGAACGCACCGGCCGCTCCCCCGACGACCTGGAGGTACGGGTCTTCACCGCCGCGGTCCTCGGCGCGCTGCGCGAGGCCACCGTGTACTGGGCCGAGCACGGTGGCGACGACGCCGACCTGGTCCCGCTGCTCGACCGGACCGTCGACGCCCTCAAGACCGGCCTGACGCTCCGCTCCCCCGGCCCAGCGCGCCCCTGACCACCTCGCCCGACCGCGGGTTGTCCGCGCACCCCCACACCCCGTGCGGGCAGTAGTCGGTGAAGGTCTGGTACACCGGCCGGTGCCGCGCGAACCAGTCCAGCATCCCCCGGACGTACGCCGGGTTGTCCCCGTTGCGGAACAGCCCCCACTCGGGGAACGACAGCGGCTTGCCGTGTGCCGCCGCGAACCGGGCGTGGAAGGCGAGCCCGTACTCCTCCGTCACCTGCTCCTCGAACGAGACGCCCGCGGGCTGGTCGTAGGCGTCCAGGCCGATGATGTCCACCACGTCGTCGCCCGGGTAGCAGCGCGGCCAGGCGACGGCGTCGGGACCGCGGCTCGGCGTGAAGTCGAAGCGGAAGCGCTGCCCCGGCACCGCCCGCAGCACCGACACCACCCGCCGCCAGTACGCCTTCCAGCTCTCCGGGTCCGGCCCGCACCGATGGCTGTACGTGGTGCCGTTCATCTCCCAGCCGAGCACCAGGACCGCGTCCGCGAGCCGGTGCTCCACCAGCCGCTCACCCAGCGTCCGGAAATGCCGGTCGTGGCCCCCGGCCGCCCCGCGCCGCAGCCCCGCCCGCACCCGGGCGTCGTCCAGGCCCTCCTCGTTGCGGTCGAGCAGCGGCACGTTGAGCACGAAGAGGCGGCCCGGCCGCTCCTCCTTCCACCGCGCCCACGGCTCGAACAGCGCGGGATGCCCCTCGATGTTGGACCAGCGGTCGCCCGGCAGATAGGTGTGCCCGACGGTCAGCGGCTCCCCGCCCAGCCATGTCTCCACCTCGGCGATCCGCCGCACCCCGGCCTCGTCGGAACCGGTGAAGAACCCCGACGGGACCCCCTGCAGCGGTACGGGCCGGAGCGGCGGCTGGGGCACCGCGCGCTGCCCGGCCGACCCGCCGCCCGGCGCCGGCCGCTCGTACCACAGCAGCAACGCGAGAACGGCCGCGAGCAGCACGGCCAGTGCCACCCGCGGCCAGGTCAGGAAGGAGCGCACGTCAACTGGTCCAGAACTCCCACCAGCGGGTCAGGACGAGCATCCCGATGATCCCGATGTGCAGCACCGGCAGGGCGAACGTGAAGTCGCCGAGGAAGTTCCGCACGCCGGTCGGCGCGGGCAGCAGCCCGTGCCGCACGTTGTGCGCGGTGACGTACCAGAACATGGTGATCGTGGCGCACCAGGCCAGGCAGCACCACAGGCACAGCGCGTTGATCTCGTACAGCGACTGCTGCATCAGCCAGGTGCAGAAGCCCACGCCGAACAGCATTCCGGCGTTGAGCCCGAGCCAGAACCAGCCCCGGTAGCGGGCACCCGCCAGGATCCCGGCGCCCACGGCGACGACGACGGCGTACGTCACGAGACCGAGCATCGGGTTCGGGAAGCCGAACACCGCGGCCTGCTCGCTCTTCATGATGTTGCCGCAGGAGACCACCGGGTTGAGGCTGCACCCCGGCTGGAAGCCCGGATCCTCCAGGAGCTTGAACTTGTCGATCGTGATGACCCAGCCGGCCAGCACACCGGCCGCGCCCGTCACGACCAGCATCCAGGCGAAGGCCCGGCTCGCGCCGATCCCCGCTCCGCCCGCACGCTCGTCCTCCTGCTGCCGCTGACCCGGCACCCCGCCCCGTACGTTCACCGTCGCCATGAGGCCGCCCCCGTCCGTCAGCCCTGGATCCGGCTCACCGGCACCGCGATGTGGCCCGAGTTCCGCACGACGTCGTCGGCACTGATGAACGCCTTGAGGCGGTCCTCGTCGACCGGCACGCCCGGCGCCGCGTCCGGCCACGGGACGACCGGGATCTTCACGATGACGTGACCGGTCTCGTACGCGGCCTCCTGCCACTCCACCGGCACCTGGCACTGCGCGTTCATGAACGGCAGGGTCAGCACGGCCCGCTGCGCCTCGACGAGCAGGTGCGCGCCGATCCCGCGGTCCTGGCCGGCGTCGACGACGATGCCGCCGATCGGCACGCCCATGCCCTCCAGGGTCTGCCGCAGCTCCGCCTCGCCGGCCTCGGGGCCGTGCAGGCCGTCCCCGAGGGAATACACCATCAGAAAGGGGGTGGCGGGCATGTCGTCGGTGGGCCCGAGGGTCCACGAGATGACGGTGAGCGTTCCCATCGAATGGGCACTGTGCGCCGCGGAAACGACGTTGGAAGTGGTCATGGATCCGGATGCTAGGGGACGAACACCCGGCACCCTCCGCCGAATTCACTCATTCGGCCGACATTCCATCCGTCGGCATTTCCCCCGCAACGAAGCGCGGTTTACATCGTTGTGCCCGGAGGGCATCAGTCGACCCCAGGAGATCACTCATGATCGTCCCACGCCGCGTGGCCTTGCGGTCCCTTTTCGCCGCCGCCGTCACCGCGTTGACGGGCGGCGCGCTGACGCGCATCGCGGCCACGCCGCCGTCGCCCGACGACCCGCTGGTCTTCGACGAGATGTACGGCGGGCGACACGTCCGGGGCCTGCGTGGACCGTCCGGCGAGCCCGTGGCCCTCGTCGACGGCCGGCCGCTGCACCTCATGCGCTGCGCCGACGGCGGCTGGGTCAGCCCGATCGACCACTACGGGTCCTCTCCGACGCCGCTGGCGGCCACCCGCGCGGCCGTGGACGAGATGGGGCCCGCCCCGCTGAGCCGCTTCGCCGCCGCCCACGGCGTCCACCCGGGAGGGAGTCCGCGTGGCGTACACGCGTAAGAACCAGCGCGATCTGACCAGCGCGGAGAAGAAGCGCTTCGTCTCCGCCGTCCTCGAACTCAAACGGACCGGGAAGTACGACGAGTTCGTCCGCACCCACATCGACTACTACGTCGCCGACGGCGAGGGGAAGCTGCGGGTGGCCCACATGTGCCCCAGCTTCCTGCCCTGGCACCGCAAGTTCCTGCTGGAGTTCGAGCGGGCGCTGCGCCGGATCGACCCGTCGGTGACCGTGCCGTACTGGGACTGGACCCGGGACAGCACCCCGGCCGCCTCGCTGTGGGGCGAGGACTTCATGGGCGGCAACGGCCGCAGCGGCGACTCCCAGGTCATGACCGGCCCCTTCGCGTATGCCGGCGGCCGCTGGACCGTGCGCTACGGCATGACCGAACAGCGTTTCCTGAGCAGGGACTTCGGGCGTCCGCGCGATCCGCTCGGACTGCCCACGGCCGCCCAGGTCGACGCGGCGCTGCAGGAGCGCGCGTACGACACGGCGCCCTGGAACTCCACCAGTCGCTCCGGATTCCGCAACCGCCTGGAGGGCTGGGCCCAGGGCCAGGGCAACGACCGCTTCCAGCTGCACAACCGGGTGCACCGCTGGGTGGGCGGACTGATGCTCGGCGGCGGTTCGGTCAACGACCCCGTCTTCTGGCTCCACCACGCCTACGTCGACCTGCTGTGGTCCCGCTGGCAGGCCCGCAACCCGGGCGCCGGCTACCTCCCCAAGGATCCGCCGCCGCTCGGCGATCCGCAGTACCGCAAGGTCGCCGCGCTGCACGAGCGGATGGGCCCGTGGAACATGACCCCGGCGGAGCTGCTCGACCACAGCGGCATCTACCGCTACGCATGACAGCGTCCCCCCGGCCCGCGTGGGCCGGGGGGACGCTCCGTACAGCGGGGGGCCGAGGATCAGCCGCCGTAGCCGCCGTCGTCGTGGCCGTCGACGTTCGCGCACTGGTTGCCGAAGGCCGGGTTGATCAGGCCGATGACGTTGACGGTGTTGCCGCAGAGGTTGACCGGAACGTGGACCGGGACCTGCACGACGTTGCCGGAACCGACGCCGGGCGAGTGGGCGGCGACGGCCTCGGCGCCCGAGTCGGCGACGGCCAGGCCGGCTCCGCTGAGGGCAACGGCACCGGTGCCGGCGATGACAGCGGCAGCCTTCGCGATGCGAGACATCAGGAACTCCTTGAACGTGGAAAGCGACCGCGAGAATCACGGCCACATGTGTCCTTCAACGGCGTGACGCCCCAGGGGTCACGGGCATTGCGCCGAACGGGACGGAGGAAATGAGAAATCGGAGGAGATGGCCCGCGGACCGCCCGTTCCCTCCGCCGTCGGATACGACGGAGCGGTCCGGGGATCCGCGGGCCGCGGCCATGCGACAAGCCTTCTCCTGCAACGAGCATCGACCCCGTGAGTGGCGGGAAGAATCGTGTCTTCACCCGCCGGATCATTGGTCGTACAAAAGGGCGTGCGTTACGGGGCCAGGCCCAACTGGGGGTCCAGCGCGCCGGTCACCGCCGGGGTGAGGACGCCGACCTCCGGCACACCGAGCCCGGGGAGGCCGAGCCCGTCGCCCTGCGGCGCGAGCAGCGCGTTGCCCACGGTGGCGCCCGGGGTGAGGGCCTTCATCTCGGAGCGGGGGCTGGTGACCTCGGCGGTGCCGGGCTCGCTGCCCTTCAGGAGCTCGGGCAGCGGGGCCGCGATGTCGGTCTCCGACAGGGTGCTGTCGAGCGGCACCCGGGGCAGGGTGAGGTCGGGCAGCGCGCCGACGCCCTCGTGGAAGCCGGTGGGCGCGCCGGGGATCGGCGTGGGGACGCCGGTCGCGACCGACGGGGCGTCCATCGGGAGGACCGGCTCGAGACCCTGCAGCGGAACGACCACCGGGGCGTCCGCGGCGGCGGAGGGCGCCAGGGCCGCGGAGGCGAGGGCGGCGGCGAGGAGTCCCAGGCCGGCGTGAGATCGCAGATTCATGTCCTGCAAACGAGTTGCGGCCCGGTTTCGTGACGGGTTTCCCCTGAGTGCAGCAACGCGAGGCCCCCACCGGTGAGGGCGGGGGCCTCGGTTGACGGGACGTCAGTGCGGAACGTCCGTGGGGCGTCGGTGCGGGGCGTCAGTGGTTGCGGTTGCGGACCAGTCGCCCGCCGCGCAGGTACATCACGGAACCGCCGATGAGGAGCGCGGCGCTGATCGCGGCGGCCCCCATCAGAGCGGCCGAGTCACTACCGGTGTCGGGGAGGTGCGGGTGGTCGCTGGGGTGACCGGGGTGGCTGGGATGTCCGCCGGGCCCATGCCCCTCACACCCGTAACCGGACTCCTCCTCGTCGCAGGGCGGCTGGGTGGTGGGCGGGTGGGTGGTCGGGGGCTGCGTGGTCGGAGGCTGCGTCGTCGGCGGGTGGGTGGTGGGGGGCTGCGTGGTGGGCGGGTGGGTGGTCGGAGGCTGCGTGGTCGGCGGCTGCGTCGTCGGCGGGTGGGTGGTGGGGGGCTGCGTCGTCGGAGGCTGCGTCGTCGGAGGCTGCGTCGTCGGAGGCTGCGTCGTCGGAGGCTGCGTCGTCGGCGGCTGCGTGGTGGGGGGCTGCGTCGTCGGAGGCTGCGTCGTCGGAGGCTGCGTGGTGGGGGGCTGCGTCGTCGGAGGCTGCGTCGTCGGCGGCTGCGTCGTCGGAGGCTGCGTGGTGGGGGGCTGCGTCGTGGGGGGCGTCGTCTCGCAGTCCTCGCCGTAGCCGCCCTCCTCGCAGCCCGGGTGGGTCGGGTGGCCGCCGGGCTGGTCGTCGCCGTAGCCGTCGGGCCCGTCGTCCTCGCCGCCGGCGGACTGCGCCGCCTGGTGACAGATGTCGGCGACCGCGGCGGCGACGAGGTCCCCCAGCTGGCCGTGGTCCCCGCACACGTTGGCCGGTACGGGCACCTGCAGGTGCTGCCCGCTGTCGGGTCCGGGCGAATCCTCCGTGGCGGCCACGGAGTTCACGGTCAGGGCGATGCCGCCGGTGAGCGACAGGATGCCGGTCGCCGCAGCGGTGGTGAGCACTTTCCTGCTGATGATGGATCGCATACCGCTCTTCCTCTGGGACAGGGAGAGACCGGCGAGGATCCCCCCTCGCTCCGACGACCGGCCGTTTCCCCTCACGCCGTCCAAGTGCGTGAGGATGGCGTGAGCGTAGGGAGAGGGAAAGGCCGGAGGATCGAGGCAACACGGCAGACAATCCGAAAATCATTCAATCGGACGTTGGTGAGGGGTAAAAGTGTGGCCCTGGCAAAGGGTGTCCGCCAGGGCCTGTCACAGCACGGTGGTGTGATTGGCCGTCAGCCGCCCAGCGGTCCGGCGCCGAGCGGGAGGCCGCCGAGGAGCGAGCCCTCCCCGCCGGTCTTGTTCAGCTGGGTCGCGGTGTCGGTGACGGTCTTGACGGGCGAGCCGTCCGTGGTGCTGCTGAGCGCTTCCGTCGTCAGCCCGCCGCTGGTGAGCGCGCCGAGTCCACCGTCCAGGCTGGTGGGCACCATCGATCCCGCGGCCATCGCGGGCGCGGCGACGCCCAGGGCCATCACAGAACCGGCGAGGGCCGCGGCAACCTTGGTGGGCTTCATGAAGAGGTTCCTTCCATCGGTGAACAACTCTCTTGCTGCACAGGGATGTTGAGGATTCCCCGTACGCCGTTCCACTTTCTGTAACGAGAGGTGCGGCCCCCGGAAACTCCGGGAGCGGGGTTTTCTCGACACTGCACCCGAACGATGAGGGCCGGTGCTATTTCCCGATCGAATGCCCGGCAACGGCGCGTGAGGGGCGCGGAAAGAGCGCGGGAAAGGGCGCGGAACAGGGCCGTGCCCGCCCAGGAGTCCTGGACGGGCACGGCCCGAGGGGGCGGCCGGTCAGCGAGCCGGCAGCGGCAGAGTGACCGGCAGGCCGCCCGTCGACGGCGGCGCGATCGGCAGGTCGTCCGTGGAGGGCGGCGCGATCGGCAGGTCGTCCGTGGAGGGCGGCGCGATCGGCAGGCCGTCCGTCGAAGGCGGCGCGACCGGCAGGCCGTCCGTGGAGGGCGGCGCGACCGGGAGGTCGTCCGTCGACGGCGGGGTGACCTGGAGGTCCGGCACGGCCGGGACGCCGGGCAGGGAGGTCAGGTCCGGAAGGCCCGGAAGGGCCGGGACCGGCAGTCCACCGCCGAGCACGGTCGACACGACTTGCCCGACGAGCGAGGTCACGGTCGAGGCGACCTGGGGGACGACACCGGTCAGACCGCCCGAGGTGACGGCGGCGAGCAGGTCGGCGACCGCCTTCTGCACGGTGGCGAGCACGTCGTCGACGACATCGGTGGGTGCGGGCGCGGCCTTCGGGGGCGCGGGGGTCGCGCCCTTCGCCGCGTCGACGGCGGCTTCGAGCCGTGCCCTCAGCGCGTCCGCGTCGGCCGCGGGCAGCTGCCCGTCGTCGGCCTCGGGGGGTGCGGAGAGCGGATCGGCCGCCGGGGCGAGGGGGCCGGCCAGAGCGGCCGGACGGGACGATCGGTGTTCGTCGGCGAAGGCGGGTCCCGCCGTACCGAGGGTGATGGCGGCGGATATCGCCAGGGCAGTGAGGCGGCGTGATCCCAGGGGACGCATATGTGTTCCTTTTCCTTATGCGTCGGACAACTTCTCCGCCACCGTGCCTGCGGGTATAGCGCTCCGCAACCGCAGAACTACTGAGCGCCACGTCTCCGTTCGAGTGAATCCACCCCTCTGGCCTGCTTCTCCCAGGGGCGTACGCCGTTGCACCGGACGGCGCGCAGGGGTGCGCCCGAACGAGTCACCACACAGCGAACAGACGGCGAAGGCCGGCGCGTCGCCCCCTACGGGGCGACGCGCCGGCCTCGGAAGGACCACGATCCGGCGTGCGAGATCAGGCGTTGACGCAGGTGTTGCCGAAGGCCGGGTTCAGCGCGCCGATGACGCTGACGGTGTTGCCGCAGACGTTGACCGGGATGTGCACCGGAACCTGGACCACGTTGCCGGACAGGACGCCCGGGGAGTGCACGGCCGCACCCTCGGCGCCGGCGTCGGCGGCGGCGACACCGGCGGCACCGGCGACGGTGGCGGCGGCACCGACGGACAGAGCGACAGCCTTGGCGATACGGGACATGGAGAACGTCTCCTCGATCGATTTACTACTCGGACGGCGCGGACGATTTCGTCCCGCTGCTTCAACAACGCCTGGGGATTTCATCGGTTGCTCTCCCGAACGGGTGACGTTCAACCGATCTTTGGGCCATAAGAGCGTCATTCGAGTGACTGGGCCCAGAAAGGCGCAACACGCTCAACGAGGAACCTGCCCGTCGGGTACGGAAGTTAGCGTTTGTGAGCATCTAATGCTTACTATCGCCCGCCGTGGGGGTTATAACGTTCCCGAACGTTGCTTCCGGTCCCGTCGCGCGTTCATCCATTTCGCGCGGACGACTCCTTCCTCGCCCCCGGTCTCCACGGGTCTTCCTCTCCTTCTCTCATCAAAGCGGAGAACCTGTATGCGGAATTCAGCGGTTGATGCCGTTCATGCCGTGCGTCGGGGCCTGGTGTGTGCCTTGTCGTGCGCGGCGCTGTCCGCCGCGCTCCCGGCCGCCTCGGCCGTCGCGCCCCGGGCCGAGGAGGCCGCCCGAGTCCCCTTCGCGCCGCGGTACGAGGCGGTCCTGCACGGGGGGATCGCGCGGGCCGCCAACACCTCGGCGACCGGTGCCAAGGGCACCGAGACGGTCAACGACGGCGCCACGATCGCGTACGTCGACGTCGACAGCGACCCCAACACGTACAACTCCAGCCGGGCCGAACTGCGGGTGCCCGCCGGGGCCCGGGTCAGCTGGGCCCGCCTGTACTGGGGCGGCAACCTGCGCGTCGGCGAGCAGAAGCCGCCCAAGGACAACGGGCGGGTGCTGATCGCCGAGCCCGGCGGCCAGTACAAGGCCCTGCTCGCCGACACCACGATCGGCCACCGCACCGCGGACGGCGCGGACGCCTTCCAGGCCTCCGCCGACGTCACGGAGCTGGTCCGTTCGGCCCGGCCGGGACTGTGGACCGTCGCCCAGGTGAACGTGGCGATGGGCCGTTCGGCGGTCGGCGGCTGGGGCGGCTGGACGCTGGTCGCCGCGTACGAGAAGGCGGACGAGCCGCTGCGCCGACTGGCCGTCTGGGACGGTTTCGAGACCCTCGGCCCGAAGAACGAGGAGCTCGGAATCCCGCTCGCGCTCGGCACCGACCGCATTCCGCGGGACGCGGCCGGCCGGCTCGGGCTCGTCGCCTACGACGGCGACCGGGGGACTTCCGGGGATTACCTCGCCGTGGAAACCGGCCTGGCGGAGCGCGTCACGCGCAGCGTGATCTCCGATTCCGCGAATTCCGCGGACGACGTGATGAACTCCAGCATCACGGATTCGGGAGCAAGTCGGATGGAACGACTGCCCGTTCATCAGAACACCCTGGGGTACGACTCCGACGTCTTCGATCTGCGGGGGGCGCTGCGCCATGGGGCCGATCGTTTCCACATCCGCCTCGGGAGCCGGAAGGACGCCGTCTGGCTCGGCGCGCTCTTCCTCCAGGCCGACGTCGCCCGCCCGGCGGCCGCCCGGCGGTGACGAGCGCCCGGACGTGCTGCACGCGGTCCAGCCGGGTGACGGCGGGGTCGCCCGGGTCGTCACCGACCTGGTCCGCGCGCAGCTCGCGACGGGCCTGCGGGTGGCCGTGGCCTGCCCGCCCGGCACGGAACTCGCCGCGGCGGTACGGGACGAGGGCGCCGACGCGTACGACTGGCGGGCCGGCCGCGAGCCCGGCCCGGGCCTGTTCCACGAGACCCGTGACCTCGCCCGGCTGATCCGCGCGGTGCGCCCCGCCCTGGTACACGCCCACAGCGCCAAGGCCGGGCTGTGCGCCCGACTCGCGCTGCGCGGCCGTATCCCGACGGTGTACCAGCCGCACGCCTGGTCCTTCGAGGCGGTCGAGGGCACGACGGCCGCCCTCGCCCGCCGCTGGGAGCGCGCGGCCGCCCGCTGGACGGCCCGTGTCGTCTGCGTCAGCGAGGCGGAACGGCGCACCGGCGAGGCGGCCGGGGTCCGGGCGCCGTGGTCGGTGATCCACAACGGTGTGGACACGGCCCGCTTCACCCCGGCACCGGGGACGGTCCCCTTCCCCGCACCAGCCGGCGAGCCGGCCGGGCCGGCCGGGTCCCACGGCCCCGTCGTCGTCTGCGTCGGGCGGCTCTGCCGGCAGAAGGGGCAGGACGTGTTGCTCGCCGCGTGGCCCGAGGTGGTCGCGCGGGTGCCCGGGGCGCGGCTCGTTCTGGTCGGGGACGGACCCGACGCCGAGCGGTTGCGGGCCGCCGCCGGGGACGCGGTGACGTTCGCCGGGGCGGTGCCCGACACCGCGCCCTGGTACCGGGCCGCCGATGTCGTCGTCCTCCCCTCCCGCTGGGAGGGCATGGCGCTCGCCCCGCTGGAGGCGATGGCGAGCGGCCGGCCGGTGGTGGTCGGCGACGTGGACGGGGCGCGCGAGAGCCTGCCGCCCGGCCACGAGGAGCTGTGCCTGGTCCCGCCCGGGGACCCGGCCGCCCTCGCCGCAGCGCTCGGCCGCCTTCTGGCCCGGCCCGAGCTGCGGCACTCGCTGGGCCGGGAGGCCCGCGAGCACGTACTCAGCAGATTCGATGTGCGGCGCACCGGCGCGGCCGTCGCGGAGCTCTACCGCGAACTGGCCGGAGTGCGGTGCACGGAGCACAGAGAGCCGATCGCACAGTGACTACGGAAAGCACCAGCGTCCCTCCCACACAGGGCCCCTGGCCCGCCGCGGGACCTCTTCAGGGCCTCGCCTCCCTCGCGTCGCCGCGACGCGGTTCCGACCGCCTCGCGCTGCCGCCGCGCAGGCCGGGCCGGCAGCGGCTCGCCGCGCTGCCGCTGGTCACGGCCGACGCGCTCGCCGTACTGGTCGCGGTCCTCCTGCTGTCCGAGCAGCACCGGCGCTGGGAGCCGGTGCTGCTCGTGGCCGGTCTCGTCGTGCTGCTCGACGGCCGGGCCGGTCTGTACCGTCCGGCCGGGGTGCCCGCGGGCGTCCTCGACGAACTGCCCGCGCTCGCCGCCCGCGCCGGGGTCGCCTGGTGCGTGACGGCCGCCGCGGCCGCCGCGTACGCCCCGGCGCTCGCGATCGGACCGCTGCGGCTGTGCGGCGCGTACGCGACCCACGTGGTGGTGGTGACCGTCCTGCGCGGTCTCGTGCACGGGCGCCGCCGGCGCGCGGCGCGGGCGCACCCCCGGTCGGCGCTGGTGATCGGCGCGCCGGGCCCGGCCCGCCGCTTCGCGGCCGCGCTGGGGCAGCGTCCGGAGTACGGCATCCGGCCGGTCGGCCTCGTCGGCCCGCGCCCGGACCGCGAGCCGGGCCTCCCGGTGCTGACGACGACCGAGGAGATCCACCGGGCCGTCATCCAGAACACGGTCCGCGACGCGATCTTCCTGACCGAGGACGACGGGCTCGTGACGCTCTTCCAGCACTACGGCTGCACGACGTGGCGGATCGGCGGCGAGCCCGCCGACGGGCCGATGGGCGAGCACCTGTGGGGCTACCACTGCCGGCGCCTGGTACCGCTCGGTGAGCGGCGCGGTCTGACCGCGAAGCGGGTCCTGGACGTGGCGCTCGCCGCGCCCGCGCTGGCGTGCGCGCTGCCGGTGCTGCTGCTGTGCGGGCTGGCCGTTCGGCTCTCGGACGGGCCCGGGGTGCTGTTCCGGCAGGAGCGGGTGGGGCAGAACGGGCGCCTGTTCACGCTGCTGAAGTTCCGTACGCTCAAGCCGGTCGACGAGACGGAGTCGGCGACCCGGTGGAGCGTCGCCGACGACCACCGGATGAGCGCCGCCGGGCACTTCCTGCGGAAGACCTCGCTGGACGAGCTGCCGCAGCTGTGGAACGTGCTGCGCGGGGACATGAGCCTGGTCGGCCCGCGGCCCGAACGCCCGTACTTCGTCGCCCAGTTCAGCCGGGTGCACGCCGGGTACGCGGCCCGGCACCGGATGCCGGTGGGGCTCACCGGGCTCGCCCAGGTGCACGGCCTGCGCGGCGACACCTCGATCGAGGACCGCTGCCGCTTCGACAACCACTACATCGACCACTGGTCGCTCTGGCAGGACGTCTGCATCCTGCTGCGCACGGCGGCCGGCCTCGTGCGACCGACGGGAAGCTGACGATGGCGACGATGCCGACAGCGGCGGTGGCCGTACCGGGCTCCGGCCCGGAGGTGCGGGAGTGGGCGCGCAGGGTGGCGGCGCTCTCGCCGGTCCTCGCCGTGGTCGCGCTGCTGCTCGTACCGGGTGGCGGGGGCGGCGCGCAGGGCGGAACGGGCGGTACCGGCACCCTCGCTGACGCCGCCTCGGGTCTGCTGGTCGTCATCTGCCTCGTGCGGCTGGTGTGGAGCGGGGCGCGCCCGCTGAGCCGCGCGGCGGCCGTCGTGCTCGGCCTGCCCGTGCTCGGCGTGTGCCTGGCCGCGATCACCTCCAACGACCCGGGCGCGAGCCTGCCGGGTGTCGCCCGCTACCTGCAGATCTTCGTGCTGGTCCCGGCGGCGGTGCTGCTGTCGGTCCGGGACCGGCGGGACTTCGCCGTGGTGGCCTGGGCCCTCGTCGGCCTCGCGCTGCTGCAGGGCGCGGTGGGCGTGGTGCAGTTCCTGACCGGGACGGGCGCCTCGTACCAGGGCGAGGACATCCGGGCGGTCGGCACCTTCGGGGCGACCGACGTGATGGGCATGGCGACGGTCGTCGCGTACGGCCTCGTCATCGCGGCCGGTCTGGCACTCGGCGGCACCGCGGGCCGCGCCAGGACGGCGGCGCTGGCCTGCGCGTGCGCGCTGTTCGTCCCGCTGGTGCTGTCCTTCAGCCGCGGCGCGTGGATCGCCACGGCCCTGACCTGCGGGCTCCAGCTGCTCCTGTCCGGTCTGCGCCGGGCCGGCCGGGTGGTGCTCGCCACGGCGGCGCTCGGCGTCGTCCTGGTCGGTGGTCTCGGCATCGGCTCGGAGATGGTGAAGGAACGCGTCACCAGCATCACGCAGGTCACGGCCGCGCCGGACCAGTCCGTCACGGACCGGTACACGATGTGGGCGGCGGCGGGCCGGATGTGGAGCGGCGAGCCGCTCACCGGTGTGGGCCTGAAGGGCTTTCCCGCGTACCGCGACTCCAACGCCTCGCTGGCGCTCTCCTCGGGCAGCGACACGGCCGGCGCGGGAGCGGCCTTCGCTCGGCAGCCACTGCTGTCCCCGCACAACATGTACCTCCTCGTCCTCAGCGAGCAGGGCCTCGTCGGCCTCCTGGCCCTGGCCGGCAGCTGGGCCGCCCTGCTGGTCGCCGCCGTGCGCCGGCGCCGGCTCGGCGGAGACTGCGCGCTCGTCGCGATCGGCCTGCTGTCCTGGCAGCTCATCGACTTCTTCTACGCGGACATCGGGGGCCCCTCGACGGTCCTGATGTCCGTCGTCCTCGGCCTGGCGGCCTGGTGGTCGCTGGCGGAGGTGCGGCGTGCGTGACCCCTGGTCCCCCCTCCAGCCCCCGACGGACGCCCCCGGCCCGCCGGGGGCGTCGGCCGAGCGCGTCGCGGCGCAGGGCGGGAGGCGCGACGGTGGGGCCGCCGCACCCCCGCACGGGCGGGCCGGCCACGGGCAGTACGTCCGTGACGCCCCGCCGGGCGACGGGGCGTCACGGGGTTCCGTGCCGTTCGACGTCCCGGCGGCCGGCGTCGCCCGGGCGCCGGCACCCACCGAGAGCGCCGTCCCGCCCGCCGCGCGCCCGGGCGGGTGGGACGGTGCCGCGCCCTTCGTACCCGGCGAACCCCCGGCGTCCCACCGGCCCGCCCCCCGGGCGACGGACGCACCGGACCCCGGGGCCGACGGCGACCTCCGCTTCACCGGCCCCTCGCGGGCGGCCACCCCCGCCGGCCACGGCACCCCCTGGTCGCCCCTCGCACCGGCGGACGCCCTCTGCGGCCTCCCTCCGCACCCTGACGCCCGCCCCGCCCCGTCCCCCGAGGCGACCGAACGGTCCCTTCACCCTCACGCACCGCACCCGCCCGCGTCCCCGGCCGACCCGTGGTCCGACGTTCCTCCGGCGGACGCCCTGGGCGGTCCCCCGCCGACGGCGGCGGGCGGGAGGCCGGGAGGGGGCGTCGGCGCGCACGCCTCCGCCGGAGCCGCCGACCCGTGGTCCTCCCTCGCCGCGGCGGACGCCCTCTGCGGGCTGCCGCCCGCCGGGGCGGGCCCGCGGGCGGAGGGTCCCGCCGCCGCGCGCGCCTCCGCCGCGGACAGGCGGCGGGAGGGCGGGTCCGGGCCCGCGGACGTGCCCGTGGACCTGCTCGTCGCCGATCCGTGGGCGGGCGGCGTGCCGACGGACACGCGGTGCGACGGGAGCGGTCCCGCCGTGCGGCGCGCGGCGCGGGCGGGCCGGCCACCGGCCGGGGCGCGGGCCGTGCGGCGGGTCGCGCACGAGCGGGCGCCGCGCCTCGACGAGCCCGAGAGGCACGCGCTGCTCGACGCGACGACCGGACCACGGCCCCCGCTGCTCGGCGGGCGGCCGCTCGGGCTCGGGGCGCGGCCCGTCGCGGGTGCCGACACCCGGGCGCCCTTGCTCGGCACCCTGGGTGCGCCGCCACGGCCGTACCCGCCGTCGCCGCCGGCCGGCGGCGCCGCGGTCGGGCGGGCGCGGCACGCACGCCCCAAGGGGGGCCGGTCGCCGTCGGGGCGGTTCCTGCTGCGGGCGGCCGTGGTGACGGCGGTACTGACCGCTGTCGGTGCGGTGCTGGGGCTGGTCCGGGACCAGATCCTCGCCGGGTACTTCGGGGCGGGGGCCGAGACCGACGCCTTCCTCGTGGCGTGGACGGTGCCGGAGTTCGCGTCGACGCTGCTCATCGAGGACGCGATGGCGCTGATCCTCGTACCGGCGTTCTCACGGGCCCTCGCGCGGCGGGCCGGGACGCTGTTCGGGGACCCGGTCCGTGCACTCGTCCGGACGACGCTGCCCCGGCTGGTGCTGACCGTCGCGGCCGTCGCCGCGCTCCTCGTCGCCCTCGCGCCGCTCCTCGTGTCGGCGCTCGCGCCCGGCCTGCCCGATCCGCAGCTCGCGGTGGACTGCACGCGGCTCACGGCCACCTGCGTGCTGTCGTTCGCGCTCGCCGGGTACTGCTCGGCGGCGCTGCGCGCGCACGGCTCGTTCCTGCCGCCGGCCGCGATCTACGTGGCGTACAACGTCGGCATCATCGGAACGACCCTGGTGCTGCGCGAGCCGCTCGGGGTGCGGTCCGCCGCCGCCGGCGTCGCGGTCGGCGGGATCCTGATGGTGCTCGTCCAGGCGCCGTCGCTGCTGCGGGAGCTGCGGACCCGGCCCGTGCCGAAGGAGGAGCCGCGGCCCGCGCCGCCGAGCGACGGGCGGCTGCTCGTGCTCGGGATGATCGCGCCGGTCGTCGTGTTCGCGCTGTCCCGGCAGTCGCAGATCCTCGTCGAGCGGTTCCTCGCCTCGCCGCTGCCGGCCGGCGCCATCTCGCATCTGAACTACGCGCAGAAGGTCGCGCAGATGCCGATGATCCTCTCCCTGATGCTGTGCACGGTCAGCTTCCCCGTCGTCGCCCGCGCCCTCGCGGCCGGCGAGGCGGAGGCGGCCCGCCGCCGGGTGGAACGGGACCTGCTGCTGGCGGCGGTCGTGGTCCTGGTCGGCGCGTCGACGGTGATCGCCGCCGCGCCGCAGATCGTCGAGATCCTCTTCCAGCGCGGCGCGTTCGACCGCTCCGACACGGCCGCCACGGCCGCCGTCATGCGGGTGTACGCGCTGGGGCTGCTCGGCCAGACGATGGTGGGCGCCCTGGTCCGCTGCTACTTCTCCGCCGCCCGCCCGCTCTGGTACCCGGCCGCCGCGATGGGCGCCGGGCTCGCCGTGACCGCCGTCACGGGGGCGGTCGGCGCCCGTCTGTGGGGCGCCGCCGGCATCGCGGGCGCCAACGCGCTGGGCATCACCCTGACCGCGGTGATGCTGCTGCTCGGCGCGCACCGCCAGTCCGTCCCGGTCGACGTCCGCAGGCTCGGCGAGGGCCTGCTGCGGCTGGCCACCGCCGGCGCCTGGGCCACCGGCGCGGGCTGGCTGTGCTCGGTCCTGGTCGGGCCGCCCGTGCTCGCCCTCGCCGTCGCCGCCGTGGTGGTGATGGGCGTCTTCCTGCTGTTCGTCGCGTGCGCCGCCAAGGCGCCCGAGATCCCGCCCCTGCCCCGCTCCTCCCGCCGAAGGACCCCCCATGCCCGCCCCAGCCGCGCTGCGTCGTCTGCTGCCGAAGCCACCCCTGTGGGTCGCGATGTACCACTCGATCGCGGACGCCTCCGATGACCCGTACAAGGTGACCGTCTCCCCCGTGCGCTTCGCCCGGCAGCTGCACTGGCTGGGCGACCGCGGGCTGCGCGGGGTGTCCGTACGGGAGCTGCTCGCGGCGGCCGCCGAGGGGCGGGAACGCGGCCTGGTCGGGCTGACCTTCGACGACGGCTACGCCGACTTCCTGGAGTCGGCGATGCCGCTGCTGCGCCGGCACGGCTTCACGGCGACGGTGTACGTGCTGCCGGGGCGGCTCGGCGGCGCCAACGCCTGGGACGTGGAAGGCCCGCGCAAGCCGCTCCTCGACGAGGACGGCATCCGGCGGGCGGCCGCCGCGGGCATGGAGATCGGCTCGCACGGCCTGGACCACGTCTCCCTCGTGGGCGCCGACGACACCACGCTCACTGCCGAGACCCGGCAGAGCCGGGAGATGATCGAGGAGATCACCGGCGGCCCGGTGGACGGCTTCTGCTACCCGTACGGTGCGGTCGACGCGCGGGCCGTACGGGCCGTGCGCAAGGCCGGTTACGCGTACGCCTGCGCGATCGACCCGGGCCCGCTGTCCGGCGCTTACGCGCTGCCCCGCATCCACGTCGGCGAGGAGGACACCTCCTGGCGGCTCACCGCGAAGCGGGTGCTCCATCCGCTGCGGCGCCGCCGCCCCGCCGATCTGGTTCCCGCGCGGAGCGGCCCGGCCCGGTCGGTGCTGTCGTGAAGGTGCTGCATGTCATCACGGGCCTCGGGATCGGCGGCGCCGAGCAGCAGCTGCGGCTGCTGCTCCGGCACCTCCCGGTGCAGAGCCGGGTGGTGACCCTGACCAACCCGGGCGCGGTCGCCGACGGCATCGAGGCGGACGGCGTCCCGGTCGCCCACCTCGGCATGACCGGGAACCGGGACGTGGGTGCGCTGCCCCGGCTCACCCGGCTGATCCGGCAGGGCGGTTACGACCTGGTCCACACCCACCTGTACCGGGCCTGCGTGTACGGCAGGCCCGCCGCCCGGCTCGCCGGGGTGCGGTCCGTCATCGCGACCGAGCACTCCCTCGGGGACGTCCAGATCGAGGGCCGGCCGCTGTCGGCGGGCACCCGGGCGCTGTATCTGGCGACCGAGCGCCTCGGCACCTCCACCGTGGCCGTGTCACCGAGCGTGGCACGCCGGCTGGCGGCCTGGGGCGTTGCCCCGGCCCGTATCCGGGTGGTGCCGAACGGCATCGAGACGGATCGCTTCGCCTTCGACCCGCTGGCTCGCGCGACGACCCGGGCGGCGCTCGGGCTGCCCGCGGACGCGTTCGTGGTCGGCGGGGTGGGGCGGCTCGCCGCCGGGAAGCGGTTCGACCGGCTGGTCCGGGCGGTGGCGTCGGTACCGGAGGCACGGCTGCTGCTCGTCGGCGAGGGCGACCGGCGGGCGGAGCTGCTGCGGTTGGCCGGGGAGTGCGGCGCGGCCGACCGGGTGCTGCTCGCGGGCGCCGTGCCGGATCCGCCGACGGGCCCGGCGGGCGGCCGGCCCGACCTGCCGTCGCTGCTCGCCGCGATGGACGTCTTCGTGTCCACCTCCCCCGACGAGACCTTCGGTCTGGCGGTCGTCGAGGCGCTGGCCGCGGGTCTGCCGGCGCTGTACGTGGCCTGCCCAGCGATCGACGACCTGCCGGCCGGCGCGGCGCCCGGCGCGCGCCGGATCGGCCCGTCCGTGCCCGAGCTGATCGGCGCCCTGCGCGAGCTCCTCGCGGAGCGTGACACCCGGGGCGCCCGGGGCTCCGGGAACGCGGGAGGCACGTGGGACGCCGGGAACCCCGCCCGGCCGGACCGGCTGCCGCCGCCCGAGGCCGTCCGCCGCTACGACATCGCGCACAGCGCCCGGCAGTTGCTGACCCTCTACCACCAGGCCGTCCACGGCCCCCACCTTTCCGTGAAGTGAGAGCTGCACCATGACCACGACACCGCCACGTCATTTCCTCCCCACCCCCGCCCGCTGGATGGTGCTGCCGGCCGCCGTGCTGGCCGGCGCGGCCCTCGGCGGCGGCTACGGCGCCGTGAAGACCCCGCAGTACGCGGCGACCAGCTACGTCATCGTCGTGCCCGCCGAGAAGTCCGACCCGGCCGCCGCGCTCGGCTTCGCCCAGGCGTACGGCCGGGTCGCCACGGACATCGCGGTGACCGGCGACGCCCAGGTGTGGGCCGGGGTCTCGGCCGCCACGCTGCGCTCCAGCGTGCAGGCCGCGACCTCGCCGGACGCACCGATGATCTCGATCACCGCGCGGTCGGCGAAGCCGTCGACCGCGGTGTCGATGGCCGACGGGGTGGCCCGCGCCCTGGTCACCAACAGCTCGCACGTCGCCGGGAACACGGGTGTGAAGGTCGTCCAGTTCTCGCGGGCGACCAAGCCGGTCGCCCCGGTCTCGCCGTCGGCGACCCTGTCGGCCCTGGTCGGCGCGTGCGGCGGCGGGCTGCTCGGCGGTCTCGCACTGCTCGTCCGGCCGAAGCGCGCCGTGCGGACCGAGGCCCGGCACTCCCGGCAGGCGGCGGTGCCGGCTCCGTCGACGGCGGCGCAGCCGGAACCGGAGGCGGTGTGACCGGCAGACCGCCGCTCACCGGGCCGGCCGCCGCGCTGCGCGCCGAGGTGTGCCGGGACGGCGCGGAGTTCGGGCGGCTCGGCGCCGAGTGGACGCGGCTGTACGCCCGTTGCTCCTCGGCCACGCCGTTCCAGTCCCACGCGTGGCTGCACTCGTGGTGGCTGTCGTACGGGCGGCCTGGCGCCCTGCGGGTGGTGCTCGTGCGGCGGGCGGACGGCACGCTCGTCGCGGCGGCGCCGCTGCTGCGGGCGTCCGGCCCGCTGCCGGTGCTCACCCAGCTCGGCGGTGCCATCACCGACTTCACCGACGTGCTGCTCGACGACGGCTGCCCCGAGGCGGCGCCCGCGCTGGCCGCGGCCATGGCCCGGGCGGCGCACGGCGCGGTGGTCGATCTGCGCGAGGTACGGCCCGGGGCGGCCGTCGAGCGGGTCTACGAGGCCTGGCGGGGTCCGCGGCGACGGCTCGCGGACTCGCTGTGCCTGGAGCTGCCCGCCGTACCGATGGAGGCCCTGCTCCAACGCATCCCGTCGGGCAAGGCCCAGCGGGTCCGGGCGAAGCTGCGCAAGCTCGACGCGCTCGGCATCGACGAGCGCGTCGTCACCGGACCCGAGGTGCCGGCCGCCCTGGAGCGCCTGCTCGCCCTCCATCAACTGCAGTGGCGGGGGCGGGGGGTGACCGTCGAGCACACCAGCGAGCGGTTCGCCCAGCACCTGGCGCGGGCGGTACGGCCGATGGTGGAGCGCGGCGACGCGATGGTCACCGAGTTCCGCCTCGACGGGGACGTGGTGTGCGCGGACCTCACCCTGATGTCCCCGCGGCTCGCGGGCGGCTATCTGTACGGCGCCGATCCGGCGCTGCGGGCCCGCAAGGTGGACGTGGCGGCGATGCTGCTGCGCCACGGGGCGCGGGAGACCAGCGCGAGCGGTCGGGCGACGCTGAGCATGCTGCGCGGCACCGAGCCGTACAAGCACCACTGGCGGCCCGAGACCGTGCCCAACCAGCGCCTGATGCTCGCGGGACCGGCCACGGCCCCGCTGCTGTGGCTGAGGGCGGGCGCGGCGGACGGGCGGCGCTGGGCGGCCCGGCAGGTGCGGGAACGGGAGTGGCTGGGCCGGGCGCTCGGCCGGAGGCGGGGGACGCAGGGGAGGCAAGGGACGCAAGGGACGCCGAACGGCGGCGGAGGATGAGCTCCTCCGCCGCCGTGGGGGGCCGTCAGGGGCCGGTCAGAACGGCCAGACTCCCTTCAGCGCACCCTTCCAGTCGAGGTCCAGGCTCTCCTTCCAGCTGCTGCCGGTCTCCTTGGCGGGTTCCTTGACGGACTGCTCCACGGACTCCTTCACCGAGTCCTTCCAGGAGTCGTTCCAGGAGTCGTCCTTGGGGACGCAGACCGGACCGCCGATCCAGCTCTCGACCCATGAACCGAGGTTCAGGGTCCAGCAGACGGGCTCGGGCTTGGGCTCAGGCTTGGGTTCCGGCTTGGGTTCCGGCTTGGGTTCCGGCTTCGGCTCGGGCTTCGGTTCCGGCTTCGGCTCGGGCTTCGGTTCCGGCTTCGGCTCGGGCTTCGGTTCCGGCTTCGGTTCCGGCTTCGGTTCCGGCTTCGGCTCGGGCTTGGGCTCGGGCTTCGGCTCAGGCTTCGGCTCGGGCTTGGGCTCAGGCTTCGGTTCCGGCTTGGGCTCAGGCTTCGGCTCAGGCTTCGGCACCGGGACTGTCGGGTCGGTCGGGTCCACCGGGTCCGTCGGGTCCACCGGGTCGGTCGGATCCGTCGGGTCCACCGGGTCCACCGGGTCCGTCGGGTCGACGGGGTCGGTCGGGTCGACGGGGTCGGTCGGGTCCGTCGGCTCGGTCGGGTCCACCGGGTCCGTCGGGTCCACCGGGTCGACAGGGTCGGTCGGGACCTGCGGCTCCGCGCCGTACAGCATCTGGCGGAAGACTTCCGACGACTTCGGGTTGTCGTCGCACTGCCAGACGCCGTGCGGGCAGTAGTCGGTGATCGTGTGGTACAGCGGTTTGTGCTGCTGCATCCATTCGATCATGCGCCGCATGTAGACGGGGTTGTCTCCGTTCCGGAACAGGCCCCATTCCGGATAGGAGATCTGCTTCTTGTGCTCGGCCGCGAAATCGACCTGCGCCTGCAGCCCGTACGGCTCGCGCACGTGTTCGTCGAAACTGGATCCCGGCGGCTGGTCGTAGGAATCCATGCCGATGATGTCGACGACGTCGTCGCCGGGATAGCACTCCGTCCACGGAACGGCGTCCCGGCCCCGGCTCGGATTGAAGTCGAAACGGAACTTCTGCCCCGGCACGGAACGCATCGCGGTCACGATGCGCGTCCAGTACTTCTTCCACGCCGTCGGATCGGGCGCACACCGGTGCGTGTACGTCGTGCCGTTCATCTCCCAGCCGAGGACGATCACGGTGTCGGTGGCGTCGAGGTCGACCAGGCGCCGGGCGAGCCGCTGGAAGTGGTGGTCGTAGTAGCCGGCGGCGCCCAGCTGGAGCTGGCGGCGGACCTCGTAGTCGGAGACCCCGGCCTCGTTCCGCTCCAGCATCGGCACGTTCAGGACGAACAGGCGGTCGGTCCGCTCGTTCCGCCAGGCCGCCCAGGCGTCCAGGAAGCCGGGCGGACTCTCGATGTTCGACCAGAGGTCGCCCGGCAGGTACGTGTGACCGACCCGCAGCTCACGGCCGCCGAGCCACCGCTCCAGCTGACTGATCCGGGCCACCCCGAGCGGTCCGGATTCCAGGAAGGCCCCCATCGCACTGGACAGAGTCGGTTGGGGGTCCTTGGTCGTTACGGATTCGGATTCGGCGACGTGAGGCCGAGTCTGCGCGTGAGCGGGAGACGACAGCACGACAGAACCTGAGGCGAGGAGACCGGCGGTGATCACCCCCAGCCATCTTCTCGAAGTTCTCTTCTTTCGGTTGACCATGGCAGCTCCTTCTCTCTCGTGCCGCGTGATGGTCCGTCAATCCGATGTTCCGAAAGTATTCCTAATGAGCCGACCGAGAACTCGGCTTGGATCTGATCAATCGTCCATTAGAGGATTCTTCATCGCCCAGTTGGGGCACCCGAGACGAAGGACATGCCGTGCCGAGTTTTGACACCCGCGTCCCAGCGGTCCTTGTGCGGCTCGACCACAACCCTTTCCACCACGGCACGCTCGGCGCCGTGCGATCCCTCGGGCGGGCGGGCATCGCGGTGCACGCGGTGGTCGAATCGCTCTCCAGTCCGGTCGTCCGCTCCCGCTACCTCCGCGGCGCCCACCCACGTCCCGCCGTGCCCTCGCCCGCCGAGCTCACCCGGCTGCTGCTGCGCGTCGCCGACGAGCTGTCCGACACCACGTCACATCCCGCGCTGCTCGTCCCCCTCGACGACATCACGGCCCTGTCCCTGGCCGAGTGCCGACCCGAGCTCACCGGGCGCTTCCTGCTGACCGACCAGTCCCCGGAGCAGCTCGCGCGGGTCGCCGACAAGGCCCAGCTCGCCGCGACCTGCCGGGCGCTGGGCCTGCCCCACCCCCGTACCGAACTCCCCACCAGCGCCGACGAGGCCGCCTCGATGGCCTGGGCGCTCGGCCTCCCGGTGATCGCCAAGTGGAGCCGACCCTGGCTGCTGCCGACCGGTGGCGGGCTGCGCAGCACCGCGATCGTCGGCTCGCTCACCGAGGTCCGCGAGCTGTACCGGCGCACCCCGCAGGCCGGCAGCCGGCTGCTGCTCCAGGAGCTGCTGCCCGCCGGGCGCGGGCTCGACTGGTTCTTCCACGGCTACGTGGACTCCGGCGGACGCTGCTCGACGGGGGCCACCGGCCGCAAGGAGCGCTCCTGGCCCGACGGGGCCGGGCTCACCGCGGTGGGCCGCTGGACCGCCAACCCGGTGGTGGACGCCCTGGCCCGGGAGCTGCTCTCGGCGCTCGGCTACCGGGGCGTGTGCGACCTGGACTTCCGGCTCGACCGGGCGACCGGCGCCTACCACCTGCTCGACTTCAATCCGCGGCCCGGCGCCCAGTTCCGGCTCTTCGCCGACCGGGCCGGGCTCGACGTGGTCCGGGCCATGCACCTGGACCTCACCGGCCGCCCGGTGCCCACACATCGCCCCGCGTACGGGCGTCGCTTCGTCGTGGAGAACTACGCGGCCCTGTCGTTCCTGTCCTCGCCGCGCCGTCGGTACGCGGCAGCGCGGGGCGGCGGCGAGGCGGCTTGGTTCGCCGCCGACGACCTCGGCCCGGCACTCGCGATGCTGCGCTCCTGGTGCGCGCACGCCCTGCGCAAGGGCCTGTCGGCGCTCCGCCGGCTGCTCCGTGCCGGGCGCCCGGCACGCCGGCCCGCCCCCACGGCGCCGCCGCCGGCCCGCAGCCCCCACGACCGCATGACCCGACGGTGAGACCCCGAGTCCCCCCGGACCCCCGTCCGGGCCTCCGAGACCTGAGAAGGCGGAACGCACGATGTACGACCTGGTGATTGTGGGAGCGGGCCCCTACGGCCTGTCCGTCGCCGCCCACGCGGCGGCGCAGGGCCTCTCCCTGCGCACCTTCGGCCGGCCCATGGAGTCCTGGCACGCCATGCCGTCGGCGATGTTCCTCAAGTCGGAGCCGTGGGCCTCGCACCTCTCGGACCCGGAGGGGGCGTACGGGCTCGACTCCTACGCGGCCACGCAGGGCGTCCGCGCCGAGCACGGCGTACCGCTGCCCGTCGGCTTCTTCGCCGGGTACGGCGACTGGTTCGCCCGCCAGGCGGTGCCCCCGCTCGACGAGCGGCTCGTCAGCACCGTCGCGCCCGCCGACGGCGGCGGTTTCACGGTCACCGCGGAGGACGGCGAGACCGTCCGCTGCCGCACCGTCGCGCTCGCCGTGGGGGTGCTGCCGTTCATGGAGATCCCCGGGCCGCTGCGCGGACTGCCCCGCCGTCACGTCACCCACTCCAGCCACCACGGCGAGCTCGACGGCTTCGCCGGCCGCGACGTCACGGTGATCGGCGCGGGCCAGGCGGCCCTGGAGACCGCCGCCATCCTCGCCGAGAAGGGTGCGACGGTGCGGATCCTGGCCCGGGCCGACCGGTTGAACTGGAACACCGTGCCGCCGGCGCTCGACCGGGGCCCCTGGCAGTCGCTGCGCGCCCCGCACACGGGCCTCGGCTGCGGCTGGCAGAACCGGCTGTACGCGGACACTCCGGGGATCTTCCGGAGGCTGCCGGCCGCGACCCGGGAGCGGCTCTTCGACTCGGCGCTCGGCCCGGCCGGCGCCTGGTGGCTGCGCGAGCGGTTCGCCGCGGTCGACGACGTGCGCCTGGGGCAGCGGGTGGCGGCGGCCACGGTGACCGCCGACGAGCGGCTGAGGCTGGCGGTGGCGGGGACGGACGGGACGACGGGCGTCGTGGAGACCGACCATGTAGTCGCGGCCACCGGCTTCGTACCGAGCCTGGACCGGGCGGACGTGCTCGCGCCCGTGTTGCGGGACGGGCTGCGCCGGGTGGGTGCGGGCGGGGCGCCGGAGGTCGGGGCCCTGTTCGAGTCCTCGTGGCCGGGGCTCTTCCTCGCCGGACTGCTCACGGCGCCCTCGTACGGGCCCTCGATGCGCTTCGTGTTCGGCGCGGGCTACACGGCCGGGAGGCTGGTGAAGGGGGTGCGGCAACGGCTGCGGGCCCCCGGGCGCGGGGCGGCGCCCGTCCGTCCGCGGTCGGGCGAGGAGCGGGTGACCGCCGCGGCCCCCTGACACGGCGGAGGCCGGCCCCGGGAGCGTGGTGGTCACTTCCCGGGGCCGGCCCCTTCCGACGGATGTCGGAGCACCGGAGCGTCAGGCGTTGACGCAGGTGTTGAACGCGGTCGGGTTCAGAATGCCGATGATGTTCACGGAGTTGCCGCAGACGTTGATCGGGGCGTGGATCGGAACCTGGACCACGTTGCCGGAGAGCACGCCGGGCGAGCCGATGGCGAAACCGTCGGCGTACGAGTCGGCCATCGCGGGGGCGGCGGCACCCAGGGCCATGAACAGACCGGCGACGGCGACCGCAGCCTTCTTGCACTTCATTTCGTCTGGATCCTTTCTGCGGCGGAGGAGAATTCACGGCTTTCGTGATGCACGGGTGCGCCAGGGCCCCCGCCTTCCGCTGCACAGTTCACAACGACCCTGCCACGAAAAGGAAACCGGTCGATCTGGCCAACGGCGTTCTTCACTCCATTGGATTGCCCCGCACCGGTCAACGGGGCCAGATAGGTGTTCTCATGAGCCGCTCCCACTCGCGGTCCGGCACGCCGGGAACGGCCCGTCCCGCCTGCAACCACTGATGGGCCAGCAGGGAATAGACCGGAAACGGTTCCCTGTCGGCGGGCGGCGGGTCGGGCACATATCGGCTCTTCGGAATGAAGGCCATCCGCTCCCATTTCCCGGGATCGGGCGCCATATTCGCTCCTTCCTCTGGGTTCCGGCATCATGGCACAGCGCCAGCAGGAGAGTGATTCGGCCTGTCCATGTCGCGTCGCGTACCTGTGTGCGAGATGGGCCGAATTAACGTTCCGGCATGAATTCCTCCCGACCGGTCCCCCGACCCCGCTCCCGCAGAGGTCGCCTGCTGCTTCTGACCACCGCGCTCGTGGCCCTCGGCTCGGGTGCGGTCGCCGCGGCGCCGGATCCGCTGCCCTCGCCCCAGAGCGGCCTCAACATCCTGCTCGTCGGCATCGACTCCCGGGCCGGGGTCACCCCGGAAGAACGGACGAAGTACCACCTCGGCCACAAGGACTGCGGCTGCACCGACGTGATGATGCTCGTTCACGTCTCCGCCGGGAACGACCGGGTGAGCGTGGTGAGCCTGCCCCGGGACTCGCTCAGCGACTTCCCCGAGCACCTCGACCGGCACACCGGCGAGACGCTCCCCCCGCACCAGGCGAAGCTCAACGCGGCCTGGAAGGAGGGCGGGCCGTCCTTCGCCATCGAGATGGTGGAAGCGATGACCAAGGTTCCCGTCGACCGCTATCTCGAGATCGACTTCCGCCGGTTCATGGACACGGTGAACGTCGTCGACGGCGTGCCGATCTGCACGACGAGGCACCTCAAGGACCCCAGCACCGGCCTCGACCTCGCGCCGGGCACCCGCACGGTCGCGGGCGGCGAGGCACTCCAGTACGTCCGCTCGCGGAAGGCGGACGGACAGGCGGACTTCGGGCGGATCAAGAAGCAGCAACGGTTCATCGTCAACACCATGCGCACGATCCGCACCGACCTGTTCGAGGGCACGGACCGGCTCGGCGGGTTCATCGAGACCCTGCGCGGGACGGCGGACGTCGAGCGGGGCATCAGCACGACGGAGCTGCTGGAGCTCGCGGCACGGCTGCGGAACCTCACGCCCGAGCAGACGGAGTTCGCCACCGTGCCGATCAAGACCATCAACCCGCTCATCCCCGGCGTCGGCGCGACGATCTCGTGGGACGAGGAGTACGCCGACGAGGTCTTCGCACACCTGCGGGAGGACAAGGGCCTGCCGAAGGCCCGCCCCGTCCCGCAGAGCCACACCCCGCTGGGCGAGTACGCACCCTACGGAGGGGACTCGGCCCTGTGCCCGTAGTCCCCTCCCCGCCCGCCGCCGGTCAGCGGCCGAGCTTGCGGGCGAGCAGTTCCGGGTCCGTCGTCGGCGCGTCGCAGACGAAGTGCCGGCAGACGTAGGCGGTGGCCATGCCGTCGACCAGCGGACGGTCCCGGAGCAGTGGGAACTCCTCGCCGCCGGGCAGCCCGGCGGCGAGGACCGCGCCCGGGCTGCCGGCCCGCAGGGCGGTACGGCGCAGGGTGCGGAAGCCCTCGTCGTCGGGGGCGCCGACCACGGCGACCTCGCGCGGCCCGTCGAGCAGGGCCTCGGCGACGGCGAGGCCCCAGCCGATGAACCGGGGCGCGCGCGGCCCGAGCGCCTTGACCACGCCGAGGGCCGCCTCGGCGGCGTTGCGGTGCGGTGCGGAACCGGTGTGCGCCGCGTAGGAGAGGAGCGCTCCGGCGGCGGCGGTCCAGCCGGAGGGAGTGGCGTTGTCGGTGGGGTCCTGGGGGCGGCGGATCAGCGGCTCGGCGTCGTGGGCGGTGTCGTAGAGGGCGCCGCCCTCGGCGGTGAACTGGTCGAGGACGATGTCGAGGAGGAAGCCGGCGAACTCCAGCCACACGCCCTCGCCGGTGACGGACGCGAGGGCGAGGAAGCCTTCGGCGACGTCGGCGTAGTCCTCCAGGACCCCGGCGTTGGCGCCCGCGTGGCCGTCCTTGGAGGTACGGGTGAGCCGGGCGGAGTCGTCGAGGTGGAGCCGGACCAGCAGGTCGGCCGCCTCGGTGGCGCGGTCGACGAGGTCGGGACGGTCGAGGAGGGCGCCGGTCTCGGCGAGGGCGGCGATCGCGAGGCCGTTCCAGGCGGCGACGATCTTGTCGTCGCGGCCGGGGCGCTCGCGCTCGTCCCGGGCGGCCAGCAGGCGCCGCTTGATCGAGGCGATCCTCTCGGCGTCGGCGACGCCGGCGTCCTGCGGGAGCTGGAGCACGGAGGAGCCGTGCTCGAAGGTGCCGTCCTCGGTGACGCCGAAGTACCGGGCGGCGTAGCGGGCCTCGTCCTCGCCGAGGACCGCGGCCAGCTGCGCGGGGGTCCACACGTAGTAGGCGCCCTCGGCGTGCCGGCCACTTCCGTCGTCGCTGTCGGCGTCGAGCGCGGAGGCGAACCCGCCCTCGGGGGTGCGCAGTTCGCGGACCATGAAGTCGGCGGTCTCCAGGGCGACCCGGCGGGCCAGGTCGCTGCCGGTGGCCCGCCACAGGTGCGCGTACACCCGGCACAGCAGGGCGTTGTCGTACAGCATCTTCTCGAAGTGCGGCACGACCCACGCGCGGTCCACCGCGTAGCGGGCGAAGCCGCCGCCGAGCTGGTCGTAGATGCCGCCGCGGGCCATCGCCTCGCAGGTGTCGGCAGCCATCTGCAGCGCGCCCTCGGCCCCCGTACGGGCGTGGTGGCGCAGCAGGAACTCCAGTGCCATCGACGGCGGGAACTTGGGCGCGCCGCCGAAGCCGCCGCTGGTGGCGTCGTACTCGCGGGTGAGGCCGAGCAGGGCCTGGGCGAGCTCGGCCTCGCCGGGGACGCCGTCGCCGCCGAAGGCGAGGGAGCGGGCCGACAGATCCTTGACGATCTTCCCGGCGACCTCGCCGACCTCGTCGCGGCGCTCGGTCCAGGCGCGGGAGACGCCGTCGAGGACGTCGGAGAAGGACGGCATGCCGTGCTTCGCCTCGGGCGGGAAGTACGTGCCGAAGTAGAAGGGCTCGGCGTCCGGGGTGAGGAACACGGTCATCGGCCAGCCGCCCTGACCGGTGGCCGCCTGCACGGCCTCCATGTAGACGGCGTCGACGTCGGGGCGCTCCTCGCGGTCGACCTTGACGGCCACGAAGTGCTCGTTGACCAGGGCCGCGGTGGTCTCGTCCTCGAAGGACTCGTGGGCCATCACGTGGCACCAATGACACGCGGAGTATCCGACCGACAACAGAACGGGTACATCGCGCCGTTTCGCTTCCTCGAACGCGTCGGGTCCCCACGGCCACCAGTCGACCGGATTGTCGGCGTGCTGAAGCAGATAAGGCGAGGTCGTACCAGCCAACCGGTTCATACGCCCACCCTCTCACAGCGCCTCGCGCGACCGGCGAAACCCTGACCCGCCCGCCTCACGTGGCCGAATTGCACGTGTGAGCCATCACGTGGTGGGCGACTCCTCCTGCTTGAGTGTCGGGCGACCCGGCATCTCGGAACAGTGGGCTGGGCGCAGCAGAACGGGACCTGCCTTGGCTCCTCTAAGGAGGTGGAACGCGGACACGGACTTCGACGTCCGCTTGCAAGACGTTCCGCTCACCAACCGCCGTCCGGACGTCATCGTCCACCGGGCAGAGACCATCGACCTCATGCCCACCCGCCCCGAGCACGTGCTCCTGGTCGTCGAGGTCGTGTCCCCGGGGTCGGAGGTGCGGGGGCCTGGCATGCGCGAGTCGGCGGGGCATGCCCCGCCCCCACGCACCGGCCCGCACTACGGAACGACTGTTCGGCATGCTTCCACCCTCGCGCACGCGGGATCGTCGCGTCGGGGGAAACACCGCCCGTACGCCACGGGTGGACCGGGCGGGAACGGGGCACGGATACGGGGAAGGCCCCGTTCCTCGCACTGGCTCTGCGAGGAACGGGGCCGCCCGAGGGGCTGGGGAGATCAGCCGCCGACGTTGCCGTTCTGGGAGAGGACCTCGCCCAGGATGTGCGACAGCGCGTCGTCGCCCTTCTGCTGCACGGAGTTCTGGGTGCAGGTCTGGTTCGACATCGGGTTGCCGAGGACGTCCTGGACGGCGATCGGGACACCGATGAGGGCGCCGATCGGAACCTGGGCCTCGACCTTCTGGACGTCGAAGCAGTGCAGGACGCCACCGTTGACGAGACCGAAGTTCGGGCTCATGTAGCCACCGGTGGAGTTGCTGCCGATGGACTGCTTCGACTGGTTGCCGATGATGTTGGCGCTGCCGCCGTCGTTACCGGCCGCCATCGCCGTGGTCGCGGACATGCCGGCGACGGTGGCCGCAACAGCAGCGGTAGCAAGAACCTTCTTGATCACGAGTCTTCCTTCTTGAGCTCGATGGCCCGGAACTGCTCCGTTGACCGAAGCGTCCTGATCAACTGCCCGGGGAAGGATTGGTTCCGGGGCGTCACCCGGACGCGGTATTCGGCACATGAACGCCATCGGACGGGCGGTCGACGGGCAGCCGTTCGGTGCGTTGCCCGGTCGGGCGGGATCCCTTGGGATCACCGGCCCGTGGTGCCGATCCCTCGCGTCGGCGCGCGTCCCGCAGCACACTTGGGGCCGGACTGTTCGAGCCGGGAGCGAGCCGGAGCGCGCCCCAGGCGCGTCCCGGGGAGCGGCCGGCGAGCGGAGGGGGAACGCGGATGCGGGACAGCCACCGGGCTGAGGCCGAGCGGCTGTTGGCACGGGCCGTCGAGGAAGAGGGACGGCGCTCGGAGGGCCGCCTCGACGCGGCGGCGCTCCTGTCGCGCGGCCGGGCCGCGCTCGACACGATCGCGGAATCGGCGGCGGAGGAGTACGCGGCCTACCTGCGGGCGGTGGAGGCGGCGGAGGCCGGCCCGGACGCGCCGGCCGATCTGACGACGCCCGCCGTGGTGACCGCCGTCGCGGCCGCCGCGGCGGTCGGCGGCGACCTGGCCCTCGGTACGGCGGCGGGCACGGCGTTCGGCGCGGGCGCCGTCGTCGCGGTGGCCGGCGCCGCGGCGGCCGCACTGAAGGCCGGGGCGGGACGCCGGGTGGCCGCGCACCGCAGGGCCGGGGCGGCGGGCCGGCCCGGCGGGGTCGAGCAGTTGCGGCTGGGCTGGCTGACGGCCCTGGAGGTGCGGGGCGTGCGCCCGTTCCTGGAGCAGCAGCGGGTGCTGCTCGGCACGGCGGGGCAGTCGCCGCAGAAGGTGGTGGAGCGGCTGCGGGGCATGGACCGCAGTGCGGCGGCCCGGCGGCGTACGGTCCTGGAGCAGTCCTTCGGGCATCTGCCGGAGCCGGACGGCCCGTTCGCGGGGCGGCGGGCGGAGCTGGCGCAGATCACGCAGTGGGTGCAGGCGGGCCGGGCGGCGACGACGACCCGGCCGACGGTGGTCTTCCTGCCCGGAGCGGCCGGCTCGGGGCGCACGACGCTCGCGGTACGGGCGGCGCACGCGCTGCGGGACCAGTTCCGCGGGGCGTGCGTGGTGGACCTGCGGGGCGGCGCCACGCGGGGCGAGAAGCCGCTGACGACGCGGGAGGCGCTGCTGCACCTGCTGAACCGGCTGGGCGCGCCGCGCGACCAGCTGCTGTTCCGGGAGCGCGCCTCGGCGGAGCAGCAGGTGCGGCGTCTCTCCGAGCTGTACCACCGGCATGTGACGGGGCTCGCGGTGACGCTGGTCCTGGACGACGCGGTGGACGCGGAGCAGGTGCGGACGCTGCTGCCGGAACGTTCCGACAGCCTGGTCCTGGTGACCTGCCGGGAGCCGCTCGACCTGGGCGCGGACGTGCCGGCCTCGGTGCACGTGCTGCCGGTGACGGCGTTGGACGCCGCGGGGGCGGAGGAACTGCTCGGCGCGGTGAGGGGCGTCGAGGGGGTGTCCGGCGGCGCGGGCCTCGACCGGGTGCGCGAGCTGTGCGGGGGTCTGCCGCTGGCGCTGCGCGCGGCGGGCGCGCTGCTCGGCGGGCGGACCGTGGCCGAGGTCGGCGCGTCCCTGGAGGCGGCCGGGGCGCAGGCCGGTCCGGTCGAGCGGGCGCTCGCGGTCGGCTACGCGCAGGTGCTCGGCGAGGACGAGCGGCGGCTGCTGCGCCGGCTCGCGCTCGCGGGGCGGGCCTCGCTGGGCGCGGCCGCGGCGGCGGCGCTGCTCGGCGGCCCGGGCGCCGAAGGTGCGCGGCTGCTGGAGGAGCTGGCCCGGGCGGGGCTGCTCGACCACGTGCGCGGGAAGCGGTACCGGCTGCACGACGCGGTGCGGGGCTTCGCGGCGGCGCGGCTGGCGGAGGAGGACACCGCGGAGGTGGCGGCGGCGCAGGAGCGCCTGATCCGTAACTACGCGGAGCTCGCCGACGCGGTGATCCGGATGGTGGACGGCAAGATGTCGACCCGCGTCAACCGCGCCGCCCGCTTCGACGGGCACGGCTTCGGTTCGCTGGAGGCGGCGCTGCGCTGGCTCGACGAGGAGTCCAGCTTCATCACGGCGGCGCTGCGGCACGCGGAGGGCGTGGACCAGCAGACGGTGCTCGATCTGCTCGGCGCGCTCTGCGACTACTGCCTGCTGCGCGGCGACCTGTACCGGCTGGGCGAGATCAACGAGCTGACGGACGCGGTGGGGCAGGGCCTGCTGTCCCGGTCCGTGCAGTGGCGGACGGGTATCGCGGCCCGGCAACTGGGCGAGCTGGACAAGGCGCGGACGACGCTGACCTCGGTGGTCTCGCTCTACCAGGAGGCCCACCAGGACGCGGGCGCGGCGCTCGCGCTCTGTTCGCTCGGGATCACCCTGCACCACCAGGGCAATCTGGCGGAGGCGGCGGCCCGGCTGCGGGAGGCGCTGGCGCTGCAGGAGCCGGAGTCGCTCGCGGCCGACCGCGGCTGGACCCTGCACGCGCTGGCGGCGGTCGAGCGGGACCGGTCGCATCTGGCGGAGGCGCTGGCGCTGCTCGACCGGGCGCTGGCGCTGCACCGGGAGCACGAGTCGCTGCACGGCGAGGCCTGGGCGCACTTCCAGCGCGGCCAGGTGTCGCTGCGGACGGGCGAGGTGGCGCGGGCGGAGGAGGACCTGCGGCAGGCGCTCGAGCAGTACGGGCGCACGCACGACGGCCGCGGCGAGGCGTGGGCGCTGACCCAGCTGGCCCGGGCGCGGCTGGTCGACGGGGACGCGGTGGCCGCGGTGGACGGGCTGCGGCAGGCGCTGTCCCGGCACCGGGAGCAGGAGGACGCGCGGGGCGAGGCCTGGACGTTGTACTACCTGGGGCACGCGCTGGAGGAGCGGGGTGACCGGGACCAGGCGGTACGGGAGCTGGAGCGGGCCCGGAGCATGTTCTCGCGGATGCGCGACGTCTACGGTTTGGCATGCGCCCGCCATCACGCGGGGCGGGTCACCCGCGACCAGCGGGCCGCCCGGACCGGCAACCTGCGCAACTCCGGCTTCGCCCGTCAGCTCCTGATGGACGCCCGGGCCGACTTCCACCGCATCGGGGTGGCCCACGGCGAGGCGTGGACCTGCCTGGAGCTGGCGATCGTCGACGCCGGCAACGGCCGCGTGGCCCAGGCCCGGGAGCTGTGCGAGGAGGCGGACCGGCTCTTCGGCTCGTACGGCGACCGCAGGGGCTCCGACTGGGCCCGCTTCCTCCGCTGCACGCTGCTGCCGGACGCGGCCGCCGCCCGCGAGGAGCTCGCGGCTCTGGCCGAGTCCCGCCATCCGGCCCGCGATCCCCGGCTGGAGGACTGTGCGGAGGCCTACGCCCTGGTCCTGGAACGCGGCACCGCGCCCGACGCCGACTGGCCGGCCTGGTCCCTGGGCATGGTGCCGGGACGGCACGCGCGGGAGGTGCTGGGCGTGCCGGTCGAGGTGGCGTAGGGCGGGCGCCGGTCGCGTACCGGCCCCGGACGGCGCGCGTTCGGGCCCCGGGCGGTCCCGGGGCCCGAACGCGCGCCGCCGCTACTTCTTCGTGCCCTCGGGGGCGGCGCCGGCGGCGGCCGGGTCCGGGGCCTCAGCGAAGTCGATCTTGTGCATGTGGCGGTTCATCGACTTCATCAGACCCCAGACGGCCAGGGCCAGGACGGCGAAGACGACGAACCCGAGGACGCCGGGGGTCACCTTGTTCTCGTCCAGCTCCTTGGCGGCGAGAGGGGCGAGCTGGGTCAGTGCCAGGTGTGCGCTCATGCTAGGCATTGTCCCGGATGCCCGCGAAGAGGTCGCTCTCGGGGAGGCTGCTGGCGACGAGGGACTTGCTGAGCTCGTACTCCTCGGTCGGCCAGACCTCCTTCTGGATCTCCATGGGCACCCGGAACCAGCCGCCGTCGGGGTCGATCTGGGTGCGGTGGGCGATCAGCGCCTTGTCACGGATCTCGAAGAACTCCGAGCAGGGCACGAAGGTGGTGAGCGTGCGCTCCTTGCGCTCGAACTCGTCCCAGCGCTTCAGCCAGTCCCCGTAGGGGGACTCCAGGCCCCGGTCGAGCAGGGCCTGGTGCAGGGCCTCGGTGCGGGGGCGGTTGAAGCCCTGGTTGTAGTAGAGCTTCTGCGGCTGGAAGGCCGGGCCGAACTCGTCCTCCGGGTACTTCTCGGTGTCGGCCGCGCCGTCGAAGGCCACCATCGTGATCTTGTGGGTCATGATGTGGTCCGGGTGCGGGTAGCCGCCGTTCTCGTCGTAGGTCGTGACGACCTGGGGGCGGAACGCGCGGATCTTGCGGACCAGCTCGCCGGCGGCCGCGTCCACGTCCTCCAGGGCGAAGCAGCCCTCGGGAAGCGGGGGCAGCGGGTCGCCCTCCGGCAGGCCCGAGTCGACGAAGCCCAGCCACTCCTGCTGGACGCCGAGGATCTCGCGGGCCTCGTCCATCTCCTTGCGGCGCACCTCGTGGATGTTCGCCTCGATGTAGGGGTCGCCCTGGAGCTTCGGGTTGAGGATGGAGCCGCGTTCCCCGCCCGTGCAGGTCACGACAAGGACCTCCACCCCCTCGGACACATACTTGGCCATCGTCGCCGCGCCCTTGCTCGACTCGTCGTCGGGGTGGGCGTGAACGGCCATCAGTCGCAGCTGCTCAGTCAAGACTCATCCTCAGTGATTCGTCGCCTAGGGAGGTCTCTATAGTGACGGAATCGGGGGTGGGAAAAATTCCGGCACCCCTGCGGCGAGAGGAACGATCATGAGCGCGGTGCGCGAGGGCCTGCCCGAGGGGCGCTACGGGCGCTCCGCGGACGAGCGCGCCGATCGCACGTTGAAGATCGTCGGTGCCGCGCTCGGCGCGGCCCTCCTCGTCGTGATGGGCTGGTTCGGCTGGTACTACGTCGTCGACAACAAGATCAGCGCCGAGATGATCAAGTTCGACGTGGTGAGCGACAGCGAGGTCCAGGTCCATCTGGAGATCCGCAAGGACGCCGACGCCAAGGGCGTCTGCACGCTGCGCTCGCGTTCCGAGGACGGGGCCGAGGTGGGCCGCAAGGACGTCCGGATCGACGAGCCGGGCGACCGCCTCGACCGGGTCTGGACGATCCGCACCACCGCGAGGGCCACCAGTGCCGAGCTCATCGGGTGTACGGCCCGGTAGCGGTGGGTAGGGAGCCCGGGACGAGCCCCGGCGGGTCACCCCGGTGACCTGGGGTGACGTGAATCCCGTGGTTTATGTCCTCCCGCTTTTCGCCACTCATTGTTAGGCTCGTGGTTTCGCCCGCTCGAAAGGCGCATGCTGAAGAGGCAGCCTTTCGCGCAGGGCGATGCTTTGTATTCCCAGTACCTACGAGGAGCACCTGTGACCCAGACCAGCGACAACGTCACCTGGCTCACCCAGGAGGCGTACAACAAGCTCAAGGACGAGCTTGAGTACCTGTCTGGTCCCGCGCGTACCGAGATCGCCGCCAAGATCGCCGCGGCGCGCGAGGAGGGCGACCTGCGGGAGAACGGCGGGTACCACGCGGCCAAGGAGGAGCAGGGCAAGCAGGAGCTCCGGGTCCGCCAGCTCACGCAGCTCCTGCAGAACGCCAAGGTCGGCGAGGCCCCGGCGGACGACGGCGTCGTCGAGCCGGGCATGGTCGTGACGATCGCCTTCGACGGCGACGAGGACGACACGATGACGTTCCTGCTCGCCTCCCGCGAGTACGCGAGCGGTGACATCGAGACGTACTCCCCGCAGTCCCCGCTCGGCGTCGGCGTCAACGGCAAGAAGGCCGGCGACGACGCGGAGTACGAGCTGCCGAACGGCAAGATGGCCATGGTGAAGATCCTCAGCGCGAAGCCGTACACCGGCTGAGTCGTCCTCCGCGCACCCTTGCGCGCGATGAAGGGCCGGACCCCGCGAAAGGGGCCGGCCCTTCGTCATGCCCATGCAATGATCTTCGGGATCGGCCGGTGAAGGGGGACGGGGCGGATGCTGGGACCACTGCGCGAGGGAACTCCACGACGGATCGGACCGTACGAGGTCCTGGCCCGGCTCGGCGCCGGCGGCATGGGCGAGGTGTACCTCGCCCGGCGCGACGCCTCCGGTGAGTTCTTCGCCGTCAAGACCGTACGGCGCGACGTCGCGGGCGACCCCGCCTTCCGCGACCGCTTCCGCCGCGAGATCGAGGTCGCCGGCCTCGTGGACAGCGCGTACGCCGCCGCGCCCGTCGGCGGGGACGCCGACGCCGAGGTGCCGTGGCTGGCCACCGCGTACGTACCCGGCCCCAGCCTCTCGCAGGCCGTCCGGCGCGGCGGCCCGCTGCCCGTCGCCACGGTGCGTGCGCTCGGCGCGCGCATCGCCCGCGCCCTCGCCGACCTGCACACGGCCGGGGTCCTGCACCGCGACCTCAAGCCCGGCAACGTCATGCTCGCCGCCGACGGGCCGCGCCTGATCGACTTCGGCATCGCACGGGCGCAGGGCGCCACCACGATGACCGCGACCGGCATGATGGTCGGCACGCCCGGGTTCATGTCCCCCGAGCACGTGGCGGGCGCGCGGAAGGTGACGGGGGCGTCGGACGTCTTCTGCCTGGGCTCCCTCCTCTGTTACGCGGCGACCGGCGAGGACCCCTTCGGCGACGGCCCGGTCGCTGCCGTCCTCTACCGCGTCTCGCAGGCGGAGGCGGACCTGGAGCGGGTCCCGGAGGAACTGCGCGCCGTGATCTCCGCGTGCCTGGCGCTCGACCCGGACGCCCGCCCGGCCCCGCAGACGCTTGCCGACCTCCTGGGCGGCGCCGACGGGCGCCTCCCGGCGTGGCCGGGCCCGGTCCTCGACCACATCGGCGAGTACGGCCGCGCGCTGGCCCAGCTGGTGGCGGCGGGCGGCCCGCTCCTGGAGGTCCCGGCGACCCCCGCCCCCGTGGTGACGTCAGGCCCGCCCGGCCTGCACTTCGCGCCGACGATCGCCCCCGCGCCCGCGCCTGCGGCGCCCGCCCCGAAGCGGCGGCGCCGGGCGCTGATCGCCGCGGTGGTGGCCCTCGCGGTCCTGGGCGGCGGCCTCGGCGCGTACCTGCTGTGGCCGCAGCCGGCCGACCCGAAGCAGCCGACGACGGCCGCCCCGCCGGCCGGCCCCCGCATCCCCGGCGTCGACGACCGCGGCCTCGCCGACGCCTCGGGGATCGTCCCCCAGAGCGCCGCCCAGCGGCCGGCCGGCTGGAAGCCGTGGCAGGCGAAGCTGACGGCGCCGGCGTTCGGCTGCTCGGGCAACGAGAAGGCGCTGGTGTGCCGGACGACGGACGGGTGGTACGAGGCGCTGGATCCGGCGAGCGGGAAGAAGTTGTGGGAGGCGGGGCTCAAGGGGGGCAAGCGGGGCGGCAGGAGCTACATGACCGACCACGGCCGCCCCTGGATCACCGACGACGCCACGCGGCCGACGGTCCACGACGCGGTCGTGGTCCTCGCCGGGGACGGGAAGCTCCAGGTGCGCGACGTCCGCAGCGGGGCGGTCCGCTGGGAGAAGCGCGACCTGATCCGTGGCACCCAGGGGACCGGGTCGAGGCCGATCGTCGCCGACGGCATCGTGTTCGCGGCGACGCGGCCCGCGGGTGGCGCCAGCGAGTACAAGGCCGCCATGGCCGCGTACTCCCTCGCCGACGGGCGCACGCTGTGGTCGAAGGAGCTCACGAACGACGAGATCGCGTATTCCGACTTCCGGGGCTTCGAGCCGGTCGCGTACGCCGCGGGGCAGGTGTACGCGCTCAGCGACGGCGGGCTCGTCACGTACGACGCCAGGACCGGCACCCTGCGTGGACAGGCCGACCGGGAGGCACGCGACTGCGAGACGGTGAAGGTGGTCGGCACCTCGGCGTTCTGCGTGACCGTCCCGCACAGGAACGGCGAGCAGCCGCAGCTCCGGCTCCTGGACGCGGCCACCCTCGCCTCGAAGGGCAGTCTGCCCGTCCCCGTCGGGAAGCTGACGCCCGACGTGGTCACGCCGAAGGCCGCCGTCACCTTCGAGCTGAAGTGGACCACCGAACCGAGCGGCATCCGCACCGGCGGCTCGGACGGCACGCTGAGGGTCACCGACCCGAAGGACGGCCGCGAGCTCGCCTCGTACGCCTCCAGGCCCACGCCCTCCGGTCTCGCGCAGAAGTGGTCTGCGCCCCTGCTCGCCGGCGACCAGGTGGTGTACGCCGACTACGCTGCCCTCCACACCCTGCGGCTCGGGCCGGACGGCAAGCCCGGCGACCTGAAGGTGACCCCGGTACGGGGCGCGCCCGGCCCGCGGGCCGAGGAGGACGCCCGCGACCCGGACTACGGAATCATCTACGAACGCATGGTCCGGCAGCCCGAGGTCCTGCCCGTCGGCGGGATCGCCTACGTCGTCTACGACAAGGGCGCCGTCGTCTCCGTAGAGCTGCCCAAGTGACGCGCTGAGAGGACTTTTACGTGCTGGAAGCACTGCCCACCGGGCCGCCGCGGCTCGTCGGCCCCTACCGGCTGCTCGCCCGGCTCGGCGCGGGCGGCATGGGCGAGGTCCATCTGGCCTGCCGGGCGGACACGCCGACGGCCGATCCGTACCGGATGGTCGCCGTGAAGACCGTGCGCGAGGACCTGGAGGTCGACGGGGACTTCCGGACCCGCTTCCGGCGCGAGATCACGGCGGCACGGGCGGTCCGCAGCCCGTACGCGGCCCAGCTCGTCGACGCGGACGCAGACGCGCCCTCGCCGTGGCTGGCGACCGAGTACGTGCCGGGGCCGTCCCTCGCCGAGGCGGTCGTCCGGGCCGGGGCGCTGCCGGTCGCGACGGTGCGGGCCCTCGGGGCCACGCTGGCACGGGCGTTGCAGGCGGTACACGGGGCGGAGGTGCTGCACCGGGACCTGAAGCCGGCGAACGTACTGCTCGGGGCGACCGGGCCGAAGCTGATCGACTTCGGCATCGCGCAGGCCTTCGAGGCGACGGCGCTGACGTCGACGGGACTGGTGGTCGGTTCGCCCGGCTTCATGTCTCCGGAGCATCTGGTCGGCAGCCGGGCGGTCGTGCCCGCGTCCGACGTCTTCTGTCTGGGCGCGGTGCTCGCGTTCGCGGCGAGCGGGCGGGGGCCGTTCCAGGACGACGAGATGGCGGCGGTGATCTACCGGATCAGCCGGGCCGAGGCCGAACTCTCGGGTGTGCCCGAGGAGTTGCGGCCGGTCGTCGAGCGGTGCCTGCGGCTCGATCCGGCGGAGCGGCCGTCGACGGCGGAACTGGTGGAGCTGCTGGACGGCGGGGGTGCGCCGGAGGTCTTCCCCTGGCCCGCGGGCGTGTTGTCGCTCCTCGCCGAGTACGGGGACGCGGCGCGCCGGATCGGCGAGGCCGCGGCGTCGGGCGCGGGCGTGGCGGACCTGCCGACGCTGGCGCCGGTGGTGCCGTACTCCCCCACGGCGGCGGGCCACCTGCCGTCGGCCGCCCCCTCGGAGCCCGAGCCGCGACGCCGCCCGTGGGGGCGGATCGTCGCCGCCGCCGTGGCGGTGGCGGTCGTGGCGACGGCGGGTGTCGTGATCGTCGACCGACAGGACGGGAAGCGGGGTTCGGCGGGGCAAGGCCCCTCGGGGACCCCCTCCCGCTCGGCGTCCGGTCCCGCCGCGCCGAAGACGCTCAGCCAGGTCGTCCTGCCGTACGGCGGCGAGGGTCGTCCGGGCGACTTCGGGAAGGCGGGGACGGACCGGGCGTCGCGGCCGGCGGGCTGGTCGCCCTGGACCACCAGGATCGACACCGGGATCGACGCCTGTGCGCTCACGCCCAAGGTGCTCGTGTGCACCGGCAGCGGGGGCGCGGCCCTCGGCCTGAACGCGGCGGACGGGAAGAAGTTGTGGTCGGCGCCGGCCCGGCAGAACGCCGACGACTTCGGCGTCCTCTCCTCGCCCGGGTACCCGGCCGTCGTCGGGGACACCGCGTACGTCACGGGCCGCGACGGGGTGACGGCCTACGGGGTCGCGGACGGCAAGGAGCGCGGCCGGATCCCCGCGCCCGGGGCCGACTGGGCGCAGAAGGGCTCCGACCTGCACGGCGGCGTCCTCTACTCCAGCTACGTCAACCGGGCCGCCGACGGCCGGGGACTCCTCACGGCCGTGAAGCTGGACGGCAAGGGCGCGGGCAAGGAACTGTGGCGGCACGAACTCGACGGCATCCCCGAGCAGGTGGTCGCCGCCGGAGGCCGGGTGTACGTGCCGGTCGACGGCGTCGTGCCGGTGGCCCTCGACGCGGCGACGGGCGAGGAAACCGCCCGGGGAGCCGACGGCGTGCAGTGCGCCACCATGGTCGTGCACGAGGAGTCCGTGCTCTGCCAGACCTCACGCGACGGCGGCGTGCCCGTCCTCGACGCCGGGACCCTGCGACCGAAGCGCACACTGGGCGCGGACCTGACGATCGCGGCCGGTCCGGCGGTGAGCGGGAGCGGGACGGTGGCCGTGATCGCCGAGGAGGGCAACCGCCGCAGCGTGGTCACGTACGACCTCGAGAGCGGACGCCAGTTGAGGCGCACGAGGACGGGGGACCTCTTCGACAACCCGCCGAGCCTGGTCTACTTCGCGGGCGACCGGGTACTGGTCGCGGGCAAGAACGAGACCCAGTCCTTCGCCGCGACCGGGCCGGTGGGCGACCGGGACACCGAGGAGCGTGACGCCGCCCTCCCCGAGGGCGTCGACGACGACCAGTTGATCCCGTACGAAGCGCTGGTCGCCGGAGGGGCCGTGTTCCTCCCCTTCGACGACCTCGTCATCTCCGGCTACATGCCCTGACCCGTGGTCCGGGTCGGGGCATGCGGCCGGGGCGCACGCCTCACGCCGTGGCCGACCGGTACTTCCGTACCGACAGCGTCCGGAAGATGACGACGATCAGGACCGAGTAGATCAGCGACGCCCACACCGGGTACTGCATCGGCCACGCGTCGGACGGGGACAGGCCCGGGTCGCCGAAGAGTTTGCGGCAGGCCTGCACCGTGGCGCTGAACGGGTTCCACTCCGCGATGGGCTGGAGCCAGCCGGGCAGGTTGCTGCTGTCCACGAAGGCGTTCGAGATGAACGTGACCGGGAACAGCCAGATCAGCCCGCCCGACGTGGCCGCCTCCGGCGTGCGGACGGAGAGGCCGATGAGCGCGCCGATCCAGGTGAAGGCGTATCCCAGGAGGAGGAGCAGGCCGAAGCCGGCCATGATCTTGGCGAAGTTGGTCGGCGCCGCGTAGCCGGGACGCCAGCCGACGAGGAGGGCGACGAGCGCGAGGACGGTCAGCGTCAGCGCGGTCTGGACGAGGTCGGCCAGGGTGCGCCCGGTGAGGACCGCGCCGCGGGCCATCGGGAGGGAGCGGAAGCGGTCGATGAGGCCCTTGTGCATGTCGTCGGCGATGCCCGCGCCCGCGCCGGCCGTGGCGAAGGTGACGGTCTGGGCGAAGATGCCGGCCATCAGGAAGTTCTTGTAGACGTCCGGGTCGGTGGAGTTGCCGATCTGCATGGAGCCGCCGAAGACGTACGTGAAGAGGATCACGAACATCACCGGCTGGATGAGCCCGAAGATGACCATCTCCGGGATGCGGCTCATCCGGATGAGGTTGCGCTTGGTGACGACCAGCGAGTCGCCGATCGACTGGGCGATGGCGCCGCGCCTCCTGCGCCGGGTGACGGCGTCGGTCAGGGTGGTCATGTCGCCGCCTCCTTGGCCTGCTCCGGGTCCTCGGCGCCCGTCTCCCGCTGCTCCCGCGCCTCGGGCCCCTCCTGCCCCTTCGCCTTCGCGCGCCGGCCCCGCGGGTCCTTCGGCGGCCCCTCGCCGTTCTCGTCCTCCGCCCGCTCGGCCGTGTGGCCCGTGAGCGACAGGAAGACGTCGTCGAGGGTCGGGCGGCGCAGTCCGATGTCGTCGATCTCGACGCCGACGGCGTCCAGGTCGCGGATCACCTCGGCGAGGAGCTTGGCTCCACCGGCGACCGGGACGGTCAGCTTGCGCGTGTGGTCCTCGACGCTGACGTCGCCCTGGCCGGGCATCCCGTAGCGGTGCAGGACCTCGCGGGCGGGCGGGATCATCTGGCGTTCGTGGACGACGACTTCGACGCGCTCGCCGCCGGTCTGGGCCTTGAGCGCGTCGGAGGTGCCGCGGGCGATCACCTTGCCGTGGTCGACGACGCAGATGTCGTGGGCCAGGTGGTCGGCCTCCTCCAGATACTGCGTGGTGAGGAGCAGGGTGGTGCCGCCGGCGACGAGCTCCTGGATGACCTCCCACAGCGCCTGGCGGTTGCGGGGGTCGAGGCCCGTGGTGGGCTCGTCCATGAACATGACGGGTGGCGAGACCACGAGGGCCGCGGCGAGGTCCAGGCGGCGGCGCATGCCGCCGGAGTAGGTCTTGGCGGTGCGGTCGGCGGCGTCCGCCAGGCCGAAGCGCTCCAGGAGCTCGCTCGCGCGGGCCTTCGCGCTGCGCGCGTCCATCTGGTAGAGCCGGCCGACCATCTGCAGGTTCTCACGGCCGGTCAGATACTCGTCGACGGCGGCGAACTGGCCCGACAGACCGATGGAGCGGCGCACCTCGTCGGGGTGCTCGAGCACGTCGATCCCCGCCACGGAGGCGCGGCCGCTGTCGGGTGTGATGAGGGTGGTGAGCACACGGACGGTGGTGGTCTTCCCGGCGCCGTTAGGGCCGAGGAGGCCCAGGACGGTGCCCTCGGGGACGTCGAGGTCCACGCCGTCCAGAGCTCGTACGTCGCCGAAGGTCTTCACCAGACCTTCGGCGTGGATCGCGCCTGGCATGTGGGTTCTCCCAGCAGTTTCGGGCGTTTCCGGACAAGTCTAGAGAGGCCGGACACACCTCGCCCGGCGTTCCGTGACCACGGCCACACACTAACGCGATACATCGCGACACACAACCGGTTCGCGCCACCGGGGGACGGCGCCTCTCGGCCCCGCACGGCTCTCGGCCCGCACGACTCCCGACCCCGCACGACTCCCGACCCCACACGGCTGTCCAACCGCACGGCTCTCAGCCCAGCACCGTGTACCCGGCGTCCCGCAGCGCCTCCGCGACCTCCTCGCAGTGCTCCGGGCCCTTCGTCTCCAGGTGCAGCTCGACCTCCGCCTCCGTCAGCCCCAGCCGCGGATCCGTCCGCACGTGACTCACGTCGAGCACGTTCGCGTCCACCACGGTGAGCACCGCGAGCAGCGTCGCGAGCGTGCCCGGCCGGTCCGTGACCTTCAGCCGCAGGCTCAGATAGCGCCCGCCGGCCGCCATGCCGTGCCGCAGGACCCGCTGCATCAGGAGCGGGTCGACGTTCCCGCCGGAAAGCACCGCCACCACCGGCCCCCGGCCCCGGAACGCCTCCGGGTCCGCGAGCAGCGCCGCGACCGGACTCGCCCCGGCCGGCTCCACCACCAGCTTCGCCCGCTCCAGGCAGAGCAGCAGCGCCGAGGAGAGCGCGTCCTCCGTGACGGTGCGGACCTCGTCCACGTACTCCCGCACGATCGCGAACGGCACGTCGCCCGGCCGCCCCACCTTGATGCCGTCCGCCATCGTCACCGGCGAGTCGATCGCCACCGGGTGCCCCGCCGCGAGCGAGGGCGGGTACGCGGCCGCGCCCTCCGCCTGCACGCCGATCACCCGCACGTCGGGGCGCACCGACTTCACCGCGAGCCCGATCCCCGCCGCCAGGCCGCCGCCGCCGACCCCCACCAGGATCGTGCGCACCTCCGGGCACTGCTCCAGGATCTCCAGGCCGACCGTGCCCTGGCCCGCGATGATGTCGACGTGGTCGAAGGGATGGATGAAGACCGCGCCGGTCTCCCGCGCGTACTCCTCGGCCGCCGCGAGCGTCTCGTCCACGACGTGCCCGTGCAGCCGCACCTCCGCCCCGTACTCGCGGGTGGCCGCCACCTTCGGCAGCGGCGCGCCCACCGGCATGAAGACCGTCGCGTGCACCCCGAGCAGCGCGGAGGCCAGCGCCACGCCCTGCGCGTGGTTGCCCGCCGAGGCCGCGACCACGCCGGCCGCGCGCTGCTCGGGCCGCAGCCCCGCGATCCGCACGTACGCGCCGCGCAGCTTGAACGAGCCGGTCCGCTGCAGGTTCTCGCACTTGAGGTGGACCGGCGCCGCCACCATCGAGGACAGGTGCCGGCTGCCCTCCATGGGGGTCACCCGGGCCACCCCGGCGAGCATCCTCTGCGCCCCCCGCACGTCGTCGAGCATGAGGCGGTGCAAGGGGTCTGGCGTACGGAAGCTCATGACCGCAAGTCTCGCAGCTCACAGGGGCCCCGGCCGCCGGAGCGACGGCGCGCCGCCCGGACCGGACCCCCGTCGGTTCCGGGTTCGCATCGGGTTCGCGCAGCGCCGGTACGGACCCGGGCCGGTCCGCGTACTCTGTCCCCCACCAATTGCCCACCGCACGAGAGAGCCACCACAGCCATGCCCACATCTCAGGACATGACGACTGAGCTTGACCCCGGTCTCCTCGACGCCCTCCAGCACCAGGTGGCCGTCTTCGCGAGACGGGCCGAGCAGACCCGGCTCGGCGGCACCGGGCAGCTCCGCAACTCCATGGACCGCGCCGCGTACCTGCTGCTCAACCGGCTCGACCAGGAAGGCCCGATGGGCGTCAAGGCGCTCGCCGCCGGCATGGGCATCGACTCCTCCACGGTCACCCGCCAGGTCGCGCCTCTCGTCGACACCGGCCTGGTCAAGCGGACCTCGCACCCCGAGGACGGCCGGGCCGTCGTCCTCCAGCTCTCCCCCCGCGGCCAGGCCCGCCTGGAGGAGGTCCGCACCTCGCGGCGCCAGCTGATGGCGGAGGTCACGGACGGCTGGACGCCCGCCGAGCGCGAGTCGTTCTGCACCCTGCTCACCCGCTTCAACTCGGCCCTCTCGGCACGCCAGTCGGGGCTGCCCGTGACGCCGGACGAGGCCGCGCCCAAGTCGTGACCCGGGGTCTCCGGCACGGGTCTTGACCAGCGGCGCGCGCTGTCCTCATATGAGGACGTGCGCGAGTCGAATCATGGCCACCATGGCGAAAACACCGCTCGCACCCGGGAGTTCAACGCGTTCGTGGCCGGGGCGTCGGGCCGGCTGCTGCATGCGGCGACCCTGCTCACCACCGAGCCCGCGCACCGCAACCCGCTCGCCCAGGCCCTGCTGACGGCCGCCCTCGCCCACACCTACGCCCACTGGGACCGGCTGCGCGGCGAGGACCCGTACGACGTCACCCGCGCCGACCTCGCCACCCGCTTCGCCCGCACCGCCTGGCGCTACCACCGCGGCCGCGGCGGCGTGCTCTCCGCGCTCACCCCGCAGGAACGCCTCGTCGTGGTGCTCCGGCTGTACGAGGGGGTGGCCGAGGAGCAGACCGGCGCCCTGCTCGGCCTGCCCGAGGAGCGGATCCGGGCCGTCTGCGCCCGCTCCGTGAGCGCCCTGCGGGCGGCCTCGTGAACCGCCACGAGCACAAGGAGGACGAGGTCCGCCGGATGATGGACACCCCGCATCCGCACGTGCCCGGCGACCTCGCCGCGCGGGCCGTCGAGCGGGGCACCCGGCTGCTGCACCGGGACCGGGTGGTCCGGCGGATCGGGTGGGCGCTGCTCGCGGCCGCGGTCGTCGCCTTCGTCGTGTGGGCCTCGGTCGTGCGGCCCTGGGAGGTGCCGCCCGCGGGGACGACGCCACCGCTCGAAGGCTGGTGAGGCCGGCCGGAAGGCGGCCGGGGCCGGGCCCCCACGGGGAGGACCCGGCCCGGGGGGCGTCCTAGCCCAGCGCCTCGCGCAGGTCCGCGAGCAGGTCGTCCACGTTCTCGATGCCGACGGAGAGGCGGACCAGGTCGGCCGGGACCTCCAGGGCCGAGCCCGCGACGCTCGCGTGCGTCATCCGGCCCGGGTGCTCGATCAGCGACTCGACGCCGCCGAGGGACTCGCCCAGGGTGAACAGCTTGGCGCGGTTGCAGACCTCGACGGCCGCCTCCTCGCCGCCCTGCACGCGGAACGAGATCATGCCGCCGAAGGACCGCATCTGCTTGGCCGCGATCTCGTGCCCCGGGTGCTCCGGCAGGCCCGGGTAGAGGACCTGGGTGACCTTCGGGTGCTGGGTGAGCATCTCGACGATCTTGCCGGCGTTCTCGCTGTGCCGGTCCATGCGGACGGCGAGGGTCTTGATGCCGCGCAGCACGATCCAGGAGTCGAAGGGGCCGGCGACGGCGCCCATCGCGTTCTGGTGGTAGGCCAGTTCCTCGCCGAGCTCCGCGTCGGCCGTCACCAGGGCACCGCCGACGACGTCGGAGTGGCCGCCCATGTACTTGGTGAGCGAGTGCACGACGACGTCCGCGCCGAGCGACAGCGGCTGCTGCAGGTAGGGCGAGGCGAAGGTGTTGTCGACGACCAGCTTCACCCCGGCCTGGCGGGCGACGCCCGCGACGGCCTCGATGTCGGTGATGCCGAGCAGCGGGTTCGACGGGGTCTCGACCCAGATCAGCTTGGTGCGCTCGTTGAGGGCGCCGCGCACGGACTCGATGTCCGAGGTGTTCGCGACGGAGAAGTCCACGCCCCAGCGCTCGACGACCTTGGCGAAGAGACGGAAGGTGCCGCCGTAGGCGTCGTTGGGGATGACGACGTGGTCGCCGGGGACGAGGAGGGTGCGCAGCAGGCAGTCCTCGGCGGCGAGGCCGGAGGCGAAGGCGAGGCCGCGGCGGCCGCCCTCCAGGGCCGCCAGGTTCTCCTCCAGCGCGGTCCGGGTGGGGTTGGCGCTGCGGCTGTACTCGTAGCCGCCGCGCAGCCCGCCCACGCCGTCCTGCTTGTAGGTGGACACCTGGTAGATGGGCGGGACGACCGCGCCGGTCAGCGGGTCTGCGGTGTTGCCCGCGTGGATGGCGCGGGTCTCGAAGCTCTGGTGGGTGTGCTGGTCGCTCATGAGGCAGGAGCGTAGTCCCGTGGGGGCCCGGTCGCCGCCCCACGTCTCAGCAGGCGTTCCCCGGTGTCCTGGACAATGGACACATGGAGATTCTCTGGTTCCTGATCGCGCTCGGGCTGATCGTCGGCGTCCTGGGCCCCTTGGTGTTCCGCCGGCGCGGCGGCGGCATCCGGCAGGTGGCACCCGGCACCCCCGACGCGGCGGATCCCGAGGCGTACGGATTCGTGCGCCAGGAGGAGCAGGACGTACGGCTGCCGGGGCCGGACCGCGATCTGCTCGACGTGCTCGACGTCGTGCAGGCGACCCAGGACTGGCGGGCCGCCGCGCAGCTGTTGAAGGGCACCGAGAAGGAGGGGGAGACGCGCTGGCAGCGGGTCCAGGCCTTCGCGGGCGCCGCCTCCCTGGAGCTGGCCGAGCGGCCGGGCGTGGGCGGCGCGTGGCTGCGCTCGTGGAAGGCCGAGGCGCCGAAGGACGCCGGCGGCGCCCAGGTGTACGCGGAGTTCCTGGTGCAGCAGGCCTGGCGGTCCTCGACAGCTGGGAGCGACGACTTCCGGGTCATCCTGGAGGAGGCGCGCAAGGCGTGCGAGGAGGCGGCGCTGCTCGCCCCGGGCGACCCCGTGCCGTACATCTCCGAGCTGGCCGTGGCCCGTGGACTCGGTTACGCCCACGAGGAGTTCGACCTGCTGTGGGCGAAGGTCATCGACCGCGCGCCCGCGCACATGGGGGCGCACCTGGCGGCCCTGCACTACTGGTGCGAGAAGTGGCACGGCTCGCGCGAGGAGGCCGACCACTTCGCGACGACGGCCGCGGCCCGCGCCCCACAGGGTTCGCTGCTGGCCGCGCTGCCCTTGTTCGCCGTCTTCGAGAACCAGCCGGAGATCGTGGTCGGCGTGGACTTCCACCGCACGGCCGTGGTCACCAAGGCCGTCTCCGGCGCCCTGTACGCGGCGCACTCGGCGCGGCCGGACGACCCGATGCTCGCGCACGTACGCCATCTGCTGGTGTCCTTCCTGATCGGCGCGGAGCGCTGGGGCGAGGCGATGGCGCTGCTCGTGCACGTCGACGGGTACGTGGGCGCGCTGCCGTGGACGCTGACCGAGGACCCGGCGGCCGCGTACACGGCGTGCCGGAACCTGGCGGTGGCCGGCTACGAGTCCAACGGCGGCAGCCCGGCGACGCTGCTGCGGTAGGGAATCCCCGGGGGGCGGGGAGCGTTGTGGCGAGAGCCCACCGTCGAGGAGAGATGCAGCATGTTCCTGTCCCGCACCCCCGTCCTCCCCACTCCCGACCAGGCCCTGCGCGGGCGCCCCGAGCCCGAGTTCCCGGTCCCCGAGCGCCACACGGTCCTCGGCACCCCGCTCCTCGGCCCGTACCCGGAGGGCCTGGAGATCGCTGACTTCGCCCTGGGCTGCTTCTGGGGCGCCGAGCGCAAGTTCTGGCAGACCGAGGGCGTGTACACGACCCTGGTCGGCTACCAGGGCGGCTACACGGAGAACCCGCACTACGAGGAGGTCTGCTCGGGCCTCACCGGCCACACCGAGGTCGTCCGCGTGGTCTTCGACCCGTCGAAGGTCTCGTACGAGCGCCTCCTGAAGCTCTTCTGGGAGTCCCACGACCCGACCCAGGGCTTCCGCCAGGGCAACGACGTCGGCACCCAGTACCGCTCGGCCGTCTACACCCACTCGCCCGAGCAGGCCACCACCGCCGAGGCCTCCCGCGCGGCCTACCAGCAGGTCCTGACCGGCTCCGGCTACGGCACGATCAGCACCGAGATCCTCCCGGCCGAGGACCGCGCCTTCTACCCGGCCGAGGCCTACCACCAGCAGTACCTGGACAAGAACCCGGCGGGCTACTGCGGCATCGGCGGGACGGGCGTCTCGTGCCCGATCGGGGTGGCGAAGGCGGAGTAGGGCGCGCGGGGTCGGCGGCGGCCCGCGCCGACGGGCGGCGCGAGCCGGAGCCGTCCCCCGTCCGCGCGGGGAACGGCCCGGCTCCCGGTGCTCCTGTCAGTGAACGACCTCGACGGTGGCGACGGTGCTCGCCGCGACGTGGTCCGCGTCCCCGGCGTAGGTCACCGTGTACGCCGAGGTGCCGAGCCGCGTCGGGCGGTCGGTGACGGCGAAGGTCCCGTCGGCGGCGACGGCCGGGGCCGCCACGGGCACGCCGTCGCGCTTCACGACGACGGTGGTACCGGCCCCGTAGGGCAGTGACGAGCTCAGGGTGCCGCGCATCGTGAACTCCCTGCCGACGAGAGCGGTGGCAGGGGCGTCCACGGCAAGCGTGCCCGGCGCCTTGTCGGGGTCCTCGACGACGTCCAGGATCACCTGGGAGTCCATGGTGAACCGCACGGCGAACAGCCGGCTCTTGTCAGGTGCCCAGGCGAGCGACTGGGGCACCAGCTCGGGGTAGTAGCCGCTGGACAGGTCGACGGTCTGGACCGGAGTGGTCGCGCCGGGTCGGTACACCCAGACGTCCTTCTCCTCACCGAGCCCGATGCCCGCGGCAACGGTGCCGTCGGGGGCGACGGCCACCGTGATGGGGTAGACGCCGGTTTCGTAGCGGTGGACCTCGGTGAGGTCCGAGAGCCGGAACTCCTGGTGGTACTCGGGCGCCGTGGCGGCGGTGACGACGCTCCGGCCGTCCGGCGTGACGGCCATGTCCTGCACCGTCCCTCCGGGGGCCTCGTTGTACGCGGTCTCCCGCGCGAGGCCCGAGCCGACGTCGTAGACCCTCAGCGCGCCGGGCGACACCTCGGTCTCGCCGGCCACGAGCCGGTCGCTGTCGGCCGAGGCGGCCCTGAGCAGCGGCTGCCCGTACCAGGTCCCGGGGGGCACGTCGCCGAGGTCCACCGTCGGCTCCGGTGCCCCGATGCTGATCGAGCCGATGCCGCCGTTGCCGGTGTCGCCGTGGGAGAACCACAGCTTGCCCCCGGCGACGGCCAGGTTCTCCGGTTCGCCGACCCCGCCGATGGCGAACCGACGTGTCTCGCTCAGCGTGGTGGTGTCGACGGCGGCGATGGCGTCCGCCTCGGGCAGGGCGACGTACAGCGTCTTCTCGTCGCCGGACAGGGCCAGCCCCCAAGCACCCTCGAGGTGCTCGATGGTCGTGATGAGCCGGCCGTCGAAATCGCTGACGACCACGGCGTCGTTGCCCGGCGCGCTGCTGTACACCTGCCGGTGCGTGCCGTCGGCGACGGTCTGCCGGTGCGACGACACGGGCAGGACATGGGCGCTGTCGGCCAGCGCGCTGCCCGGAACGGTCAGGACGGACAGCGACGCGGCGATCGTGACCGTCGCCGCCACCCCCGCGAATCTCCTCGTGCGCACGTGCGCTCGTTCCCCTCCTCGGCCGCCGCGGTGTGCGGCGGAGCTGCGCGGAGCCTAAGCCGTGCTGCGGGAACGGGGCCACGGAATTCAGGGCGGCGTGCTGTCAGTTCCGGTCCGCCCGCCCCTCTCCGCACGTCGCCAGCGAGCACCAGCGGCGGCGGCCGGACTCGTCGAGGAAGAGCCAGCCGCAGTCGGCGCTCGGGCAGGCGCGCAGGGTGAGGCGGCGGGGGTCGGTGAGGAGATCGGCGGCGGCGCGGGCGGTGGCGTGCAGGGGGAGGTCGAGGCCCGCGGAGGGGGCGAGGCGCCATTGGGCCAGACCGTCGGGGCCGAGGGTGAGGACGGCGGCGCGGGCGGCCTGCTGGGCGACGGCGGCGACCGTGCGGAAGGCGCGGGTGTCGGCCGGGTCGGTGAGGCAGGCGTAGAGGGCGGCGCGGAAGGCCTTGGCCTCGGCGAGGGCGGTGGCGGCCGCCTCGGGGCGGGCGGCGGCCTCCTTGAGGAGGTGGTCCACGAGGGGGACGTCGGCCAGGTCGTGGTGGCCGGCCCAGACGGCGAGGGTCTCGTAGCCGCGGAGCCAGTCGGAGCCGGGGACCTCGGGGCTGTGGTGCCAGCCGGCGTAGGTGTTGCAGAACTCCAGGGCCGGATGGCCGCTGGTGGTCCAGGGGAGCCACTGGTCGCGGACGCGGACCGCGTAGAGCGGGGCCGGGGGGCGGTCCAGGCGGGGGTCGCCGGCCAGGATGCGGTCGTGGAGGGTGGTGAGGGCGGGGCCGGGGTCGATGCCGAGTTCGGTGACGAGGTGGTGGCGGGTGGTGCGGAAGAGTTCCAGTGCCTCGGCCTGCCGGCCGGCCCGGTAGAGGGCGGTCATGAGGGCGGCCGTCAGCCGTTCCCTGCCGGGGAGTTCGGTGGCGAGCGGGCCGAGGTCGGCGAGGACGCGGGTGTGCAGGCCCATGGTGAGCTGGGTCTCGGCGCGTTGTTCCAGGGCGGTGCGGCGCAGTTCGGCGAGCCGTCCGCCGAGCCGGTCGCGCAGGGTCGCGTCGACGGTGCCGTCGAGCAGCGGGCCGCGCCAGAGGGCGAGCGCCCGGTCGTAGCAGCGCACCTGTTCGCCGGGGTCGCCGGCCACCGCGGCCTGGCCGGCGAGATCGAGGAACTCGCGCACGTCCACGGTGTATTCGGCCAGGTCGACCGCGTAGCCGTCGTGCCGGGTGGTCACGGTCACGCCGTACGGCCTGAGGGCGGCCCGGACCCGGCCGACGTAGGTGTGCACCGTGGCGCGCGCGGAGGCGGGCGGGGCGCCGTTCCACAGCAGGTCGGCGATCCGGGGCACGGGCACGACCCGGCCCGCGTCGAGCAGCAGGATCGCCAGCAGGCACCGTTCCTGGCGGCGGGTGCCGAGCTCGACGCGTATCCCCTGGTGGCGGGCCTCGAAGGGGCCGAGGAGGCGGAAGTCCATGGGCCGGGAGCGTAGGCGGGATCGGAGCCGCGCGGCACCCGTGTCACAGGCCGCTCCGCCGTCTCGTCCCCTGAGGGGAGAGGTCCTCCCGGCGGGATGGTGATGATCATGCGGGTGTTCGTGGCGGGCGGGACCGGGGCGCTGGGGCGACGGCTCGTCCCGCGGCTCGTGGCGCGTGGGCACCGCGTGACGGCGACGACGACGAGCGGGGCCGGGCTCGCCGTGGCCGCCCGGCTCGGCGCGCGGGGCGTGCTGATGGACGGGCTCGACGCGATGTCGGTCGGTGAGGCGGTGGGCAGGGCGCGGCCGGACGTGATCGTGCACCAGATGACCGCGCTCCCGGCGACGCTCCGGGGGAAGCCCGGCATCGGACGTCCGGACCGTCTGCCCGGGACCACGATCCGGCTGCGCACCGAGGGCACGGACCACCTCTTGGCCGCCGCCGAGGCGATCGGGGTGCCGCACGTCGTCGCGCAGAGCCTCGCCTCCTGGAACGGGATCCGCCGGGGCGGCTGGGTGAAGACCGAGGAGGACCCGCTCGACCTGTACGAGGGGACTCCGGCGTTCCCCGGCATGGTCGCCGTCCGCCATGTCGAGGAGGCGGTCCTCGCGTACGGCGGCGCGGCCCTGCGCTACGGCTGCCTCTACGGGCCGGGCGCCGTCGTCGCCCAGGTCGGGCTGGTGCGCGGGAGGCGGCTGCCGCTCACCGGTGGCGGTACCGGCCACACCTCGTGGGTGCACCTGGACGACGCGGCGGACGCGACCGTGCTCGCCGTGGAACGGAGGGCGCGGGGGGTGTTCAACATCGTCGACGACGAACCGGCCCCGGCGAGCGAGTGGCTGCCGCACCTCGCCGCGTGCGCGGGTGCGGCACGGCCCCTGCGGCTGCCCAGATGGTCCGTTCGCCTGCTCGCGGGCGATCTTGCGGTGATCATGATGACGGAGGGGCGCGGCTTCTCCAACGCGAAGGCCAGAGCGGAGTGGGGCTGGCAGCTGCGGCACCCGTCGTGGCGGCAGGGATTCGAGGAGGAGCTGGCGTGAACCAGAGGGACGCGGAGAAGACCGAGGAGTTCCAGGAACTGCGGCCGCTGCTGTTCTCGATCTCGTACCGGATCCTCGGCAGCGTGAGCGAGGCCGAGGACGCGGTCCAGGAGACCTGGCTGCGCTACGCGGCGTCCTCGACCCGCCCGGTCTCGCCGAAGGCCTTCCTGTCGGCGACCGTCACCCGGATCTCCATCGACGTGCTGCGCTCGGCGCGGGTCCGGCGGGAGGAGTACGTCGGGCAGTGGCTGCCCGAGCCGCTGCTCTCCGACCCGTACGAGGACCCGGAGCGAGCGGCGGAGCTGGCCGACTCGGTGTCGATGGCGGCCCTGCTGCTGCTCGAACGCCTCAGCCCGCTGGAGCGCGCCGTCTTCGTGCTGCGGGAGGTGTTCGCCTTCGGCTTCCCCGACGTCGCCGCGGCGGTCGGGCGCTCGGAGGCGGCCTGCCGCCAGCTCGCCGTACGGGCGCGCAAGCACATGCAGGAGGGCCGCCCCCGCTACGAGGCGGACCGTGCGGAGCGGGAGGAGCTCGCGGCCCGCTTCTTCCAGGCGCTGCGGGAGGGCGAGGTCGAGGAGCTGCGCGAGCTGCTGTCCGCCGACGCCCAACTGGTCGGGGACGGCGGCGGCAAGGCACCTCAGCTGGCCCGCGTCATCGTCGGCGCCGACAAGGTGTCCCGCCTGCTCGCCTCGTACATCGGCGCGCTCGACAGCATCGCGGTGACCCTGGAGACCCACGAGGTGAACGGCCGGCCGGGTGCCGTCTTCCGCGACCGCGACGGCAAGGTGCTCACCACCTGGACGCTCGACATGGTCGACGGGCACGTCCGGTCGATCCACACCGTGGTCAACCCCGAGAAGCTCGGGCACCTGGGGCCGGTGGCGGACGGCTGGGCGATCGCCGAGGAGGTGAAGCGGGCGCGCCGGGCCGCGCGCGGCTGACCTGCGGGTGCGGGGCGTGGTCAGGATGTGGTCAGAGCGCGCCGGGAGGGTGAGCGACGACGGCGCGGCGAAGCGCCGAAGACCCGACCATCCCTCCCACCAAGGAGTTCCCATGCGACGCACGCTCGTCCCGCTCGCGGCGGCCGGAGCCGCCCTGCTCGCCACGGCGGCCCCCGCGGCCGCCCAGGATCCCGTCGGCGGCTGGGAGCCCGCGCCCTCCCCCGCCTGGTCCTACCCGGCCGGTGCGCGCTGCGACTTCGCCGTCCGGGGCGCGCCGGTGGTCGACGAGGTCGTGAAGCGCACGGTCGCGACCTACGCGGACGGCACGAAGGTGGTGGAGTACAAGGGCGATCTGGTGGTCCGGGTCGTCAACTCCGCGACCGGCGCCTCGTACGACGCGGACGCGAGCGGCCGTGCGCTGGTCGAGGTCCGGCCGGACCGCTCTCAGCGCTGGTACGTGGCGGGACCGATCCTCGCGGGCTTCGGCGAGGGCGGCGGCAATGTCGCCCGCGGCCTGTACACGGTGGACGGCATCTACACGCTGGACGTCTCGCCCACCGGGTACAAGACGCTGACCATGCTGTCCGGCTCGACCGACGCCCTCTGCGACAAGATCGACTGACGGTTCCTCAGTACGTGGCCGCGCGCAGGGCCGCCGCGGTGGCGGCGGCCTCGTACCCCTCGGGGACTCCGTCGATCAGCAGGACGTCGCCGTGCATGTGCCGGGTGCGGAGCGGGATCAGGGCCTGGTAGGGCTCGGAGTCGTACCAGGCGCGGGCGTCCGCGAGGCTCGGGAAGCCGATGATGACGACGGCGCCGGGCCACGCGCCCTCGCGGACCTCGCGGGCGGGGGCGCCGTGCACCAGGAAGCGGCCGCCGAAGGGGTCGAGGGTGTCCTGGATGCGCTCCATGTAGTCGAAGACCTCCTCGTCGAGGACGGGCTTCGGGTGCAGGTTTCCGATGGCGTATGCGGTCATGGGAACAGCGTGCCGGGGCATGCCCTGCGGGTCGATTACCCCCGACGTCATGCCCCGGCACGCCGGTCGGCCGGACCGCTGGTCGAAGGCCGGGCGGTCGGTCGAAGGCCGGGGCGGTCGGTCGAGGGCCGGGCGCCCGGTCCAAGGCCGGGCGGCCTTGGACCGCCCGGCCGGTGATCAGATCGTCGACGCGTCGATCACGAAGCGGTAGCGCACGTCGGACGCCTCGACCCGCGCGTAGGCCTCGTTGACCTGGTCGGCGGTGATCAGCTCGATCTCGGCGCCCAGGCCGTGCGCGGCGCAGAAGTCCAGCATCTCCTGGGTCTCCTTGATGCCGCCGATCATCGAACCGGCCAGCGTCTTGCGGCCGCCGATGAGGGAGAACAGACCGACCTTGACCGGCTCCTCCGGGGCGCCGACGTTCACCAGCGCGCCGTCGGTCTTGACGAGGCTCAGGTAGGCGTCGAAGTCCAGCGGCGCCGAGACCGTGGAGATCACCAGGTCGAAGCTGCCGCGCAGGGCCGCGAAGGTCTCCGGGTCGCTGGTGGCGTAGTAGTGGTCGGCGCCCAGCTCGAGGGCGTCCTCCTGCTTCTTCAGGGACTGGCTGAGGACGGTCACCTCGGCGCCGAGCGCGTGGGCGATCTTGACGCCCATGTGGCCGAGGCCGCCCAGGCCGACGATCGCGACCTTCTTGCCGGGGCCGGCCTGCCAGTGGGCCAGCGGGGAGTAGAGGGTGATGCCGGCGCACAGCAGCGGGGCGGCGGCGTCGAGCGGGACGCCCTCGGGGATGCGCAGGGTGTAGTTCTCGTCGACGACGATGTGGGTGGAGTAGCCGCCGTAGGTCGGCTCCCCGTTCTTGTCGAGGGCGTTGTACGTGCCGGTCATGCCCTTGACGCAGTACTGCTCCAGGCCCTGGCGGCAGTACTCGCACTCACGGCAGGAGTCGACGAAGCAGCCGACGCCGACGCGGTCGCCGACCTGGTGCTTCGTGACGCCGGGGCCGACCTCGGTGACGATGCCGGCGATCTCGTGGCCGGGGACCATCGGGAAGATGCCCTCGCCCCAGCCGTTGTGGGCCTGGTGGATGTCGGAGTGGCAGATGCCGGCGTACTTGATCTCGATGAGGACGTCGTGCTCCCCGACGGCACGGCGCGGGACGGTGGTGCGCTCCAGCGGGGCGTCGGGGGCGGGTGCGGCGATGGCGGAGACGGTCGTCGTGGTCATGGCTGAAAGCCTGCCGGACGGATCCGGACGTACCCAGCCCCCTGCTCTGCCTACGACCGGTGTTCCTACCACTGGCAGGGTCAGGAACGTACGTCCGGTGCCGCGCCGGACCGGGAATACTGGGGAGGTATGGACCTCAGTGCCGAACTCAGCGAATTCCTCCGGACCCGCCGGGCACGCCTGAAGCCGCAGGACGTGGGCCTGCCCGAGTTCGGGCGCCACCGCCGGGTGCCGGGCCTGCGCCGCGAGGAGCTGGCGCAGCTGGCCGGGGTGTCCGTGGCGTACTACACGCGCCTCGAACAGGGCAACGGCAAGAACGTGTCCATGGAGGTCCTTGACGCGATCGCGCGGGCGCTTCGGCTCAGCGACACCGAGCGGGCGCATCTGACGCACCTGGCGAAGCCGACCGTGAAGAAGCGGCAGCGGGCGGCGATCACCCGCCCCCAGAAGGTGCGGCCGGGCCTCGCGCATCTCCTCGACGCCATGGAGGGCGTGCCGGCCTTCGTCCTGGGGCGGCGGGGCGACATCCTGGCGTGGAACCGGATGGCGCGGGCGCTGCTCGGCGACTTCGAGGCCTGGGAGCCGCGCGAGCGGAACATGGCCCGGATGATCTTCCTCGACGCGAACGCGCGCGATCTGTACGTCGACTGGGAGTGCAAGGCGACCGAGGTCGTGAGCGTGCTGCGGCTGTACGCCGGCATGTATCCGGACGATCAGGAGCTGCTGTCCCTGGTGGGCGAACTGTCGGTCAGGAGCGAGCAGTTCCGCTCGCTCTGGGCGGCGCACACGGTGACCGACAAGGGGCACGGCACGAAGCGGCTGCGGCATCCGCTGGTGGGCGAGATGACGCTGGCGTACGAGTCCCTGAGGGTGTCCGGCGACGACCCGGACCTGGTCCTGGTGACGTACCACGCGGAGCCGGGCTCGCCGTCGGCGGACGCGCTGCGGCTGCTCGCGCAGTGGGGCGTGGACGAGCCGGCGGACGCACGGCCGTAGCCCGCCGCGGACGGCCGGCGCGGCTCCGCACGGACCGGCGGGGGCCGCCCCTCACGGACGGTGGACGGAGCCCCGCACGGACCGCCGGCGCGGCCCCGCCCGAACGCCGGCGGGGCCCGCACGGACTGCGGGCGCGCCCCCGGGACGCGGCCCCGGAAGCGGAACGGCCCCCTCGCCTTCGGGCGAGGGGGCCGTTCGCACGGGTGCGGACCGTCGGTCAGGCGGCGGAGCCGGCCTTCCACTCCGACCAGCTCATGTTCCAGCCGTTGAGGCCGTTGTCGGGAGCGATCGTCTTGTCCTTGGAGTTCTTGACGACGACCACGTCACCGATGATCGAGTGGTCGAAGAACCAGGCGGCCTGCTGGTTGGGGTCGCCGGCGCCCTTGACGTCGGCGAGGCCCACGCAGCCGTGGCTGGTGTTGACGCTGCCGAAGATGGAGCGCGAGCCCCAGTAGTTGCCGTGGATGAAGGTGCCCGAGGTGGACAGGCGCATGGCGTGCGGCACGTCCTTGATGTCGTACTCGCCCTTGCCGTCGGAGTCGGTGAAGCCGACGGTGGCGCCGTTCATCCGGGTCTCCTTGAACTTCTCGGAGATCACCATCTCACCGTTGTAGGTGGTGTTCTCCGGGGAGCCCGCCGAGATCGGGATGGTCTTGATCGTGCGGCCGTCCTGCTTGACCGTCATGGTCTTGGCGGACACGTCGACGACGGAGACCTGGTTGCGGCCGATCTTGAAGGTGACCGTCTTCTTCTGGACGCCGAAGACGCCGTTGGCGCCCTCGACTCCGTCGAGGTCCAGCTTCATGGTGACGGTCGAGCCCTCGGTCCAGTACTTCTCGGGACGGAAGTCGATCCGCTGCGCGTTGAACCAGTGGCCGACGACCTCCTGGCCGGAGCTGGAGGTCACCGAGATGCCGCCCTGGACGGCCTTCTTGTCGGTGATCGACTTGTTGAAGGTGATCGAGACGGGCATGCCGACGCCGACGGTGGAGCCGTCCTCCGGCGTGAAGTTGCCGATGAAGCTGTTGGCCTTCGACACGGTGGTGAAGGAGGCGTTCTCGTGTGCCTCAAGGCCGCCGGCGTCCTTGGCGGTCGCGGCGATCTTGTAGACGGTGCCGCGCTTGAGCTGGCCGCTCGGCTTCCAGCTGAGGCCGTCCGCGGCTATCTCACCCTTGACGGTCTCGCCCTCGGCGGAGGTCATGGTGACCTCGGTGAGCTTGCCGTCGGCGACGGTGACCTTGGCGTCGTCGTTGATCGAGGCGTTCTGGGAGCCGTTCTTCGGCGAGATGGTGATCTGCGCCTTGGAGGTCTTCTGCGCGGCGGCCTCGTCGACCTGGGCCTGTGACTGCTGCGAGGCGTCGGCGGCGCCGCCCTTGTCGCTGTCGCTGCACGCCGAGAGCACCAGCACGCCGCCGAGCACCGCGGCGGCCGCCGCCAGGCTCTTACGGCGCTTGCCGTACGTCATCACACGCTTCTCCATCGTCGCCGATTACCTGCCACTTCCCACTGAAACGCCCATGCCGACCCTCCGGTTCCGTCACCGGGGGGTTTGTGGGGAACACCACTGATCGACACGCACCGGCGGAGCGAGCGGTTCCCGGGTCCTTCCCGGCACGGGAGAGGGCCCCGGGACGACTCCGCCCCGAGGCCCTCCTGGCGGGGGGTCGTGGGCTCAGGTGCGCTCTTCCTCGTCGTCTTCCCGCCCATTATCTTCGTCGTCGAGCTCCCACTCCATCGCATCGGGGTCGTACTCGATCTCCTCGGTGCTCCAGGAGGCCTGCACCATCTCGACGCCGGGGACGGTGGTGACCAGGTCGAAGGGCTCGACGAGGTAGGCCAGCGCCTCCGCGCTGTCCTCGGCGACGGCGGCGCGGGCGTGCACCCGCTCCTCCTCCGGCATGAACTCGTCGGCGTCGATCCGGCCGACGGCGGCCTCGGCCAGCTCGGCGGGTCCGTCGACCTCCAGGACCAGATCGACCCGAAGGCGTACATAGCGAGATGTCTCGGAAGTGCTCATGGGCGGAGCGTAGAGCGCCGGGAGGCCTCGGCTTTCCTGCGACCCGCTGTGTTCCGTAGCATCGCCCCACCTACCAATTCGCGGTTTCCGCAAGGGGGATCAGAAACTCGTGTCCGTCGCCCGACGCCCGCTGCTCACCGCCACTGCCGCGGGGACCCTGCTCTGCGCGCTGTGGTTCGTGCCGTCCGCGAACGCCACCGGCGACCAGGGCAGAGCGGACCACTCCCCGTCGGTCGTGACGGAGCCCCAGGACGACGGGCGGCTCGCGGAGACCGGCGGCGTCGACACCACGCCGTACGTGCTCGGGGGGACGCTGTTCCTGGGCGTGGGCGCGGGCTTCGTGACCCTGGCGATGCGCCGCGGGGGCCGGGCCTCCTGACGTCCGCGGGAGACGCGGAAAGGGCCGCCCCCGGAGTCCGGGAGCGGCCCTCGCGCCGTGTCGCGGGTTACGCGAGGGGGCCGGTGACCGGCTCGACGGCGGCGACCAGTCGGCCCTCGCGCACGAAGGCGTCGGCGGCGGCCAGGTCGGGGGCGAGGAAACGATCCGGCCCGGGACCCTCGACACCGGCGGCGCGGAGGGCCGCGATGGCGGCGGCGGAGGCGGGCGCCGGGCTCAGGCCGTGGCGGAGCTCGATGCCCCGGGTGGCGGCGTAGAGCTCGACGGCGATGATCCGGTTGAGGTTGTCGATCGCCGTGCGCAGCTTGCGGGCGGCGGACCAGCCCATGGAGACGTGGTCCTCCTGCATGGCCGAGGACGGGATGGAGTCGGCGGAGGCCGGGACGGCGAGCCGCTTCATCTCGCTGACCAGGGCGGCCTGCGTGTACTGGGCGATCATCAGGCCGGAGTCGACGCCGGCGTCGTCGGCGAGGAACGGCGGCAGGCCGTGCGAGCGGTTCTTGTCGAGGAGCCGGTCGGTGCGGCGCTCGGCGATGGAGCCGAGGTCGGCGGCGGCGATCGCGAGGAAGTCGAGGACGTACGCGACCGGGGCGCCGTGGAAGTTGCCGTTGGAGCGGACCGTGCCGTCGCCGAGGACGACCGGGTTGTCGACGGCGGCGGCGAGCTCGCGCTCGGCGACGGTCAGGGCGTGGGCCATGGTGTCGCGGCCGGCGCCGGCCACCTGCGGGGCGCAGCGCACCGAGTAGGCGTCCTGGACGCGCGGGGCCTCGCCGCTCTGGTAGTGGCCGGTGAGCTCGGAGCCCTTGAGGACGGCCAGCATGTTGGCGGCGGAGGCGGCCTGGCCCGGGTGCGGGCGGATGGCGTGCAGCTCGGGCTCGAGGACCTTCTCGGTGCCGAGGAGGGCCTCGAGGGAGAGCGCGGCGGTGACGTCGGCCGACTTGTAGAGGTTGTCGAGGTCGGCGAGGGCCATGATCAGCATGCCGAGCATGCCGTCGGTGCCGTTGAGGAGGGCCAGGCCCTCCTTCTCGCGGAGCTCGACGGGCTCGATGCCGGCGGCGGCGAGCAGCTCGCCGGCCGGCTTGACCGCACCGTCGGGGCCCTCGGCGTCGCCCTCGCCCATGAGCGCCAGGGCGCAGTGGGAGAGCGGGGCGAGGTCGCCGGAGCAGCCGAGCGAGCCGTATTCGTGGACGACGGGGGTGATCCCGGCGTTGAGCAGGTCGGCCATGGTCTGGGCGACCTCGGGGCGGACACCGGTGTGACCGGAGCACACGGTCTTGAGGCGCAGGAACATCAGCGCACGCACGACCTCGCGCTCGACGCGCGGGCCCATGCCGGCGGCGTGCGAGCGGACGATGTTGCGCTGGAGCTGGGTGCGCAGCTCATGGCCGATGTGCCGGGTGGCGAGGGCGCCAAAGCCGGTGGAGACGCCGTAGACCGGCTCCGGCTTGGCGGCGAGCGCGTCCACGGTGGCGCGGGCGGCGGCCAGCGCCTGGACGGCCTCGGATGACAGCTCGACGCGCGCGCCGTGGCGGGCGACGTCGATGACGTCCTGCGGGGTGGTGCCGGACGTCCCAAGGACGACAGTCTGCATATCCATATTCAGCACCCTACGGACTGAAGAGCGCCATGTCACTAGATGGCCGGCGTGAGGCTCTCGTTCCCAGTCTGCGCGAGCGGTGCGGTCCGGTCCTGGGCAGCGGCCCCGGTCGGCGAAGAAGTGGCGGCCCACCTCGGGGTACGTCGCAGGCGACGATGCCGGGGCGCACGGGCGACCCGGTTCGAGCGGGTCGGGCCGACCGTCGCCGTCGGCGCTCAGACCGCGCGGCTGGACCGGGAGAGCAACTCGGCCCGTAGAGACGGCCCTTCACTCGCAAGGGGCATATTCACTCGCCGCATCCGCGCCATCACTCTCCGTGCGGTACGGTTCACGCAAAACGGCCCCCGCGATGGTTGCACCCATCCGCGAGGGCCTCGACCACTAGTGGAAGCCAGTCCACCGTGATGTACAGGAACTTTATCGCGCCCTCGTGCGGCTACACCCAGTTCTCCCACGAGATCATCCGGCACCCGCGCCTCAGCTCAGACGCCGTACGGCTTCTGACCTGGCAGCTTTCACTGCCCGACGGCGCACGGGAGTCGCTGTCGCGCTCCGCCGAACGTGCCCGGATCGGGGCATGCGCGTTCACCCGGGCGAAGCGGCAGCTGAAGGAGGAGGGGTTCGTCCACGAGCGGCGGGTGCAAGGGCCCGGTGGGCGTTGGGTGACCCAACAGCTCGTCTCCAACCTGCCGTTGAGTGCGGCCGAGGCCGCCAAGCTGTTCGGGCGGATGCCCGTACCGGGTCCGGGGATTCCGGCCGTCGGTGATCCGACACCCCGGTCCACCGACGGTCATCCCGAGAAAGACCGTGTCGAAGACACTTCCCACCCTCCATCCGCGCCGTACCTGCGCGGGCAGAGCGCGCCCGAGCCGGATACGTCGGAGCAGGCCGTACCCGAGCCGTACGCGCCCCCGCCGGACATCCCCGCAGAGGCCCACGCTCTCGCCGGTGCGCTGTCGGCCCTCTCGCCCGCCCTCCGGCACATCCCGCCTGGTATGCGGCCCGAGTTGGCCGGGCTCGCCGCCCGCTGGCTGGCCGCCGGCCACAGCGCCGCCGACATCCGGGCCCACGTCCTACGCGGTCTGCCCGGCGACGGCACGCCCGTGCACCGGCCCGGCGGGCTCGTACGGTACCTGCTCCGGGAGGTCCCGCCCGTGAGCCCCGTACCCCCGCCGCCCGAGCCTCCCTCCCGGACCCGCCTCTCGGCGCGGCTGGCCGCCGCCCGGGAGTGCGAGGGCGAGCACCTGCAGCCGATGCTGTTCCGGCCGGTCGGGGGCGAGACGCTCTGCCCCGCCTGTTCCCCTGTCAGTCCCGTCCCGTGAGGGTGGGGCGCCGGGGTGCAGTCACTGGCCCACTCGGCCGTCGATCCGCTCGCGCAGGAGGTCGGCGTGCCCGCAGTGCCGCGCGTACTCGGCGATCTGGGCCACCAGGATCTCGCGGAGCGGGGCCTCCCCGGTCCGCGTGCCGAGGTCGGCGTGACCTGCGATGAAACGGTCGGTCAGTTCCCTCTCGGTCCGCCAGCGGTGCCACGCGTCCGCCACGAGCGCAGGGTCGGCGGTCGCGCCGTTCCAGTCGCCGTCGCGGTCTTCGGCGGTCCGGTAGATCCTGGGCGAGTCCTCGCCGGCCATCCGGCGGAAGTGCCGCTCGTCCTCGGCCATGTGCCGCACCAGCCCGAGCAGGGACATCGTGGACGGCGGTACGGAGCGCCGGGCCATCTGTTCGGCGTCCAGGCCCCCGCACTTCATCTCCACGGTGAGACGGAAGTAGCGCAGGCTCTCCAGCAGGGAGCCGCGTTCGTCGACCGTCTCGACCTCGGTCTCGCGCGGGTCGTCGTCCGGGTCGACCCACATGTCGGGATAGACGGTGGCGGGGGTCCACCGCGTCACCGCCGCTTCGTTGCCACGCTCTTCCGAATCCACGGACGCATCGTGGTGCACCTCGACTCCGTCCGCCACCGAGTTGTCACCTCCGGGCGGCCACGCCCGTCCCTACAACGGCGGGGCGTCGCGGAAGCGGCGGCGGTCACGGGCGCCGGGCGGGGCGTCGGCGAGGCGGATGACCGCGCCGTCGCGCCCCGCCACCACGGGCTTCGCCGAACGGGCGGCCTTGGCCTGGTACTGGGCCGCGTCGGCGAGACGGAAGAGACGGCGGGCCGACTTCAGCGGGCCGATCGGGTCACCGGTCGAGGCGACCCCGCACGCGACGCCCTCTCCGAGCTCCAGCTCCGCGGCCCGCACGCACAGCTCCTCCGCGACCGCCACCACCTCGTCGGCGGTCGGTCCGACCGTGAGCAGACAGAACTCGTCACCTCCGAGCCGGGCCGCGAGCGCGCCCGGGAGCATCGCCCCGCACCGTGACAGAACGGAGCCGAACCGTTCCAGCAGCCGGTCACCGACCGCGTGCCCGTGAGTGTCGTTGACGTGCTTCAGGCCGTTCAGGTCGCACACCATCAGGCTCACCACGGAGCCGTCGACCCGGTAGCGCTCGATCGCCTGGTCGAGCCGGGTGTCGACGGCCCGACGGTTGGCGAGCCCGGTCAGCGGGTCGGTGAAGGCGAGCTTGCGGACCTCCTCCAGGCGCTCGGCCTGGGCGATCCCCGCCGCGACGACCGCCGCGAGCACGGTCGCGAAGTCGGCTTCGTCCCGGCGGAAGGACACCGCCCCGGCCGGCCTGGCCACGTACAGCTCGCCCCAGGCCCGCCCGTGCAGCACGATCGGCGCGACCACGCAGCAGCCGCGCCCGCGCCGCCGCAGGCCGGTGACCCGGCCGGTCGGGACCCGGTCGGCCGCGGTCTCGACCCAGGCGTCTGGCTCGCCGCCGCCCGCCCACTGCTCGTGCAGGAACTCGGTGATCTCCGGGAACTGGTGGACGGGGTACGTCTCGGAGTCCGGGAACTCCTCCTCCCCCGGCGCCCGCTCCCCGGCGTTCACCAGGACCTTCAGGCGGCCGTGGTCCCGCTCCCAGACGGAGAGCGCCGCGAAGCTGCCGCCGAGCGCCTCGCAGGCGCCCAGCGCCGCGGCCCGCCAGAACTCGCGCGGGGTGTGCGCCGCCGCCATCGCCTGCGCCAGCGCCACTACGGCCCGCAACCGCACGTCCTCACCCATTCCTCCAGCTTAGGGAGGTTTGATCGGTTTTCCCTTCCGGGACGTCACAGAAAGTTACACATAGTGAGAATGGGGATGGTTCGGATACGGCATTCCCGATACGGCATCCCCGTCGGCGCCCCTCGCCGACGGCGCGCGGCTACTCGCCCGGCCACTCCGGCTTCCGCTTCTCGTTGAAGGCCGCCACGCCCTCCGCCCGGTCGCCCGAGAAGGCCACCGACCGCCAGGCCGCGTCCTCGACCTCCAGGCCCGCCCGCAGGTCCAGCCCCTGACCGAGGCGCATGGCCTTCTTGGCGGCGCGCAGGCCGACCGGCGAGTTGGCGGCGATCCGGCCGGCCAGCTCCAGGGCGGCCGTCCGTGCGTCGTCCTCCAGGAGGTCGACCAGACCGAGCTCACGGGCCTCGGCGGCCTCCACCCGGCGGGCCGTGAAGACCAGCTCGGCGGCGCGCGCCGCGCCCACGCGGCGCGGCAGCAGCTGCGTACCGCCGCCGCCGGGGATCACGCCCACGGAGACCTCCGGGAGCCCGACCACGGCGGTCGCGTCGGCCACGATGACGTCACAGGCCAGGGCCAGCTCGAAGCCGCCACCGAGGGCGAAGCCGTGCACGGCGGCGACGGTCGGCATGGGCAGCTCCAGGACGCCGGTGTACGCCGCCCGGGCGACCGGCCGCTGCCGCACGAGCTCGGCGTCGCTGAAGGAGTTGCGCTCCTTGAGGTCGGCGCCGACGCAGAAGGCGCGGTCGTTGGACGAGGTCAGCACGGTGACCCGTACGGAAGGGTCGGCGGCCAGGGCGTCGCAGGCGGCACCGAGCGAGCGGGCCATCTCCGAGGAGACCGCGTTCATCGCCTTGGGCCGGTCGAGGACGAGCTCGGCGACGTGCCCGGCCCCCTCCTTGCGGACCACCACGAACTCACCAAAACGCTGCTCGGACATGCTGAGGGCCCTCCCGGTCGACGCCTGTTAACGGGTGTTAACGGCTGTTCACCGGAGATCCTAGGGCCTGCCCGGCGGATCGGGGCCGGATGGGCCGCGGCATCCGGCACGGTGCACGGCAAGGCGCCGGAGCGCCTTCGTGGCGGAGCCGCCCGGGCACGTCGACAGCGCGTGGCCGTCCGGGCACGTCGGCAGCGCGGAGCCGTCCAGGCACGTCGGCAGCGCGGCCGGGCGGCGTGCCGGGCGCCGCGGGCCCGGCCCTGATCGGCCGGACGGGCCCCGGCTAGGTCGGACGGCGGCTCAGCAGCCAGGGCTCCACGACGCCGAGTCCGCGCACCGGGCGCTGCCACATCGGCTGGAGCGCGAAGCGGTACGTCGGAGGCTGCTCGCCCTCCTTCTCGGCGTGGGCGGCCTCCTCGGCCGCCTTCGTCTCGGAGACGGGCGCCTCGCCGGTCCTGGTGAGCTCCTCGGCGAGGGCGCTGTCGACCAGGACGGCGTCCTTGGGCGCTATCGAGGTGAGCCGGCTGGCCAGGTTGACGGTGGTGCCGAAGACGTCGCCCATCCGGGTCGTCACGGTGCCGAAGGAGAGGCCGACGCGCAGCGCCGGCATGGTCTCGTCGTGGCTGAGGGTCTCGATGAGCCGGAGGCCGATCTCGGCGGCGGTGCCGGCGTCGTCGGCGCAGTAGAGCACCTCGTCGCCGAGGGTCTTGATGAGCCGGCCGCCGTGCGCGGCGACCAGGTCGGCGCAGGTGGTCTCGAAGGCCTCCACGAGCTCGCCGAGCTCCTCCTCCTCCAGGCGCCGGGTGAGCCGGGTGAAGCCGACGAGGTCGGCGAAGCCGACCGCGAGCCGCCGGTCGACCATCTCCTCGTCGTCGGCGGCCTGCACGACCCGGCCGGTGGCGGCGGCGAGCTGGCGGCGCCACACGTAGATCAGGAACTCCTCCAGTTCGGGCAGGAGCAGCTCGACCAGCGGGTAGGTGACCTCGGTGCGGGTCATGCCGGGCTCGGGCGGTTCGGTGAGGCCTTCCAGGAAGGAGTCGATCTGCCACTCGGCGAGCCGGGCGGTGGTCTGACCGGTGGAACGGGCCACCTGCACGGCCATCGGCTCGCTGAGCAGTCCGGCCTCGACCAGACCGGCGAGGCGGCGCAGCGCGAGCACGTCGGCCTCGGTGAGGGCCTTGGCCTGGCCGATGTCGGCGAAGCCCATGGCGCGCCAGAAGCGGGAGGCGAGCTCCATGGAGACGCCGGCGGTGCGGGCGGCCTGGAACGGGGTGTAGCGGCGGTCTGCGCCGAGGATGAGCTGTTCGAGGCGGATCGCCAGGGGGTCGTCGGTCGGTTCGGCCGTGTGGTCGACGACATGGTGGGGCGTGGGATAGGTGGGATTCGTGGCTGGCTGCTCGGCCCCGGCGCCGTTGTTCGCGTCGTCGACGGTCACCGGCCGCCTCCTGCCCGTTCCCTGCCCACTGTCCTGCCGATCTGTCGCGTGGATGACCCTTCACGCGTCGCGCTCCACGAATCGCGCTCCACGATACGACAGGTGTGTGCTGGCTCACGCCCGAACCGGCCGTGCGCGCGGCAGCCGACCGGTTCGGACGCTTCCCGGCCGGGTCAGTCGGCCGCCCGCAGGTGGACGATGTCGCCGGCCGCGACGGCCTCCGTGCCGCCGCCCTCGGTCTCGACCACCAGCCGCCCGTCGCCGTCGACGGCGACGGCGTCCCCTTCGAGCATGCGCTCGCCGGGCAGGTCGGCGCGGACCCGGCGGCCCAGGGTGGCGCAGCCGGCCGTGTAGGCCTCCTGGAGCCCGGAGGCGACCGGGTCGCCGTCGGCGCGGACCCAGTCGCCGTACCCGTGCTCCAGGGAGCGCAGGATGGCCCGCAGGAGGGTGTCGCGGTCGGTCGAGACGGCGTCGGCGAGGAGCAGGGAACCGGCCGCGGGGACCGGGAGCTCCTCCTCACGGAGGGTGACGTTGATGCCGAGGCCGACGACGATGCCGTCCGCTCCGGCCCGCTCGGCGAGGATGCCGCCGGCCTTGCGTTCCTCGCCGCCGACCCGCACGAGCAGGTCGTTCGGCCATTTGAGGGAGAGGTCGACGCCGCCGGCCTTGGCGAGGCCGCCGGCGGCTGCCACGCCGGTCAGCAGCGGCAGCCAGCCCCAGCGGTGCACGGGCACGGCCGGCTTGAGGAGGACGGAGACGAAGATGCCGGAGCGGGCCGGGGCGGTCCAGGTGCGGTCGAGACGGCCGCGTCCGGAGGTCTGCTCCTCGGCGACGAGGACGGCGCCTTCGGGCAGTTCGTCGGCGCGGGCGGCGAGGTCGGAGTTGGTGGAGCCGGTGGACTCGACCACGTCGAGGGAGGTCCACAGTCCGTCGGGGAGCACGAGCGCGTGGCGCAGCGCGGGAGCGTTGAGGGGCGGCCGGTCGAGGTCCGACCAGCGTCCCGCTGAGCCTTGGGAGGACGTCATGCAAGCCAGCGTAGGTGTGGCAAACGCCGCACTGCCGAACCGTATCGACGCCGATACGCTACGGGTCAGTAGCCAAGGGCTAGCCCATTCGTAGTCAACGAACCCCCCGTGACCAGGCAGGGAGCCGCATCCCGATGTCCGAGCCGGCAGAGCACAACGAGATCGACATTCACACGACCGCGGGCAAGATCGCGGACCTGCAGCGCCGGATCGGCGAGGCGACGCACGCCGGTTCCGAACGGGCGGTCGAGAAGCAGCACGCGAAGGGCAAGCTGACCGCGCGCGAGCGGATCGCACTGCTGCTCGACGAAGGTTCGTTCGTGGAGCTGGACGAACTCGCCCGGCACCGCTCCACCAACTTCGGCCTGGAGAAGAACCGCCCGTACGGAGACGGCGTCGTGACCGGCTACGGCACGGTCGACGGCCGCCCGGTCGCGGTCTTCTCGCAGGACTTCACCGTCTTCGGCGGCGCTCTCGGCGAGGTCTTCGGCCAGAAGATCATCAAGGTGATGGACTTCGCCCTGAAGACCGGCTGCCCGGTCGTCGGCATCAACGACTCCGGCGGCGCCCGCATCCAGGAGGGCGTGAGCGCCCTCGGCATGTACGGCGAGATCTTCCGCCGCAACACCCACGCGTCCGGCGTGATCCCGCAGATCTCGCTGGTCGTCGGCCCGTGCGCGGGCGGCGCGGTGTACTCGCCCGCCATCACCGACTTCACGGTGATGGTCGACCAGACCTCGCACATGTTCATCACCGGCCCGGACGTCATCAAGACGGTGACCGGCGAGGACGTCGGCTTCGAGGAACTGGGCGGCGCCCGCACCCACAACGCCACCTCGGGCGTGGCCCACCACATGTCGGGGGACGAGAAGGACGCGATCGAGTACGTCAAGTCCCTTCTGTCCTACCTCCCTTCGAACAATCTCTCGGAACCGCCGGCCTTCCCGGAGGTCGCCGACACCGAGGCGACGGACGAGGACCGCGAGCTCGACACGCTGATCCCGGACTCCGCGAACCAGCCGTACGACATGCACACCGTGATCGAGCACGCCCTCGACGACGGTGAATTCCTGGAGACGCAGGCCCTGTTCGCGCCGAACATCCTCACCGGCTTCGGCCGCGTCGAGGGCTTCCCGGTCGGCGTCGTCGCCAACCAGCCGATGCAGTTCGCCGGTTGCCTCGACATCGACGCCTCCGAGAAGGCGGCACGGTTCGTGCGCACCTGCGACGCGTTCAACATCCCGGTGCTGACCTTCGTCGACGTGCCCGGCTTCCTGCCGGGCGTCGGCCAGGAGCACGAGGGCATCATCCGGCGCGGCGCGAAGCTCATCTACGCGTACGCCGAGGCGACCGTCCCGCTCATCACGGTCATCACCCGGAAGGCCTTCGGCGGCGCGTACGACGTCATGGGCTCCAAGCACCTGGGCGCCGACCTCAACCTGGCCTGGCCCACCGCGCAGATCGCGGTCATGGGCGCGCAGGGCGCGGTCAACATCCTGCACCGCCGCACGCTGGCCGAGGCCGAGGCGAACGGCGAGGACATCGAGGCGGTGCGCACGCGGCTGATCCAGGAGTACGAGGACACGCTGCTCAACCCGTACATCGCCGCCGAGCGCGGTTACATCGACGGGGTGATCCTGCCGTCCGACACGCGCCCGCAGATCGTGAAGGGTCTGCGTCAGCTGCGGACGAAGCGGGAATCCCTGCCTCCGAAGAAGCACGGCAACATCCCGCTCTAGCCCTCGGGAGGGACAGCACGATGATCAAGGTCGTACGAGGGAACCCGACCCCCGAGGAGCTGGCCGCCGCATTGGCGGTGGTCCAGGCCCGGGCCGCGGCGACGGCGGCGGCTGCCGCCGAGGGCGGCGGCCCGCAGGTCCCCGAGGGCTGGTCGGACCCGGCACGCATCGCCCGCAGCGTCCGCCACCGACCGGGCCCGCGCTCCTGGGCGCGGTCCTACTGGCCCGTTTAGACACGTCCGTACGGCGAAGGCCGGACCCCTTGTGCGGGGGGTCCGGCCTTCGCCGTATCCGGCGCCGCCGGCGCCCGGACCGACCGGCGCCCAGAGCCCCACCCGCGCCCCGCCCGCGCCCACCCGCGCCCGCACCTCCCGCGCCCGGCCCCCGCCTGCGACCGGCGCCTCTCGCGCCCGCCCTCCGGCAACGCCTCACGCGACCGAAACTCGCCTGGAAGCAAGGGGCTTGGGCGCATAGCCTCGGGTCGCTCTGCGGCAACGGAGGTCACGTGAGAATCACCCTTCAGGTCACCGGCCCCGGCGACGCCGCTCTCGATCTTCGGGAGTGGCTGCGCGGCGAGCCCGGGCTGCGCGAACGCGTCGGCCGCGGGCCCTCGCCCGAACCGGAGCCCGGCGCGATGGGAGCCCTCGGCGAGGTCGTCCCCCTGCTGCTCGAACCGGGCGGCCTGACCGTCACCCTGGCCGCCTCGATCGTCGCCTGGCTCCAGACCCGGCGCGGCACCCAGTCCGTGACCATCACCAGACCCGACGGCACCCAGGTCGTCGTCACCTCCGAAGGCGTCCGCGGGCTCACCCCCGAGACCACCGGCGACCTGGCCAGACGGGTGGCCGAGGCACTGGAGCCGAAACCGGTGGAACGGGACGCCGCACCGGCCGTCGGACCGCGCCGGGAGCCGGACGCCGGCACCGACGCGGATCCCGGCGGCCAGGAGGACTGAGCGATGCCGCAGGAGTGGGGGGACCTGGGCGGCGCGGACTGTCATGCCGTCGTGGTCGGGACCGGGCGGCAGGGCGCCGCCGGGGACGGGGCACGGCTGGCCGATCTGCCGGGGGCCACGCGGTCCGCGCGGGAGCTGGCCCGGCTGCTGCGCGAGCGGGCCGGGATGGCCGGTCGGGTCACCGAGGTGATCGACCCGCAGAGCCCGACGGAGGTGCTCACCGCGCTGCGCACCGCCGTCGACCGCGCGCAGGGCGGCGCGGTGCTGTTCTGCTTCGTCGGCCACGGACTGCTCGGTCCGCGCCGGCAGCTCTATCTGGCCACCTCGAGCACCACCACGCCCGACGACACCGTCACCGCCGTGCCGTACGCCGAGGTCCGGAACCTGCTCGCCGAGGCGCCCGCCCGCACCGTCGTCGTCCTGGACTGCTGCTTCTCCGGCCGGGCCGAGGCCGCGCCCAGCGCCGCCCACCGCGACCCGTACGCCTCCGCCCGCCCCGCCGGAAGCTTCCTGCTCGCCTCGGCGACCCACTACGCCGCCTCGTTCGCACCGGTCGGCCAGGAGCACACGCTCTTCGCCGGCGAGCTGATCCGGCTCCTCGCGGAGGGCGACCCGAGCGGCCCGAAGTGGCTCACCCTCATCGACCTCTACCGGATCCTCGACCGCCGCTTCCAGGGCGGCCCGGCCCGCCCGTACGCGGACGGCGTCGGCCGCGCCGGCGACCTGGTCGTCGCCCGCAACGCCGGCTACCCCGCCGCGGCCCCGGCCGGCCCGGACGACGCCGCGGCGCGGGAGGCCCCGTCCGGCGGCCCGTGCCCGTACCCCGGCATGCGGCCGTTCCTGCCGGAGCAGAGCCATCTCTTCTTCGGTCGCGAGGAGTTGGCCGCCGCGCTCAGGGAACGGGTCGAGCACGGGCAGGGGCCCGTCGTGCTCGTGGGCGCGTCCGGCGCCGGCAAGTCGTCCCTGCTGCGGGCCGGGCTCGTGGCGGGCCTGGAGGAGCGCGGGACGGGTTCGGTGCTGCTGGTGCCGGGTCCGGGCGGCCGGCCGTTCCGCACCCTCGTCGAGCACTGGGCGCGGGCGGTGGACCGCCCGTTCGCCGAGGTCGAACGGGAGCTGGGGGCGGGCCGGTTCGGCGGCGAGGGACCGGCCGTCCTGGTCGTCGACCAGCTGGAGGAGCTCTTCACCGACTGCGACGACGTCGAGGAACGCGAGTTGTTCCTCCGCGCCCTGAGCAGCGCCGCCCCGGCGACCGCACCGCGGATCGTGCTCGGCCTGCGGGCCGACTTCTACGCCCTGTGCCTGCGCGACCCGCGGCTCGCCCGGATCGTGCAGGCCGGCCAGTTCACCGTGCCGTCGATGTCCGACACCGAACTGCGCGCCGCGATCGAGCGGCCGGCCGAGCACGCGGGGCTGCGCCTGGAGGACGGCCTCGCCGACCATCTGCTGCACGAGCTGCGCCAGGAGACGACCGGGGACGGCGAGGCCGTCGCGCTGCCGTTCCTGGCCCACGCCCTGCAGCAGACCTGGGCCCGACGCCGCGGCGCCCTGCTCACCTTCACCGGCTACGAGTCCTCCGGCGGGATCCGGCGCTCCGTGGCCCGGGTGGCCGACGAGGTCCACGACGCCCTCGACGCGGCCGGTCGCGCGCGACTGCGGGCCCTGCTGCTGCGCATGGTGACCCTGGTGGACGCCGACGGGCGTGCGGTGCGCCGCCGTGTCCCCGTGCCCGAGACGGCAGGGGACGCGGACCGGGAGCTGCTCGACCGGCTCGCCGACGCCCGACTCGTGGTCCTCGACCGGGGCGAGGCGCAGCTGTGCCACGACTCACTGCTGTACGGCTGGCCCCGGCTGCGCGACTGGATCCGTGCCGACCGGGTCCGGCTCCTCGTACGGCGCCGGGCCGGCGACGCGGCCGACAGCTGGGACGAGGCCGGGCGCCCGAACAGCGGGCTCTACCGCGGGGACCAGCTGGCGACCGCCCGGTCCCTCCTGAACGAGCCGGCGGCCGGCGACCCGGCCGCGCCCACGGCGCCCTTACGGCCCGTGGAGCGGGACTTCCTCCGCGCGAGCGACCGTGCCGAGCTGCTCGCCCGCAGGATCCGCACCACCGTCGTGGCCGTCGTGGCCGTCCTCGCGGTGCTGGCCGGCACCCTCGCCGTCGTCGCCCGCGACGCCCAGCGGGACGCCGAGGCCCGCGAGACCGTCGCCGTCGCCAACCAACTGGCCGCGCAGGCGGACACCATGCGCGGGCGTGACCCGCAGACCGCGCTGCGGCTCAGCCTCGCCGCGTACCGCACCGCCGAGACCAGCGAGACCCGCTCCAGCCTCTACGCCTCGTACATGTCCCGGCCCCAGGTGGATCTCCGGGGTGACCTGCGCCAGCCCGTCGTCAACCTGGCCTACGGCGCGGGCGGCAAGGTCCTGGCCGTCAGCCGGCGCACGGGCCGGATCCGGCTGTGGGACGTCTCCCTCCCCAACGCGCCGGTCCGGGGCGCCGAGTTCCGCCTGAACGGGACGGCGCCGATCGCCTTCCACCCGCGCACCCCGCTGCTCGCCGCGATCGGCAAGGACGCGCTGACCCTGTACGACGTGACCGACGCCGCCCGACCGAGGAAGGTCGCGGAGCAGCGGTTGGCCGCAGCCCAGTCGTACAGCCTCGCCTTCAGCCCCGACGGGCGGACGCTCGCCGCGGGGGGCGAGAACGGGCGGCTGCGTCTGTGGGACGTGTCCACGCCGTCCGTGCCGAGGTCGCTCCTCGACCGCGTCGTCGCCCCGACCCACCTGATGGCGGTGGCGTTCAACCGCGACGGGCGCTTCCTGGCCACGGGCAACGGCGTGAGCGAGGACGCCGCCGGCCGGGACCGCCCCGCCCAGGTGCGCCTGTGGGACGTCCGCGACCCGGCGCGCACCACCCTGCTGACGACCGCCACCGCCGCGTCCGTCATGGCGTTGGCGTTCCACCCGAAGCGTGACCTGCTGGTGGCGACCGGCGGGGAGGGCGCGATGGCCTGGTGGACGGTCGCCCAGCAGGGGCGGCGGCTCGCCCGGGTGGTGGCGAAGGACGATTTCCAGAACAAGTGGGGTTACGGCAGCAGCCTGCCGTCCCTGGACTTCCGCCCCGACGGAGGCCTGCTCGTCGCCGCGCAGGCCGCCGATCCGGGCGGCGCCATGGTCCGGGCGGTCGGTGACGACGACAGCCCGGACCAACTGCTGTCCTCCCTCGCGGAGCACGACACCCTGCCGAGCGGGGAACCCGCCCAGGCGGTGGCCTACAGCCCCGACGGCGCGTACGTCGCGACGGGCGACGTCGGGGGCAACGTACGCCTCTGGCCGGACCACGCCCCCGCCCTGACCCTGCCGGGCACCCCGACCCGCGGAACCCCGGGGACGCGACCGCACAGCGCCGACGGCCGGTTCGTCCTCACCGACGAGAGCGACGTCGGTTCGTTCATGGACGGTGTGGTCCGGGTCTGGGACATGAGCACGGCGGACACGCGGGGCCGGAAGGCGCCCGCGCTGCGGTTCACCCTGCCCCGCCCGTGGGAGGCACGGTTCTTCCTGCCGGGCCGGGACCGGCCGATGCTGCTCGCCCACCGGTGGACCGAAGCCACCGACGACCACGCCTTCCGCGTGTGGGACCTCGGCGGGGACGGGCCGCCCGTGCCGGGCGCCGAGATGCACGTGCGGGCGCCGGACATCCGGACGGCGGTGTCCCCCGACGGCGAACTGCTCGTGATCGGCTCGTCGACGGAGCCGACGGCCGCGGTCTGGGACATCCGGGACCCTCGTCGGCCGGTGCGGCGCGCGGTGATCACGGTGACGCCCTCGATCGAGGAGGAGAGCCTGTTCTTCATGGGCCCGCGCGGCCTCGCGACCGTGGAGGGCGACGGCCGCAGCCGGGGCCTGGACCTGCGCCTGTGGGACCTCACGGACCCAGAGCACCCCTTCCGGGTCCCCGACCCGCTGCGGGACGCGGCCCTCAACCGGGCGGTCTACGTCCCCTCCCTGCGGATGCTGCTCGTGGACGGCACCGACCAGAACGCCAGGCTGTGGGACATGGCGGACATCCGGCACCCGAAGTCCGCCGGCCGTCTCCCGGCGGCCCCGGGCGGCTACCACCCGGTCGGCGGGAACCTGATCGCCACCATGCTCCAGGACGGCACCGTGCAGCTGTTCGACGTCCGGAAGCCGAAGACCCCCGTGCGCACCATGCGCTTCGACCGCGAGATCACCGAGGTCCAGCGGGCCCCGGACGGCAGCCGGATCCTCACCGGGTCCCCGTACCGCATCTGGGACGTCGCCCCGGACGGCAGCTGGCGCATGCCCGCCGTCGCCACGCTGGACGGCGTCAAGAGCATCACCCTGCTGCCCGGACCGACCCCCTACGTGCTCGCGGTGCCGGAGGAGAGCGGCCTCGACGGACCGCAGCTGACCCATCTCCTCGACCGCGACACCGACAAGGTGTACGAGCGGCTGTGCGCGACCCACCCGCTCGGCGTCGAACGCGACCAGTGGAAGGCCCTGTTCCCGCATCTCGGCTACCGCGCGTCCTGCTGAGCGCCCCGGCGGAGGAAGAGCGCGGAAGCGAGGGCCCCGGCGAGGACGAGGCCCGCGTTGACGAGGACGGCCCGGCTGATGCCGGCGGGGAGCGTGGCGGCGGTGACGACGACGGCGCTCATCACCGGGGTGCCCAGCGTGATGCCGACCTGCTGGGTCATCGTGGCGATGCCGGTGGCCATGCCCTGCTCGGTGTCGGGGAGACCCGAGGTGGCGGTGACCATGAAGCCGACGATGGCGAGCATGTTGCCGATGCCGCCGACGAAGGTGCCGGCGAGCAGCAGCCCGTACGACGGGTCGAACAGCGCGAAGGTGGCGGCGGCCTGGAGCACTCCACCGCCGATCAGGGCCGCACGGGCGGAGAAGCGCCCGATGAAGCGCGGGGCGAGCAGCCCGCCGAGGACCGTGCCGGCGCCCAGGACGCCGAAGGAGAGACCGGCGGCGAGCGGGGAGAAGTCGAGCACGTCCTGGAGGTGCAGGGTCATCAGGAAGACCAGCGAGGTCTCGGTGGCGAAGGCGACGAGCCCGGCGAGGTTGCCCCAGACGACCGTACGGCGCCGGAGCACCCGGATCGGTACGAGCGGGGCGGGCGAGCGGCGCTCGACGAACGGGAAGGCGGTCAGCAGGACGGCGGCCGCGGTGAGGGCCACCAGCACGGCGGGGTCGGTCCAGCCGCGCTCACCGGCGGCGGTGAGCCCGTAGACGAGGGCGAGCAGCCCGCCGGTGACCGTGGCGGCTCCGGGCACGTCGAGCCGGGGCCGCTCGGCCGGGCGGCTCTCCTTGATGACGGCGGGCGCGACGAGGAGGACGGCGAGGGCGACGGGCACGTTGACGAAGAACGCCCACCGCCAGGACAGCAGGTCGGTCAGCACCCCGCCGAGCACGGCGCCGGTGGTGAACCCGGCGGACATCAGGGCGCCGTTGAGGCCGAGCGCCTTGTCGCGCAGCGGGCCCTCGGGGAACGCGGACGTGAGCAGTGACAGCCCGGCCGGGGTGACGGCGGCGGTGGCGAGGCCCTGGGCGACGCGGGCGGCCATCAGCATCTCGGGTCCGGTGGCGAGGCCGCCGGCCAGGGAGGCGACGCCGAGGACGCCCATGCCGCCGAGGAAGATCCTCCGGCGGCCGACGAGGTCGGCGACCCGCCCGAAGAGCAGGGTGAACCCGGCGGCGGCGAGCGCGAAGGCGGTGGCGATCCACTGGAGGCCGCCGAGGGTGAAGCCGAGTCCCTGGCCGATGACGGGCAGGGCGACGTTCAGGATCGAGAAGTCGACCGCCAGCATGAACTGGGCGACGAGGAGGACGACGAGGACGAGCCGCATGCGTCCGTCCATGCGGGTGGACTCCGTACCGGACGGGGTGGGAGGGACGGGCGGGGCGGGAGCAACATCGAGCGCCACCATGACGGGCTCCTTAATGGGAAATTGGTTCCGTTAAGATGTCCGAGACGGTAGCAGAACGAGAAGCGTTAATGGAACAGGAGACCCGTTTGAGCGAGAGCCCGTCGGCCGTGCCCGGCACCGTGCGCCCCGGAGGCCGTACCGCGAAGGTGCGCCGGGCGGTCCTCGACGCCACCGAGGACGCCCTCGCCACGGCCGCCTTCCACACCCTGAACATGGACCAGATCGCCGCGAGCGCGGGCGTCGGCAAGACCACCGTCTACCGCCGCTGGGGCTCCCCCGTCGGGCTGGTCGCCGACCTCCTGCACGACATGGCCGAGCAGTCGCTGCCCGCCGCCGACACCGGCAGCCTCGCGGGCGACCTGCGCGCCAACGCCGCCCTCGTCCACCGCACGCTCACCGACGCCCGCATGGGCGCCGTCTTCCGTGCCGTGATCGCCGCGGCGGCCTGCGACGACGAGTGCGCCCGCGCCCTGAACGGCTTCTACCGCACCCGCCTGGCCGAATGGGCCCCGGTGGTGACCCGGGCGGCGGACCGCGGCGAGGTCCCGGCCGGCACCGACGCGCTCGAACTGCTGCGGGCGGTCTCGGCACCGCTCTACTACCGCTTCGCGATCACCCGCGAGGAGCTGACGGAGGCCGACGCCGAACGGGCCGTCACGGCGGCCCTCGCGGCGGCGCGGGCGGGGGCGTTCACGGGGACGGCCACGGAGACGGCCACGGAGAGCCGCAGGACGGAATAGTCCCCTGGTACGGGGCGCCTGAGTACCCGTACTCAGGCGCTCACCCCGGTCCGGCCCCCAGCATCGGGAACATGCTGTGGTCCGACCCCGAGAACGAGCCGCCCGAGGAACTGCGCGACATGCAGGCGATGGTGCGGCGCGCGGGCATCGTGCTCGCCGTGGCCATGGTGGTTCTCATGTTCGTCGTCGGCGCACGCTGACGGGCTGAGGACGGGCCCCGGGATCGCTACGCTGCCCCCATGACTGCTGATCGCCGCCGTGTCGTGCTCGCCTCCGCCTCCCCCGCCCGGCTCGGACTGCTCCGGCAGGCCGGCCTCGCCCCCGAGGTCATCGTGAGCGGCGTCGACGAGGACAAGGTGCACGCCCCGACCCCCGCCGAGCTGGCCCTCGCCCTCGCCGAGGCCAAGGCCGCCCACGTCGCCGCCCGGCCGGAGGCCTTCGGCGCCCTCGTCATCGGCTGCGACTCGGTCCTGGAGCTGGACAAGCAGGCGCTCGGCAAGCCCGCCGACGCCGCGGAGGCGACGGCCCGCTGGAAGGCGATGCGCGGCCGCGTCGGCATCCTCCAGACGGGCCACTGCGTCTACGACACGGCGGCCAAGCGCTACGAGTCGGCCACCGCGTCGACCGTGGTCCGCTTCGGCGAGCCGACCGACGCCGAGATCGCCGCGTACGTCGCCAGCGGCGAACCCCTCCACGTGGCGGGCGCGTTCACCCTGGACGGGCGTTCCGCCCCCTTCATCGAGGGCATCGACGGCGACCCGGGCAACGTCATCGGCCTGTCCCTGCCCCTGCTGCGCACGCTGCTCGGCAAGCTCGGGGTCGAGATCACCGACCTCTGGGCCTGAGCCCCGGCCTCACGCGGCGGCCGGCGCCTCCTGGGCGTCGGCACGCGCCTCCCCGTACGCCACGAGGGTGAGCACGATCAGACCGAGGACCACCATCATGAACGTGAAGGCGGCCCAGCCCAGCAGACCGACCGTCACGGCGCCCAGGATGCCGTGGACGACCGCGCAGCCGATGAGCAGCGCACGGCCGGCGCGTCCCGGCCGGCGGTCGCGAATCGCGGCGATCAGCGGGACCAGGCCGCAGAGGACCAGCAGGGCGCCGGAGCCGAGGCCGAGCGCCCAGGTGCCGGTGTACATCGCGTCCGGGTCGAGCCCGTCGAGGGACATCGACTGGGCCTTCACGAAGCGGGCCATGACGGCGTTGATCGCCACGATGCCGGGTGCTTCGAGGAAGAGCACCGCCGCCGTCACGAGTGCTATCGGTCTGCGGGCCACCTCGGCCACCCCCTGAATACGGCTGTTACCTCCGGTACGTACGTCAATCCGAAGGCTACTGGCCGGTAAATCTCTGGACAAGGGTTCGGGACGGGAAGGGGAACGGGCACAGGTCGGCGGCGTGCGGGCAAAGAATGATTGAGCCATTCGTAGGGACTCCACAAAGAAACCCGTTTGGCGACTGGCCGCGCGAACAGAGACCTGCGCCACACCTCGGAGCTACTGTGCCGTAAAGAATCCCTGCGTACCGTGGTGCGACAAGGGATTTCACGACCCGAGCAAGCCTCGCATCACGCTCCGTGTGGGCAAGCTCACCACTGGGACCGGGTCGAAAGGCCGTGTCGGCAGTCCCTAAACTCAGCTTGTTTCAAGGAGGGAGCCATCGTGCGCAAGGTGCTCATCGCCAACCGTGGCGAAATCGCTGTCCGCGTCGCCCGGGCCTGCCGGGACGCCGGGATCGCCAGCGTAGCCGTCTACGCCGACCCGGACCGGGACGCTCTGCACGTCCGCGCGGCCGACGAGGCGTTCGCCCTGGGCGGTGACACCCCGGCCACCAGTTACCTGGACATGGCCAAGGTGCTCCAGGCGGCCAAGGATTCGGGTGCGGACGCGGTCCACCCGGGTTACGGCTTCCTCTCGGAGAACGCGGAGTTCGCGCAGGCCGTGCTCGACGCCGGTC
>NZ_JBFAXU010000025.1:0-152835 GCF_040680975.1 Streptomyces sp. NPDC051921
TCGTGCCGCTGGACGAGCCGGCGGATCACGGTGTGGGCGCGGTCCAGGTCGAAGTCGTCCGACGACAGTTCCAGGTAGAGGTGGGTGGAGACGTCACCCAGCTCGAACAGACCCGACCGGCCCAGCCAGTAGGCGTGCTGCACGTCCGTCAGACCGAACGGCTCGTACCGCCCCGCCGCATCGGGCACCACATCCACCACCGCCGAAGCACCCGTTGCGGTCTCCGGCGACGTCAGCATGGTGTCGACCAGCTCGATCAGCGCCCGCAGCGTCGGCGACCCGACGAGATCCGGCAGCGACGGGGCCGTGCCCAGCTCCGACTCCACCGTCAGCTGGAACTCGGTCGCCTGGAGCGACTCCAGGAAGAGCGGTTCGTCCGGGTCCGAAGGACCCTCCCGCCCGGTGATCCGCGCGTAGCGGTCGCTCAGGTAGGCACCGAGGCGGTCGGTGCGCTCGGCGGGTTCGAGAGAGAGCAGGACCGCGGGGTCCGTCGCGCTCGTGCCCACGTGTCCGCTGCTGGTCGGGTTCACTGCATCCCCTCCGGAGTGCCGTTCGGCGAAGCGTCCGCGGACGAGGCCGGTACCGTGCGCAGGCCGGGTTCCGTGCGCGGGACTGAGTACCCGGCCACATTTCCCGCGGGCGCGGGGCACCCGCCACCCCCGAAGGGCTGGCGGAGCAGACCGGACAGCCGGCGACGTCGGCGGTGACCGATCGAGGGGGGCGGGAGGTTGGCCTCTTCGGCCGCGTCCTGCTGGGCTTGGAACGGAGCAGGGCGCCGACGCAGGGTGCAGGGGACTGCCGTCTGCAGAAGGAGCGACCGTGAAAGGCCCCACCCCCAAGCGGAATGTCGGGCGGACCCTGCTCCGCCTCATCCCCGTCCTGGCCGTGCTCGTCGCGGCCGGCGCGTTCATCATCGCCAACCGCACCGAGGCGATCACGCCCGAGGGCAAGCCCGTGACGCTCGCGAAGGCCCTCGACACCTACCGCGCGCATCCGGCGGCATTCCGCGAGGAACTCGGCCAGATCAAGAACCCGGTGGCGCCCAGCAAACAGATCAAGGGCTTCACCAAGCCGAAGGCGGGCGTGTACACGTACGCCACCAGCGGTCAGGACTCGATCATCTACGCGGGTGACAGCTACAAGCGGCCGTTCCCGAAGCAGACCTACGCGCGGGTCCACCACTCCAGCGGCTGCGTGTGGGAGCTGTACTTCGCCCCGATCGAGGAGCACGTCGACGCCCACCGCCAGTGCAGCGGACGGGGCGAGTACCTGTGTCTCGCCCACATGCAGAAGGTGAGCTTCGCGGGCATCGAGGGCGACGAGGCGCACGTCTGCAAGCCCGCGATGGTCCAGGTCGGCGGTGACGCCGTGAAGGCCGGCGGCAAGGAGGAGACCATCTGCGTCTCCCACGGCAACCGCGCCCGCATCGTCATCAAATACGTCGGGGACGAGAAGGTCGCCGTCGGCGGCGAGTCGCGCGACGCCCACCACGTGCGGATCGACAGCTACGTGAAGGGCGACGGGCTCGACGGCGACGCCGTGGCCGACGTGTGGTTCGACAAGGAGGACGGGCTGTACCTCAAGGTCGTCCGCACCGCCGACGTCAACGTCGACCGCGGCGGCGGCAACAAGGGCACGTACCGCGTCGAGGCCACGTACACCCTGCAGTCCCGCACCCCTCAGGTCTGACCCCGGCCCCAGGGCCGGCACCGGCCGCGCGCACACCGAAGGGCCTGCCTCCCGAAGGAGGCAGGCCCTTCCGCGTGGAGGCCGCCGTCGCTCAGCGCAGCGGCACACCGACCAGCCGGGAGCGGACGCGGTCCAGGAACCTCTCGCGGCTGTCGGCGACGAAGAAGTGCCCGCCGGGCACGACCTCCAGCTCGAACGCGCCGATCGTGTGCAGCCGCCAGGGGTCAGCCAGCGCCACGGGCGCCCGGTCGTCCTCCGTCCCCGCCAGGGCCACGATCCGGCAGTCCAGCGGCACCCCGGGGGTGTAGCGGTAGCTCTCCGCGGCCCTGAACTCGGCGCGCAGTCGCGGCTCCGCCGCCTCGCGCAGCTCGGTGTGCTCCGCGAGCTCGGTCGGCGTCCCCCCGAGCAGCCCGACCTCGTGCCAGAACTCCGCCGGCGGAAGCGCGGCCAACTCCGGTCCGGGGGAGGGGAGATGAGGGGCGACATGGCCGGACGCGAAGAGGGTGTGCGGGCCGTTCGCCCCCTGTCGACGCAGCTCGCGCGCCGTCTCGAAGGCGATCAGCGCGCCCAGGCTGTGCCCGAGGAACGCGAACGGGCGCTGCTCGCCGGACAGCCGCTCCGCGCACGCGACGGCCAGGGCCGGCACCGAACCGGGCTCCGGCCCGGTGGGGGCCGCGGCACCGGCCCCCGCCCACGGGCCGCGCCCCAGCACCCGTACCTCCGCCTCCGGGGCCAGCTCGTCCGCCCAGGACCGGTACATCGCGTCCGAGCCCCCCGCGTGCGGGAAGCAGTACAGGATCATCTGCGACATGGCTCCGCCCCTCAGTCCTCGACCAGCCGCGCGAAGGCCGGGATCACGAACAGCTGGCTCGCGATGGTGATGCCGATCAGCACGGCCACCGCCTTGAGCAGCGCCTCGCCGACGGTGCCGCTCGTCGGTCCCGTCATCAGCGCCCGCATGCCCTCGATGACGTAGGTGAACGGATTCCAGCGGGTCAGCTCGGCCAGCCACGGCTGGAGCAGGTACGGGGGTGCCGCGGCCGGGCTCGCGAACAGCAGCAGCACCGACAGTGGGGCCATCGCCAGCGGGGCCTGCGGGTTGCGGGTACGCAGCGCGACCACGTAGAAGAGGCCGCCGTACGCCACCGACCACAGCGAGCACAGCAGCAGGATGGCCACGACCCCCAGTGCGCCCCGCTCCACGCGCGCTCCGAGCAGCACGCTGATGACCAGCACCACCACGACCGCCGGGACCACCCGGATCGCGTCGAACAGCAGCCGCGAGAGCAGGAGGGCGGTGGGGCGCACCGGCTGGAGGCGCAGCCGGTCGAGGAAGCCGCTCTGCGCGTCCAGGACGAGTGCGGTGGCCGAGTAACCGGAGCCCATCATGCCCGTGAAGAGCAGCAGCCCGGGCGCCATGTACGCGGCGTACGGCGTCACCGGGAAGCCGGGGATGAACGCCATCCGCTCGTAGCTGGACGCCACCAGCGTGATCAGGAACAGCGGGAAGAGGACGGGGAAGGCGAACGCGATGACGGGGCTGCGCACGCCCTCGCGCAGGTTCCGTCCGAGCAGGGTGAGCGTGCCGGAGGTGGCCGCCATCAGAATCCTCCTTGTCCGGTGCTTGCGGTGTTTCCGCTGCCGATGGTCCGGCTGAGGGCCGCCGCCCCGACCGCCGTGCCCGAGCCGACCCCGCTCTCCAGGGTCTCGCCGGTGAGCCGTACGAAGACGTCCTCGATGGTCGGGTCGGCCACGGTCATCCGGTTGAGCGGGAGGCCGGCGTCCCTGAGCCGGGCGAGCAGCTCCGGCAGCAGATCCTCCTTGGCGGACAGGTCGACGCTCAGGACGGAGCCGTCGACCCGGCAGGCCGCGTCCCCGACCAGCGCCGCAGCCGTGTCCCGTACGCCGGCCGCGTCCGCCGGCAGTTTCAGGACCTTGCCGCCGATGCCCTGCTTCAGGCCCTGCGGGGTGTCGATGACCGCGATGCGCCCTTCCTTCAGGATCGCGATCCGGTCGCACAGCGCGTCGGCCTCGTCCAGGTACTGGGTCGTGAGGAACACGGTGCCGCCCTCGTCGCGGAAGCGCCGTACGAACGTCCACAGCGCCCGGCGGCTCTGCGGATCGAGTCCGGTGGTCGGCTCGTCCAGGAACAGCAGCGTGGGCCGGTGCACCAGCGCGAGCGTGGCGTCGAGGCGCCGTCGCATGCCGACCGTGTAGGTGGCGACCAGCCGGTCCGCGACCTCCGTGAGACCGAACGATTCGAGCAGTTCCTCGATCCGGGCCGCGCGCTCGGCGCGCCCCATGCCTCCGCCGTCCCCACCGCCCCGGCCGCCGCGGCGGCCGCCGGAGCGGAGCGAGGCGATCAGCTTCAGGTGCTCACGTCCCGTCATCAGCGGGTCGAGCGCGGCCTGCTGGAGCGACAGGCCGATCCGGTCCCGGACCTGCTCGCGCTGCGCGACGACGTCGAACCCCAGGACCCGGGCCCGGCCCGAGGTCGGCCGGATGAGCGTCGACAGGACCCGTACGGTGGTCGTCTTGCCGGCCCCGTTGCGCCCGAGGTAACCGAACACCTCCCCGGCGCGCACCGTGAAGTCGACCTCGCCGAGCGCGACCGTTCCGTCGTCGTACGCCTTGTGGAGACCTTCTACCTCAATGGTGGTCATGGGGTCAGCGTGGGCGGGTGGCCCCCGACGCCGACAGCGCGGATCGGAGCGTCGTTCGTGCGCGCGCCGCGTCCGAACGGGGTGCCCGGTCGGCCTCCCCGGACGTGCTGCGGCACGGGCGTCCTGTTTGCCCTGTGAGCGGAGCCCCGGACCGGGCTACAACGGAGGACCGGACCGTACGAGACCGAGGGGACTTCGTGAGCGTCTTTCCCAGTGCCGACTGGCTGCAGTCATATGTCCGGCTCATCAACGACTCGGAGGAGTTCGAGGAAGCGGCGAGTACGTTCGAGGCGGACATCGCCTTCGTCTTCGAGGCGGAGGAGGAGAGCGGCGTCCCGGCCGACGTCTGGTGCCTCACCGAGTTCGGCGGCGGCAAGTGCAAGTGGGCGGAGTACGACGTCGGGGAGGACCGGGCCAAGGACTCCACCTTCGTGATCCGAGCCCCGTACACCTCGTGGAAGGGCGTGATCGCGGGGGAGATCGACCCGATCGAGGGCATGCTCGACGGCGATCTGATGGTGACCGGCCACCTGCCGACGCTGCTGCGCTACGTGCGCGCCACCGACGAACTGGTCTCCCTCGCCGCGCACGTGTCGAGCAGCTTCGTCGACGAGATGAGCTGAGCCGAGCCGAGCCGGGCCGAGCCGGGCCGAGCCGGGCCGAGCCGGGCCGAGCCCGGCCGAGCCGGGCCGAGCCCGGCCGATCCGAGCGAAGGGGGCCGGTCCACGGGGGAGCACCCCGGTGGGCCGGCCCTTCGCGCAGCGCGGCGCCGGCACGGGACCGATACCTGCACGGGCCCGGTACCTGCACGTGCACCGCCACCGCCGGCCGGCACGGCACCTGCACCGCCGGCCGGCACGGCACTTGCACCGCCAGCCGGCACGGCACCGCCACCGGCACGGCACCTGCACCCGCCGCCGGCACCGCCCAGCACCGCCACCGGCACGGCACCTGCACCCGCCGCCGGCACCGCACGGCACCGCCACCGGCACGGGACCGGTCGGACGCGCGCGTGGGCCCCGCCGCAGCGGCGGGGCCCACGGGGTCCGGGCGTCGGAGCCGGTGCCGGACGCGTCAGCGCGCCCCGCACACCACCTGGAGCGCTCCGGTCAGATACATGTCCCGGCACGCGCCGCGCCGCTTCTTGCCGGACGAGGTCCTCGGCAGCGTCGCCGCGCGCACCACGACGACCTCGGCCGGGGCGTGCTGCACCACCGTCCGCAGCCGGTCGAAGAGTTCACGGGCCGTGCGCCGCAGGGTCTCCTCGCCCCCCACTCCCTCCGCGACGACCACCATGCGCTCGGCGTCCGGCAGCGAGAAGGCGATCACATGGCCCGGGCGCACGCCGGGGACGCCCTCGGCGGCGATCTCGTAGTCCTCGGGATACAGGTTGCGCCCGCCCACGATGATCATGTCCTTGATCCGGCCGCAGACGTACAGCTCGCCCTCGTACAGGAATCCGAGGTCGCCGGTGCGCAGGCGGCCGTCCTCCAGGATCCCGGAGCCGGCCGGCGGCGCCCCGGGGCCCGTCCAGTAGCCACCCGTCACCCCGGGCCCGCGCACCTGCACCTCGCCGATGTGGCCCTCGGGCAGTTCCTCCCCGCTCGCGGCGTGGACGGTCACCTCGGTTCCCCGCAGCGGCCGCCCGCAGGACACCAGCGGGCGGGCCGGCCGCGGGTACTCGCCACCGGACGGGCCCTCGCCGGGGGAGAGGATCCGCACCGCACGGTCCGCCGAAGCGGCGCTCACGACCAGCGTCGTCTCAGCCATCCCATATGTCGGACACAGGCTCTCGACGGGCATCCCGGACTTGCCGAGCACCTGCAGCGTCTCGTCGACGATGTCCGCGGTGACCGGCTCCGCGCCGTTGATCGCCACCCGGAGCCGGGACAGGTCCAGGTTCGCGGGGCGCAGCTGCTGGGCCTTCGCGGCCAGCCGGTACGCGGAGTTGGGCGCCGCCGTGATCTCGGCGCGCCACGTGCTGACCGTCTCCATCCAGCACGACGGCCGGCGCAGGAAGTTCTCCGTGGGCAGCACCACCGTGTGCACGCCCTGGGAGAGAAGGCCGACCACGGAGACGATGCCCATGTCGTGGTAGAAGGGCAGCCAGCTCACATAGGTGTGGCCCGGCCGCATGTCCAGGGTCTCCATGCAGGTCAGCACGTTGCCGATGAGCTGCCCCTGCAGCACGGGAACGGCCTTCGACGTTCCGGTCGTCCCCGACGTGAACTGCAGCATGCCCAGCCGGTCGGCCTCCGGCACGGGAGGAACGGGACCGGCACCGCCCGCCGTCGCCTCGTCCAGGCCGAGCACGCGGACCCCGTCGAGGTCCCCGACGCCCGCGGACGGGCTCCCGTCGGCCGGTCGCACGGCCCGCCCGAGCAGCGCCCGCAACTCCGGTGCCCGGTCCGTGATCAGGGCCTTCGCCCCGGAGACCGCCACTCGGTGGGCGATCAGCGCCCGGGTCTCCGTGTCGTCCGCGCGCCGCTCGTGCGGCAGCATCACCGGTACGGCCCCGAGGCGCCACAGACCGAACAGGGCGAGCAGCATCCGGGGCGTGGTGGGCGCGAGGACGCACACCCGGTCGCCCGGGGCCACGCCGAGGTGCCGGAGGCCGACGGCCGTGGCCGTCGCGCGCTCGTCGAGTTCACGCAGACTCAGTCGGGTCGGCCGCATCGACGCGTCGAGCACGGTCAGCGAACCGCCGTGCTCCGCGGCCCGCCGCACGGCCTGGGGTATCGAGGTCTGTGCCATTCCCATGTGGCCCCACGCTAGGCAGTCGCGCGCGGGGCGCAGGGCGTCCTCCGGCGGGTCCGAGCGAGGGTGCCCGATCGGCCCGACCGGGCGACGCGTCCACCGCTCCGGGCGGCCCGGCCGGAGCGCCGTGGCCCTTCCGGTGGGGGTGGCGTGAACAATTCGGTCCGCAGGACGAGGCTGTTGGCCTCGTTGCCTGGTGGTGCCTGGGTGGATACTGTCACGGCTACTAGCACCGCATAGTAGGACCCTGTTGAAATGCTTTGCCGCCGAAGGCGGAACGGGGTTCCGGTGCGAGCACGAGTGCCTTTCGGCACGTCACGGCAAGAAAATGTTCCGCAGCGTCACCATGCTCCACCGCTCTACCACCACCGTCGGCCAGGAGAAATGGCGGGCGGCCCGAAGCTGGTAAGCAACCAAGGAGGCCCCGTCGTGACCGAGACGGTCCACACCCCTGTCCAGGAGTACCTGCGGGAGACCGAGGAGGGACTGGACGTCGCTCTCGTCGTCCCCAACGAGATGGCGAGGCTCGGTCTGAAGACCATGCTGTCCGCCATCAGTATTCGGCACCTGGTCGAGGCCGAATCCTGTCAGGCCCTCACGAACATTCTGGATCGAATACCCGTCGACCTGGTCATCATGTCCTGTACGGGGCACGAGTTCGACGTACTCGAAGAGTCGCTCCGTGAAGTGGCCGAAAAAGGCGTCAAAGTGCTCTTCCTGCTGGAGAGCGCCGCCCAGCACATGATTGTGCAGGCGGCGTGTTTACCCGTCGACGGATTTCTCATTCAGTCGGAGCTGACCAGGGCGGATCTCGTCGACGCCCTGCGCAGGATCTCCATAGGCGAGATCTCCATGCCGTCCACGCTCGCCCGCCAGCTGCTCTCGCAGGTGCGGGAGCGCGGCGGTGTGAACTCGCCACGCCCCGTCTCCCTCACCCCCCGCGAACAGCAGGTCCTGTCCCTCGTGGCCGACGGTCTGAGCAACAAGCAGATCGCCCGCAGGCTCGCGATCTCCGAGCACGGGGCCAAGCGGCACGTCGCCAACGTTCTCGCCAAACTCAACAGCCCCAACCGGACGCTGGCCGTCGTCACCGCGCTCAAGGAGGGGCTCCTCCCCGCCCAGGCGTGAGGGCAGCCCTCACCGGGAGCCGGTCCCCTCCTCGCGCGGCCGCCAGGTGCGCAGGCGGAGGCTGTTGCCCACGACCAGCAGCGAACTGCCCGACATCGCCAGCGCGGCGAGCATGGGATTGAGCAGACCGACCGCGGCCACCGGGATCAGGAGCACGTTGTAGGTGAAGGCCCAGGTGAGATTGGATCCGATGACGGCCAGGGCTCGCCTGGCCAGTTGCACCGCATGCACCACGGCAACGATGTCGCCCCGGACCAAGGTCACCCCGGCCGCCCCGATGGCCGCGTCGGTCCCCGAACCGAGAGCGATCCCCAATTCGGCACGAGCCAGCGCCACCGCGTCGTTCACCCCGTCCCCCACCACCGCGGGCACCCGGCCCGCCGCCCGCAGTTCCTCGACCACCTCCGCCTTCCGCTCCGGCGACGCCGACCAGTGCACCTCGTCGACACCGAGCTCCGCCGCCACGCGCCGGGCCGCGCCCGGACCGTCCCCGGTGAGCAGGACCGTACGCAGACCCATCGCGTGCAGCCGCTCGACGGTCCGGGCGCTGCCGGGGCGCAGCGCATCGCCCAGCACCAGTACCGCGACCGCCGCGTCGTCCACCTCCACCACGACCGCCGTACGGCCGGCCGTGTCGGCCTCCTCCAGCGCGGCGGCCAGTTCCGCGGGCAGCGCGGCGGCCGCGCGGGGCCGCAGCACCCGCACGCGCCGTCCCTCGACGTTCCCCTCGACACCCGTCCCGGCCACCGCCGAGAACCCGGTCACCTCGGGTCGCCCCGGGGCCGTTCGCGGCCCGTCCCCGTCCCGCGGGGCCGTCAGCCGCTCGTCCCCGTCCGCGCCCGCGTGCCCCGCGGCCGTGCCGGGGCGGGTCACGTCCGGCGACTCCTCGCGAGCGCCCCGACCCCGCCGGGCCCCCGCGGCCCCACGGCCGCCACCGGCGCCGGCGGCGCCGACCTCGGCGACGGCCCGGCCGATCGGATGCTCCGACAGGCGCTCCACCGCCCCGGCGAGCCGCAGGACCTCGTCCCGGCTCCACCCGGCCGCGGTCACCGCCCCGAGCAACCGCATCCGCCCCGTCGTCAGCGTCCCGGTCTTGTCCAGGACCACCGTGTCGATCTCCCTCAGCCGTTCCAGGACCTCGGGGCCCTTGATCAGCACTCCCAGCTGGGCCCCGCGCCCGGTCGCCGCCAGCAGCGCCGTCGGCGTGGCCAGCCCCAGCGCGCACGGGCACGCCACCACGAGCATCGCGACCCCGGTGGTGACTGCGCCCTGCGGCGTGGCACCCGCGCCCAGCCAGAAGGCCGTCACCGTCACCGCGAGCGCGAGCACCGTCGGGACGAACACCCCGGCCACCCGGTCCGCCAGCCGCTGCGCCCGGGCCTTGCCCGCCTGGGCGTCCACCACCAGCGCGGTGATCCGGGCGAGTCGGGTGTCCGCGCCGACCGCGGTGGCCCGCACGACCAGGCTGCCGCCGAGGTCCAGGGTGCCGCCGGTGACCCGGTCTCCCGGGCCCGCCTCCACCGGGACGCTCTCACCGGTAAGCATCGACACGTCGAGGACCGCGCTGCCGCGCACGACCTCCCCGTCGGTCGCGACCCGTTCACCCGGCCGTACGAGGAAGTGGTGACCGGGCAGCAGCCGCTCGACCGGGATCCGCCGCTCCGTTCCGGTGCCGTCCGCGTCGACGACGCTCACGTCCTTGACCGCCAGCCCCGCGAGGGCCCGCAGCGCGGACCCCGTGCGCCGGCGGGCCCGGGCCTCCAGGAGCCGTCCGCACAGCACGAACAGCGGCACGCCGACGGTCGCCTCCAGGTAGACATGTGCGTCACCGGAGCTCGCCGTGAGCGAGAACGGCATCCGCATGCCCGGCGTCCCCGCGCCACCGAGGAACAACGCGTAGGCGGACCAGAGATACGACGCCACGACCCCCAGGCTCACCAGGGTGTCCATCGTGGCCGTGCGGTGCCGCAGCGCGCGCAGCGCGTCCCGGTGGAACGACTCGGCGCCCCACAGCGCCACGGGCGTCGCCAACAGGAAGCACACCCACTGCCAGTTCAGGAACTGCAGCGACGGCACCATCGACACGCCCATGACCGGAAGCGCCAGGAGCGCCACCAGACCGACCCGCATCCGTGCCTCGCCGTCGTCGCCCTCCTCGCCCGTCACCGCGCCCGGACCGGCGGTCCCGGCCGCGACCGGCTCGGCCGTGTACCCGGCCCGCTCGACCGCGGCCACCAGCAGATCCACCGGAACCTCCGGCGGATGCAGCACCCTGGCCCGGCCGGTGGCGAGGTTGACCCCCGACCTGACCCCCTCGATCCGCCCGAGCCGCTTCTCCACCCGCGCCACACACGCGGCGCAGGTCATCCCGCCGACCGCGAGATCCGTGGTCACCAGTTCCCCGGTCTCCTCGCCAGGGGGCGTCGTGCCGGTCACGACCTTCGTCATCGACTCTCTCCCATCCCGGTCATGCCGCTCCCGTGCCGCCACGACTCCTCGCGCGGCGGACTCCACCCGGGCCGCATCTCCGGCGGCACGGGACCCACCGCCCGACCGACCAGCAGCGCGGCCACGAACAGCACGCCGAGCAGCAGCAGATACCCGGCGGGCCCGCGCACCCAGGCGGTGCGCCCCTCGCCCGCGAACGGGCGTCGTCGTATGTCCTCGTGCGTCCTCATGCCGATGCTGTCGCGTACGCGACGCGGTGAGTTCCCGGCCGTCGCCGATCGCCCGCCGTCGGCCCTCCCCGGCTCCGCGCCCCACCGTCCTGCGTGACCTGACGTCACCACCGCGTCGGGCGCCAGGTCCTCGGCCGGAAGTCCACGGGGAGCCGGCTCCATATCGGCTTTCCTGCGCAACGCGCAAGAGCATCGACGAGGAATTCCCGGCCCGCGCACTAGACTGGCGGGCTGTTTGGCGACGCCGGATCGGAACAACCCGGGCAGACCCGGGCTCCACCGGCGACCCGGACGTTTCCGGGAGCGAGACACGAGGGCCGATGTCAGCGACACCTGAGCACGGTGAACTCACACTGCTCGACGACGGGGAAAGGGGCGAAGAGCCCGGCAAGGCGGCCCGGTTCTCCGCCGGGCCCACCGCCCCGGCCCGTACGCTCGTCGACATCCTCGAGGCGACCGTCCTGGCACACCCCGACGAACCCGCCCTCGACGACGGATCCGTCCGGCTGACCTACCGTGCGCTGGCGACCGAGGTCGAGCGTGGCCGGCGCGCCCTCGCCGCGGCCGGGGTCGGGCTCGGCGACCGGGTCGGCGTCCGTGTGCCCTCCGGGACCAACGAGTTGTACGTGGCCATCCTCGCCGTGCTCGCCGCAGGGGCCGCCTACGTGCCGGTCGACGCCGAGGACCCGGACGAGCGGGCCGATCTGGTCTTCGGCGAGGCCGGGGTGTGCGCGGTGCTCGGCCCCGGACGGTCCGTCGAGATCACCGGGGCCCCTGGGCCCGGCCGCACCGCCGGGGCCCCCGCTGCCCGCCCCGGACCCGAGCACGACGCGTGGATCATCTTCACCTCCGGCTCCACCGGCACGCCCAAGGGCGTCGCCGTCGGCCACCGCAGCGCCGCCGCCTTCGTGGACGCCGAGGCCGCGCTCTTCCTCACCGAGGAACCGATCGGCCCCGGCGACCGGGTCATGGCCGGACTGTCGGTCGCCTTCGACGCCTCCTGCGAGGAGATGTGGCTGGCCTGGCGCCACGGTGCCTGCCTCGTGCCCGTCCCGCGCTCCCAGGTGCGCAGCGGCGCCGACCTCGGTCCGTGGCTGGTGGCACAGGAGATCACGGTGGTCTCCACCGTGCCGACCCTGGCCGCGCTCTGGGAACCCAAGGACCTGGGCGAGGTCCGGTTGCTGATCTTCGGCGGGGAGGCGTGTCCGCCCGAACTGGCCCAGCGCCTGGTCACCGAGGGCCGCGAGGTATGGAACACGTACGGTCCCACCGAAGCCACCGTCGTCGCCTGCGCCTCGCTCCTCACCGGTGAGGAACCGATCCGCATCGGTCTCCCGTTGAACGGCTGGGAACTGGCCGTGGTCGACGAGTCCGGCGAGCCGGTGCCCATGGGCGGCAGCGGCCAGCTCGTGATCGGCGGCGTCGGCCTGGCCCGCTACCTCGACCCCACGAAGGACGCGGAGAAGTACGCCCCGCTCCCCTCCCTCGGCTGGCAGCGCGCCTACCGCAGCGGCGACCTCGTCCGCGCGGAGCCGGAGGGACTCGTCTTCCTCGGCCGGGGCGACGAACAGATCAAGCTGGGGGGCCGCCGCATCGAACTGGGTGAGGTGGACGCCGCTCTGCAGGCCCTTCCCGGCGTCGCCGGAGCCGCCGCCGCGGTCCGCACCGCGCGCAGCGGCAACCAGCTCCTCGTCGGCTACCTCGTCACCCAGGAGGGATGGGACCGCGCGGCGGCGGTCGAGCGGCTGCGCGCCGAACTGCCGGCGGCCCTCGTACCGCTCCTCGCACCGGTCGACCGGCTGCCGACCCGTACCTCCGGGAAGGTGGACCGCGACGCGCTGCCCTGGCCGGTGCCCGAGCTCGAGCCCGGCGGCCCCGCCGAGCGGCTCCACGGCACCGAGGCCTGGCTCGCCGAGCAGTGGAGCGAGACGCTGGGAGTGGCCGTCACCAGTGCCGCCGACGACTTCTTCGCGATCGGCGGCGGCAGCCTCGGCGCCGCCCAGCTCACCACCCGGCTGCGCGCCCGCTACCCGACCGTGGCCGTGGTGGACGTCTACCAGCGCCCCACCCTCCGCAAGCTGGCCCGCCACCTCGAGCAGTCGGTGCGGGACGACGGCGCGGCCCGGACCGTCGCTCCGGTCCCGTTCCGCTCCCAGGTGACGCAGTCGCTGCTGCTGCTCCCGCTGTTCACCCTGGTCGGGCTGCGCTGGACGGTGGCGCTCCTCGCCCTGGGCAACGTCCTGCACCGGTTCGGGCCCTACCCGTGGGCGCCCACCGCCTCGTGGTGGCTCGTCGCCGCCGGCGCCGTCCTGCTCCACAGTCCGCCCGGCCGGCTGCTCCTCGCGGCCGGCGGCGCACGCCTCCTGCTGCGCGGGGTCGAGCCGGGACGCCACCCGCGTGGCGGAAGCGTGCACCTGCGGCTGTGGACGGCCGAACGACTCGCCGACCTGGTCGGCGCGACCTCCCTCACCGGCTCCTGGCTGGAGCGCTACGCACGCGCCCTCGGAGCCAAGGTCGGCCCCGACGTCGAACTCCACTCCGTGCCTCCCGTGACCGGCATGCTCAAGCTCGGTCGCGGCTGCGCCGTGGAGTCCGAGGTGGACCTCTCCGGGCACTGGCTGGACGGGGACCGACTGGAGATCGGCCCCGTCAGGGTCGGAGCGGACGCGGTCGTCGGCACCCGCAGCGTGCTCTTCCCGGGGGCGCGGGTCGGCAAGCGGGCCGAGGTGGCCCCCGGGTCCGCCGTCACCGGACAGATCCCGACCGGCCAGCGCTGGGCCGGGGTACCCGCCGTCAAGACCGGCAAGGCCAAGCGGAACTGGCCCCAGGAGCGCCCGCCGCGCGCCGCGCACTGGCGCGCCGTGTACGGCGCGACCGGCTTCGGCCTCACGGCCCTGCCCCTGCTCGCCGCCCTGCCGGCGCTGCTCGTCGTGAGCCTGTTCGTGCCCGCCGACGCGGGGCTCGCCGATGCCCTGCGTCACGCGCTGACGGCCGTGGTGCCGGCGGCGCTGGCCTTCGGGCTGGCGTACGCGCTGCTGCTGCTCGTCTCGGTGCGCCTGCTCAGCCTCGGGCTGCGGACCGGGACCCACCCGACGTACAGCCGGGTCGGCTGGCAGGCATGGACCGTGACCCAGCTGATGGACCTCGCCCGGGAGACCCTGTTCCCGTTGTACGCCGGGCTGGTCACCCCCGTGTGGCTACGGCTGCTCGGCATGAGGATCGGCCGGGGCGCCGAGGTGTCCACCGTGCTCGCGCTCCCGAGCCTGACGACCGTCGGCGAAGGCGCGTTCCTCGCCGACGACACCCTGACCGCTCCTTACGAACTGGGCGGGGGATGGGTCCGCATCGGACATTCCGAGATCGGCCGGCGGGCGTTCCTCGGCAACTCCGGAATGACCGCGCCGGGCCGCAGCGTGCCCGACGACGGGCTGGTCGGCGTCCTTTCGGCCACTCCCAAGAAGGCCAAGAAGGGCAGCTCCTACCTGGGCCTGCCGCCGGTCAGGCTGCCGCGAACCGCGGGCGACGCGGACCGGCGCCGCACCTACGACCCGCCCGCGCACCTGTTGTGGGCCCGGGGCCTCGTGGAGCTGTGCCGGCTCGTCCCGGTGTTCTGCTCGGCCACGCTCACCGTCCTGACCGTGGCCGCGCTGTGCGCCCTGGCCGCGGCGAGCGGCGTCGGGGCGGTGGGGGCCGCGCTGCTGTCCGGGGCGGTCCTGCTCGCCGCGGGGGCGACCGCCGCGGTGGTCGCCGTGGCCGCGAAATGGCTGCTCGTGGGCCGTCACCGCACGGGGGAGCACCCGCTGTGGAGCGGCTTCGTGTGGCGCAACGAACTGGCCGACACGTTCGTCGAGGTCCTGGCCGTGCCCTGGCTCGCCGGAGGCGTGCCGGGGACCCCGCTCCTCGCCCTGTGGCTGCGTGGACTGGGCGCCCGGATCGGCCGGGGGGTGTGGTGCGAGAGCTACTGGCTTCCCGAGGCGGACCTGGTGGCGCTGGGAGACGCGGTCACCGTGAACCGCGGCTGTGTGTTGCAGACGCACCTCTTCCACGACCGGATCTTGAGGACGGATACTGTGGTCCTCCGCGAGGGCGCCACCCTGGGCCCGGGCGGAATCGTCCTGCCCGGCAGTGCGGTCGGGGCCCGCAGCACACTGGGACCCGCCTCTCTCGTGATGGCCGGGGAGTCCGTCCCCGCCGACACCCGCTGGCTGGGCAATCCGATCGAGGCGTGGCGGTCCTGAGGGGACTGCGGCGTTCCAGCACGGCGCAGGGAGCGGAAGCGGCAGTGAGCGGCCAGAGGACGACGGCGTCGGACCCGTACTTTCCGGCCAACGGTGATCCCCGCTACCGCGTGCACCGCTACGAGCTCGCACTGGACTACCGTCCCGGCCCCAACCGGCTGGCCGGGACGGCCCGGCTCAGCGCGATCGTCGGCCGGGCGCAGCTCACCGAGTTCGCCCTCGACCTTGCCGGGTTCAAGGTCGGCCGGCTCCAGGTGAACGGCCGGGCACCCCACTACACCCACCGGGGCGGCAAGCTGCGCATCCGGCCGCCCAAGCCCCTTCCCGCCGGCGCGGCCTTCACCGTGGAGGTGCACTGGTCGGGCAACCCCAAGCCGGTGCGCAGTCCCTGGGGCGGCCTGGGCTGGGAGGAGCTGACCGACGGCGCGCTCGTTGCGAGCCAGCCGGTCGGCGCGCCTTCCTGGTACCCGTGCAACGACCGGCCCGCCGACAAGGCCTCCTACCTCGTCTCGGTCAACACCCCCTCCCCGTACGCGGTGGTGGTGGGCGGCCGACTGCTGACGCGGACGACCAAGGCCTCGACGACCACCTGGGTGTACGAGCAGACCGCCCCGACCTCCAGCTACCTGGTCGGCCTGTCCATCGGCATGTACCAGACCGTGCTGCTCGGCGACCCCGGACTCGGCGGTGTTCCGCAGAGCGCCCACGTCCCCGCGCATCTGCTGCCGAAGTTCTCCCGGGACTTCGCCCGGCAGCCCGCGATGATGCGGCTCTTCGAGGAACTGTTCGGCCCCTACCCGCTGGGCGAGTACGCGGTCGTCGTCGCCGACGAGGAGCTGGACGTGCCGGTGGAGGCCCAGGGGCTCTCCCTGTTCGGCGCGAACCACGTGGACGGCGTACGGGGTTCGGAGCGGCTCGTCGCCCATGAGCTCGCACACCAGTGGTTCGGCAACAGCGTGACCATCGCCGACTGGCGGCACATCTGGCTGAACGAGGGCTTCGCGAAGTACGCCGAATGGCTCTGGTCGGAGCGCTCCGACGGCCGCAGCGCACATGAACTGGCCCTCATCGCGCACCGGTTGCTGGCCTCGCAGTCGCAGGACCTGGTGCTGGCCGACCCCGGTCGCAAGCTGATGTTCGACGACCGCCTGTATCTGCGTGGGGGCCTCGCTGTGCACGCGATCCGCTGTGCGCTGGGTGACGGGGCGTTCTTCCGCATGCTGCGCGACTGGACCGGCATGAACCGCCACGGCGTGGTGACCACCGCGGGCTTCGCCGCCCATGTGGCCCGCTACGCGGCCGAGCCGGTGGACGGCCTGCTCTCGTCCTGGCTCCACGAGACCGCCCTCCCCCCGCTGCCCGCATGTCCGCCCGGTACGGGCCACCCGCCGACGAACCCGTGACGCGCGCTCGCGTGCGGCCACGCCCGACCTGACCTGACCTGACCGACAAAGGTGGCCGGCCGGAGCTGACGACCGGGCTGGACGGGGGTGCTCGGCCGCGTCCTGGCAGCCTCACCGCGCGCGGCGCCGGCGGCGGACCCTGCGCGCGCGGGCGGTCCGGCGCGCGGCGCCGACCAGCCCCCCAGCGCCCCCTGGCAGGAACGCTCCTCCTGCCGGACTCAGCTCGTGCGGACTCCTCGGTCCTGACACCGCGGCCCACGGCTCGCGGCTCGCCGCTCGCGGCCCGCGGTCCACGGTCCACGGGCCGGGAGCTCCCGGCCCTGGGCCCGCGAGCTCCCGGCCCGCTGCCCGTCGGCGGCTGACCGCAGTGATCCGTTGCGGCGGATTCGCCGCCCGACGCCCGGGCGTCGGCGAAGATGGGGGCGTCACCTGTAACGAGCACCGTCAAGAGGACATGAGGAGCGACGGAAGATGCCCCCTTCCGGGTCCGGTTCGAGACCGCCCACGATCGCCGACGTCGCCAGTGCCGCCGGCGTGTCGCGTACGACGGTCTCCCACGCCCTCAACGGGATCGGCAAGGTCGACCCCCGGACCCGGGCGCACGTCAAGCAGGTCGCCGCAGACCTGGGGTACCGGCCCAACCTGCGGGCGCAACGGCTGCGGCGCGGTGAGGCCAGGGCCATCGGGCTCGCCTCGTCGATGCCGTTCGCGGTGGCCGGCGGGCCGTCCCGGCTCGGGTTCTACATGGAGGTCGCCGCCGCTGCCGCCGAGAGCGCCCTCCTGCACGAGTACGCGCTCGTGCTCGTTCCGCCCGTGCAGTCCGGGGCCGCGCTGTACTCCGTCGACATCGACGGGGCGATCGTCGTCGAGCCCGACGTCGACGACGCGGCGGCGGTGGTGCTGAAGGAGCGAGGACTGCCGTACGTGGCGCTCGGCCGCCCCGTCTCGCCGGACGCGGACGTGCCGTACGTCGACCTGCGCGGCGGCCAGGTCGCCGAGGTGCTGCTGACCCATCTGCGCGAGCAGGGGGCCCGGCGGCCGGCCCTGATCGTCGGTTCCGGTGCGCGGCACTCGTCGGTCGACGCCCGCGCGGCCTTCGAGCGGCTCGCGAAGGAACACGGCTGGGAGCCGATCGTGGCGACCGCCCCCGAGTCGGGCGGCGAGCAGGCGGGCTACGAGTGCTGTGCCGCCCTGCTCGCCGAGCACCCCGGCATCGACGCGGTGTGCGCCCTCGTGGACGCCTTCGCGGTCGGCGCGGTGCGGGCGATCCGGGACAGCGGGCGGGCCGTCCCGGACGACGTCATGGTCGTCACCCGCTACGACGGCCTCCGCGCCCGCACCTGCGAGCCGCCGCTGACCGCCGTCGACCTCCACCTGGTCCGCGCGTCCGCCGCGGCCGTGGAGCTGCTGCTGGGCCGGCTGCGCGGCGAGGCCGCCGCTCCGGTGGCCACGGTGCCCGCGCCGACGGTGATCGCCCGGGCGTCGTCGTTGCGCCGTACGTCCGGCACCTGATCCCCCGACCCGGACCGCGGGGCGGGGGAGGGTGCGCCTCCCTCGTACGGTCAGGGCCCGAGCATCAGGACCACACCGGACACCAGGGCGAAGACGAGCACGAACAGACGCATCCGGCGCGCGTCCACCCGGTGGTGCACCAGGCGGCTCAGCCACGCGCCCGCGGCGATCGCGGGCGTCAGGGCGAGCGCCCACCCGAGGTCCGCCGGGTCGCCCTGCCCGGTCCCGAACAACAGGACCAGCGAGGCGACCTCACCCACGAGGAAGCACAGGGCGACGGTGGAACGCAGCTCGCCCGGCGGCCGGTGCTGGTAGACCAGGGCCAGCGGCGGGCCGCCGACCCCCGTCGCGGTCTCGGTGAGGCCGGTCACCACGCCCGCGCCCACATAGGCGGCCCTGCCGGGTGTGAAGACGGGGGCCGCCAGGCTGACGACGGCCGCGAACACCGTCGCGAGGCCGACGAACAGACCGAGACCGTCGTCCGGGACGAGCCACAGCAACGCCAGACCACCGGGCGTGGCGGCCAGCCGCGCGCCGGCGATCCACCCCGCGCCCCGCAGGTCGAGCGCGGCCCGTTCGCGCCAGGCGACGTACAGGTTGAGGGGAACCATCGACGCCAGGACGAACACCGGGAGCAGGCCGGGATCGAGGAGCCCGGCCACCGGGGCGACGATCAGGGCGAAGCCGAGACCGCTGCTGCCCTGGACGAAGGAGGCGGCGGTCACGGTGACGGCGAGCACCGCCAGCGTCTCGACGGTCACCGCGCGGTGCTCCGTTCCCTTGCCGCCGTGGAGGTGGGGTGCGCCCGGGTGATCGCCGCCCGGCCGACGGCCTCGTGGGCCAGTTCGGCCGCGCGTCGCACGAGGGCGTGGTCGTCCCAGCCCACGGGCCGGCCGCGCCGGAGCCGCAGGCGCCCTTCCACGAACACGGCGGTGATCTGGTCGCGGTTGCCCCGCCGTACGAGTTCCCAGGGCAGGTCCCAGGAGAGCGCGAGCTCCGGGGTGGTGACGTCGACGAGGAGGAAGTCGGCGGCCAGGCCCGGGGCGATCGTTCCGGTGCGGGTGCCGAGGCCCAGGGCGTCGGCGCCGCCGCGGGTGGCGTGCTCCAGCCACGTCCAGCCGGCGCCGCACGAGGAGTCGCCGGTGGCGAGGCCGTACGCGAGCCGCTGGGCGAACTCGGCCGCCTCGGCGAGCCGGAAGCCGTCCCCGCGGGTCCCGTCGGTGCCGAGACCGAACCGGACACCGCGCTCGGCCATGGCCGTGGCGGGCGCGACGGCGTTGCCCTTCCAGGCGCTGGCCACCGGGTTGTAGCTCACCGCGGTCCCGGTGCCGGCGAGCAGCGTGAGCTCGCGCGGGGTGAGCAACGTGGCGTGTGCGGCGAGCAGTTGGGGGCCGAGCGCGCCGATCGCGTGCAGGTGTTCCAGGGGGCGCAGGCCGTGGCGTAGCAGCGAGCGCTCGACCGCGGCCAGGTGCTCGTTGACGTGGATCTGGACGACCGCCCCGGCCTCGGCGGCGAGCCGGGCGGTGCGCCGCAGGGTCTCCTCGGTGGCGGCCTCGGGGACGGAGACGGCGAGGGAGGCGTGGACGAGGGGGTCGCCCTCGTGGCGGGCGAGGTGCTTCTCGGCGCGGTCGAGGACGGCGTCGCGGTCGTGCAGGGTGGGGTCGTGCACGGTGGGTTCGGGGGCGGCGCGGCCGGGGAGACGGCGGCCGTGGACGGAGCGGTCGGGGACTCCGGGGACCGAGCCGGTGCGGTCCGGCCCGGCCGGGGGCGGGTCCGAAGGGGCCCGGTCGTCGGCGTCGTTGCACACCAGTCCGAGGACGCAGCGGATGCCGGCGTCGCGCGTGGCGGACGCGACCACGTCGACGTCGACGTCCGCGCGGGTCCCGGCGTCGGCGACGGTGGTGAAGCCGCCCCGCAGCGCTTCCAGTGCGGCCAGCTTGGCCGCCACGTAAGCCGATTCCTCGTCCAGCGAGCCCTCCAGCGGCACCCACACCCGGCGGAAGATCTCCGAGGGCTCACCGAAGGCGAGCGCCGAGCCGAAGCTCTGGGTGAGGTGGTGGTGGGCGTCCACGAAGCCGGGCATCAGGAGCTGCCCGGGCAGGCGTACGGGGTCGAGCCCCGGATGGCGGCGGAGCAGTTCTGCGGCCGGTCCCACCGCGGTGAAGGAACCGTCGGCCACGGCGACCGCGTGGCCGTCCGCGGGGCCTTCGGGCAGGAGGACGGCGTCCGGGAGCAGAAGGAGCGGGCCGGGGCGTTCGAGGAGCTCGTGCGTGTGCTGGTTCATCGGTCGCTTTCCGCGCGGAAGGTGGACAGGCGGGCGGCCACACCCGGCCTGACGTGGTGGAAGAGGACGTTGAGCACGGCGGCGACGAACGCGCCGACGGCGACGCCGCTTTCGAGGAGGATGCGCACGTTCGGCGGGAAGCCGGCGTACACCCCGGGGACGAGGATCGGCAGCAGGCCGAGGGCCAGGGCGACGGCCACCACGAACGTGCTGGTGTGCCGGTCGAGATCGGCGCGGCCCAGCATCTGGACGCCGAGCACGGTGATCACGGCGAACACGACCATGGCGGTGCCGCCGACGACGGCGGAGGGGATGACGCTGATCGCCCGGGTCACCGGGGCGAGGAATCCGATGACGATGAGGACGACGCCGGCCGTGGCGGTGACGAAGCGGCTGCGTACGCCGGTGACGCGGACGATCCCGATGTTCTCGCCGCTGGTGACCATGAGCGGCAGGCCGAAGAACCCGCCGAGGAGCGAGGTGAGGGCGTCCCCGCGGACGGTCTTGGGCACGTCGGTGCGCCGGTCGATCTCCTTGCCGACGGCCTCGGCGTTGATGACGGTCTGGCCGGTGGCCTCCGCCATCGAGGCGAGGCTGTAGAGCATCAGCGGCAGCGCGGCGAGCAGGTCGAACTGCGGGGAGCCGAACGGCAACAGGTGCGGCAGGCCGACCAGTCCGCCCTCGGCGGCCCGGCCGAGGTCGACGCGGCCGAGGGCGACCGCGAGCGCGGTGCCGGCGAGCAGCCCCAGCATGACCGCGAGTTGGCGTACGACACCGCTGGACAGCAGGTGGATGACGACCGTGGACCCGATCGTCGCGATGCCGAGTGCGAGGTTCGTCGGCTCGGCGAAGCCCGGCTGACCGGGGCGTCCGGTGACGAGGACGGCGCCGACCTTCACGAGGTTGACGCCCACGATGACGATCATCGTGCCGATGACGAGGGCGGGGAAGAAGCGGAGGAGCCGTGAGAAGACGGGCAGCACGACGAAGGTGAAGAGCGCGGTCAGGATGACCGCGCCGCACGCCGTGGGCAGGCCGTGCTGTCCGGCGATGGCGAGGAAGAGCACGAGCGGCGCGCCGCCCGGCAGCATCATGAAGGGCAGCCGGGGCCCGAACTTCCATGGACCGAGGGACTGGACGAGGGAGCCGACGCCGGAGAGCACGAAGGCGGCGGAGAGCAGGTCGACGGTCAGACCGGCGTCGAGCCGCAGGGTGGCGCTCATCAGGAAGATCGCCGAGATCGGCGTGGCGGCCATGACGAGGACGTGCTGGATTCCGAAGAGCAGGATCCGGCCCAAGGGGCGTGACGCGTCGACGGGATGGACGTCCGCGGGCCGGTGGGCCTGCTGCAGGGGCGGTTGATCCGTGCGGGGCGGGGACTGACGGGGACGGGACACGTTCGAGCTCCGATCGGCGTTCGACACGTCGGGGGTTCAGCCGCGATCCGGCCCTGGACGGGGAGCCAAAGCGAGTGGCCAAATCGATTTGGCCGTCAGTATGGGAGGGGCTCGCCGGGGGCGTCAAGGGTTCTGGGCGGCGAAGTGTTCGCAGGGTGGGGCAACGAATTCCGTAGTCTCGGCGGCACTTGGCCATCGATTCGTAAGTTACCGCTCGGTGTTCCTTTGGAAACATGAGCGCACGCCTTGCGCGCGAGCCTGCCCATCCGCCAGGATCTGTCTCCGGCCCGGGTCTGTCCGCCCCGGCCCCACGCCTCCCTGTCTGGACGCCTGGTCGCGCACCGGCAACCCCGTGCCGCCAGCCGGTGAACCGCCCGATCCGCGCGGCCGCCCGGATGCCCCCTTCGAGGCTCACTTCGCGGCCCGGCGCTCCCCTCGCGACCTGGCGCCGCCCTCCTCTCATTCACCTACCCCCAGGCAAGGCAGAGATGGCACCACTGGCCCCGGGCCGACGATCCCGCACCACCACGCATCCGGTGGACGAGGTCCTTCCGCTCCCCGCCCTTTCGCTCTACGGAATCCAGCACGTCCTGGCGTTCTACGCCGGTGCGGTGCTCGTTCCGGTCCTGCTGGGGAGCAGCCTCGGACTCTCGCGGCAGGAGCTCGTCTACCTGATCAACGCCGACCTGGTCACGGCCGGGATCGCGACCGTCATCCAGGCGTGGGGCTTCTGGCGGATCGGCGCCAGGCTGCCGCTCGTCCAGGGCGCCACGTTCACGGCCGTACCGCCCATGATCGCCATCGGTCAGGGCGCGGGCGGCGGCACCGCCGGGCTGCTCGTGGTGTACGGCGCCGTGATCGCCGGCGGGCTCGCCGCCTTCCTCTTCGCCCCCTTCGCCGGGAGGATGACCAGGTACTTCCCCCCGATCGTCACCGGCACCCTCCTCACGGTCATCGGCATCGTCCTCATACCGGTCGCGCTCCAGGACGTCGGAGGCGGCTCGGCGCTCCTCGGCGGCCCGCACTACGGGGACGCCGAGCACCTCGCGTACGCGGGCGGGACACTCCTGTTCATCCTGCTCGTGGTGCGCTTCGGCGGGCCCTTCCTGCGCAGCGTCGCGGTCCTGCTCGGACTGGTGGGAGGCACCACCGTCGCCTGGCTGCTGGGCGACGCCGACCTCGGGGCGGTCGACCAGGCCGACTGGCTAGGCGTCAGCACCCCCTTCCACTACGGGCTGCCGCACTTCTCCGTGTTCCCGGTGCTGGCGATGATCGTCGTCATGCTCATCACCATGGTGGAGACCACCGGAGACGTGTACGCGATGGGCGAGATCACCGGCCGGGAGGTCGACGGCGACACGGTCAGCCGCGCGCTGCGGGCCGACGGACTCGCCACCGTGCTCGGCGGCGTCTTCAACTCCTTCCCGTACGTGGCCTTCGCCGAGAACATCGGCCTGGTCCGGATGTCCCGCGTGACCAGCCGGTTCGTCGTCGTGGCGGCCGGAGTCCTCATGATCCTCCTCGGCCTGGTGCCGAAGGCCGGCGCGGTGGTGGCCTCGGTGCCCCACCCGGTGCTCGGCGGCGCGGCCGTCGTGATGTTCGGCATGGTCGCGACGGTCGGCATCCAGATCCTCTCCAAGGTCGACCTGAAGGAGGAACGCAACGCCCTCATCCTGGCCGTCAGCCTCGGTGCCGCGATGCTCCCGAACGCCGTCGCACCCTTCTTCGAGCGCATGCCCACCGAGGTACGGGCCGTGCTGGGCAGCGGCATCACCCTCGGCACGCTGTCGGCGGTCCTGCTGAACCTCTTCTTCCATCTGTTCGAGAGCCGTCGCACACGGAGCGACATCGACTGGGAGGCGCTGACCCCGTACGACGACGGGACGGAACCGCAGCCCGCAGGGACCCGCTGACCCCGCTCCCGTGCCGCGCAGCCCCCGCTCCGCGGAGCCGTCCACCGAGGTGATCCGCCGTGCCCCACCCGCCCTTCTCCCCCGAACAGGCCCGCGCCGCCCGTCTGCGCATCGGCCTGACCCCCGAACAGGTCGCCGCAGCCATGGCCCAGTTGGGCCTGCACCGCACACCGACCGCCGTCCTGTCGTGGGAGCAGGGCGCACTGGCCCCTTCGGAGACCGAACTCTTCGCCCTGGCGGACGCGTTGTGGTGCCCGGTGCCGGAACTCATGGCCCTGCGACCCAGGTCCCTGCGCGAACACCGCCTGGCCCGGCGGTTCACCGCCGACCGCCTGGCCGAGCGCATCGGCATGGACGCGCCCACCTACGCCCGTGCCGAGCAGGACCACCACTGGACCGGAGGCAACCGCCAGACCCTCCTCCTCGCGGAAGCCCTGGGTCTGGAGCCCGACCGGCTCCTCCGCGTCATCCGCCGGGCAGGAGACCTCGACGCCCTCCTCCGCCAGGCCGTCGAAGGCCGATGGAAACCGCACGCCGCCCGACTCGCCCGGCTCGTCGACGCCCCCGAACGGCCCGTGGCCCGGGCCCTGCGCACCCTCCACCAGGAGCACGGCCGCTTCAACGAGGCCTACATGGGCCACGTCGTCGCCCGCAGCGACGACACACGCCTCCGCGAGATCGCCACGGAACGCGCCGCCTGGCTGCACGACCTGACCCGGCGCTTCCTCGCCCTCGTGGGCCACGACGACGGGGCCGGGCGCTGAGCGACGGCCCCGCCGCGCCACGGGGAGCGGCGGGGCCGCGCATCCCCCGGCGTCCACGGCGCCGCGCGGTCCGCGCCGCCGGCTCGGCCGAACGCCCCGGCGGCGGGCGGGGCCCGGTTTCCCGGCCGGGGGGACGTGCCGGCGCGACACGACCTCGCTGCCGCCCCGGTGTCGTCACCCGCCGGGCGCCCGGTCCCGGAGATCATGGGGGCATGGGCGTCGTCCTGCCGGTTCTCTTCGCGCTGTGTGCCGCGTTCAGCAACGCGCTGGCCACCGTGCTCCAGCGGCGTGCCGCACTGACCGTCCCGCGGTCGGACTCCTTCCGTCCCGGGCTGATCCTGGACCTGGTGCGGCGTCCTCTCTGGCTCGCCGGCATCCTTGCCGTGATCGTCGCGGGGGTGGGGCAGGCGGCGGCCCTGGCGACGGGCGCGCTGTCCCTCGTGCAGCCGCTGTTCGTGCTCGAACTGCCCCTCGCCCTGTTGATCGCCTCCGTGATGGCCCGCGAACGGTTGCCCGGCCGGCTGTGGGCGGCCGTCGCCGCCGTGGTGTGCGGGCTCGGCGTGGCCCTGCTGGCCGCCTCACCCGCCGGAAACCGCACCCGTGTCGAGCTGGACCGCTGGGTGCCGGCGCTCGTCGTCTGCGCCGTCGCCGTGGTGGCGCTCGCGGCGGCGGGGCTGCGACGGCCGTCGGGCCGGGCGCGGGCGGGCTGCCTCGGCGCGGCGACGGCGATCTGCTACGCGCTGACCGCCGCCCTGATGAAGACCTCCATGCACATCCTCGGGGAGGACGGTCTCGTCGGCTTCCTGACGTCCTGGCAGACCTACGCGTTCTGCGGGGCCGGGATCGCGGCCGTGCTGCTGCTCGAGCACGCCATGCAGGGCGGCCCGCTCGTCGCCTCGCAGCCCGCCCTCACCCTCGGCGACGCCACGGTGAGCCTGACCCTCGGCGTACTGCTCTACGAGGAGCACCTCCGGAGCGGCTGGTGGCTGCTGCCCCAGCTGGCGGGCATCGCGCTGATCGTCGTGGGGGTGTTCGCCCTGGCCCGAAGCGGCGTCAGCTCGGCCTGAGCCGGCGCTCCGGCCGGGCGGACCCGGCGGAGGGCGGCACGGACCGCATGTGCGTCCGGGGACGCGCCCGCTCCGGCGCCGCGCGACGCGGGGAGCGGGCCGGACGTCCGACGACCTGCGCAGTACCCGTAGCGGCGGCCGGAGGGGCCGCGCCGCGGTGCTCGCCCCGGTGACGGGATCCTGGCGTCTCCGCACGGTGCTCACGAGGTGTCGCCAGCCCTTCCCCTCGCAGACTCGCGCAGGGGGGTCGGGCACGGGCGGGGCCGCGAGCGCCACCTCGGGGTGCCGGACGGGCCCGGACCGGCGGAGGTGGCCCGTCGTGCGCGCGGCAGGTGGTGCGCGGGGGAGCCGCACCGGTCGGCGGGGGCGCGGGTGACGACCACGGCCGGCCCGCGGCCTCCCGGCGAACCGCTCCCGGTTGCGGCGCGGCGGGGGAGCGAAACCCTGGAAGGGACCGCAGTCGAGGAGGATCCGCGCATGCCCGCTCTCGACCAGGACCGTGCTGCCGGTGACCGTACCCACCCGGGCCGGGAACACGGCGAGCGGGGTGATGGGACGCCGGTGGACCGGGCGGAGCCCCGTGGGCGGGAACCGCGGCGACGCCCGCGCCCGCTCCGGGCCCTCGTGCTGGACACGGACGGTGTGCTCCTGGACTCGGCCGGTCTGCACGCGAAGGCCTGGAAGACCGCTCTGGACGCCTGCCTGGAGGCCGTGGCGGGCGGCGAGCAGCCACCTTTCGACGCCGACGCCGAGTACCGCCGCTTCGTCGACGGCAGACCCCGCTACGACGGGGCGGCGGCCTTCCTGGCGGCCCGGGGCCTCGGACTCCCGGCGGGAACGCCCCGCGATCCGCCCGGCTGCGCGACGGTCTGGGCGGTCGCCGCGTGCAAGGAACAGGCGTTCCTCGACCTGCTCCGTACGGAAGGGGTCCCCGCCTTCGACGACGCCGGGACCGCTCTCGCGGCCCTGCGCACGGCGGGCGTGCCGTGCGCAGCGGTGTCCGCGTCCCGGCACGCCCGGGCACTGATCCGTGCCGCCGGGCTCTCCGGTCTCCTCACGGTGGTCGTGGACGGCGAGGACGCCGCCCGGCTGGGCCTCGCCGGCAAACCGGACCCCGCGCTCTTCCTGCGCGCGGCCCTGCTCCTCGGCAGCCGCCCGCAGGAGACCGCGGTCGCCGAGGACGCACTCGCCGGGGTCGAGGCGGCGCGTCGCGGAGGTTTCGGTCTCGTCGCCGGCGTCGACCGCACCCCGGTCCGGCGCGCTGCCGCCCCGCTGCGCGAGCAGGGCGCCGACCTCGTGGTTCCCGACCTCACCACGCTGGTCCGGAGCGTGTGGGGCGAGCGCGGATGAGCACCGGCTGGACGTGGAGCTACGACCGGTACGACCCGGACCGCGAGGCGCTGGTCGAAGCCCTCTGCACCCTCGGCAACGGCCGGTTCGCCACCCGGGGCTCCGCACCCGAGTGCACCGCCGACACCACCCACTACCCGGGCACCTACCTCGCAGGCTGCTACGACCGCCGCACCTCTGTCGTCGCCGGTGAGCACGTCGAGAACGAGGACCTCGTCAACCTGCCGAACTGGACACTGCTGCGCTACCGCTGCCTGCCCGACGCCGGACCACCCGGTGACTGGCTGACACCCGACGCCCGGGAACTGCGTCACTACGACGTCCACCTCGACCTGCGCGCGGGTGTGCTCACCCGGCGCCTGTTCTTCGAGGACCCCCGGGGGCGCGGCCTGCGCGTCAGCCACATCCGCGTCGTCCACATGGGCGACCCGCGCCTGGCGGCCCAGTGCACGCTGTTCCGCGCCTACGGCTGGAGCGGAGCCGTCGAGGTGCAGTCCGTCCTCGACGGCGCGGTGACCAACGCCGGAGTCGCGCGCTACCGGCACCTCGACGGGCGTCACCTCGTGGACCACCGGACCGGATTCGGGCTCGACGGCGTCGCCTGGCTCTCCTGCCGCACCACCGCCCCCGGCACACAGGTCGCCCTGGCCGTGCGCACGGTCACCCGCCCCGCTCGACCCGCACGGGCGGTCGTCACGCCGACCGGCACCGTGCAGACGTACCGGCTGCCCGTCCTTCCCCGCCGCTCGGCGATGATCGTGAAGACGCTGGCGCTGCACACCTCGATGGACTGGCCCACCGTCGACCCGCTCTCCGCCGCCGTCGACGTGCTCGCTCGCGCCCCGGCGTTCCCCCGGCTGCTCTCGACGCACAAGGCGGCCTGGGAGCGCGTCTGGGAGCAGGGCGAGTTGCACGTGCCCGGCGAGCCGGGCCGCATCCTGCGGCTGCACGTCTTCCACCTGCTGCAGACGCTCTCCCCGCACACGGCGGACCTCGACGTGGGGGTGCCCGCGCGCGGACTGCACGGCGAGGCGTACCGGGGGCACGTCTTCTGGGACGAGCTCTTCGTCCTGCCCTATCTCGACCTCCACTTCCCCGAGGTGGCCCGGGCGCTGCTCATGTACCGGCACCGCCGCCTGCCGGCCGCCCGCGCCGCAGCCCGCCTCGCCGGTCGTCAAGGGGCGATGTACCCCTGGCAGAGTGCCGGTTCGGGCCGGGAGGAGACGCAGGTCATGCACCTCAACCCGCGCTCGGGACGCTGGCTGACCGACCACTCCCGGCTCCAGCGTCATGTGGGCTCGGCCGTCGCGTACAACGTCTGGCGGTACGCCCAGGCCACCGGTGACCGCGGATTCCTCCACTCCGCCGGGGCCGAGATCCTCCTCGACGTGGCCCGCTACTGGGCCGGGGCCGCCGTCCTCGACCCGGCGACCGGCCGCTACCGCATCCACGGGGTCGTGGGACCGGACGAATTCCACGACGCCTATCCCGATGCCGCGACCCCCGGGATCGACGACAACGCCTACACCAACGCGACAGCCGCGTGGGTGCTCTCCCGGGGCCTCGACCTGCTCGGCGAACTGCCCGATGCCCGGCGGGGAGAGCTGCGGGACGCGCTCGCACTCGACGACGAGGAGGTCGCCCGCTGGGTCGACGTCTCGCACCTCCTGCACGTCCCCTTCCACCAGGGCGTGGTGAGCCAGTTCGAGGGCTACGGGGACCTGGCGGAGCTCGACTGGGAGGCGTACCGGACCCGGTACGGCGACATCCGAAGGCTCGACCGGATCCTCGAGGCCGAGGGCGACACGGTCAACCGCTACCAGGCGTCGAAGCAGGCCGACACCCTCATGCTCGGCTACCTCTTCCGCCCCGAGGAGTTGTACGGCCTGTTCCGCCGACTGGGCTACCGGCTGGACGACGAGACGTGGCGCTCGACCGTCTCGTACTACCTGCGGCGCACCAGCCACGGATCGACGCTCAGCAGTCTCGTCCACGGCTGGGTGCTGGCCCGGCAGAAGGGAGCCGGAGCCTGGCGCTACTGCGAGGAGGCCCTGCTCGCCGACGTGGCCGACGTACAGGGCGGAACGACCGGCGAGGGCATCCACCTCGGCGCCATGGCGGGCACGATCGACCTGGTCGAGCGCGGGATCACCGGCCTGGAGACGGGACCGGAAGGGCTGCGGGTGGCTCCGGTGCCCCTCGCGGAGATCCCGCGGTTCACCTTCACCGTGTGCTGCGGCCGTCATCGAGGGGTGCGCCTGCGGATGCTCCCCGGCCGGCTGGCCGTCCGTGTGCCCGCCTCGCCCGAGGGCCCGCTCCCCGTGGTGCTCCCTGGCGGACGGCGCGTGACGGTCGCCCCCGGACAGGAGCGGTGGTTCCGTCTGTGAGCGCAGGGTCAGCCGGGGGCCGGCCCCGGCGGGAGGGGAGCCTCGCCGAGCACGGAACGGCGGATCTCCTCCTCGATCTCGTCGTCCGCACGGAGGCGCAGCCGGCGGCCGCCGGCGCCGCGGCGAGCCGAGGGGACGCGAAAGAGCTCGTCCGGGACGTCCTCGTCGGTGTGCGCATCCAGTGTCCGCCGCGCGCGACGGCGGCCGGGAGGGCCGGACGGTCCCCCGTCCCGTACCCCTCGGCCGCCGTCCGGGCCGTCGGCACACGGGGCGGCGGACCCGGCGCGACGTGCGGTCCGCCGGGTGTGGCCTGCACGATGGACGAGGGGGCGCGCGGGCCACGACCGCAGGACGTCGTCCCAGGAAGGCGGCCATGAGCAGAGGACTGTCCCCGCTGGGTGTGCCGTCGGGCGTGGAGTCCACGGCGGTTCTGGACGGGCTGTTCGGCCAGTCCCCGATCGGTCTCGCCGTCTACGACACCGAGCTGCGGCTGGTACGGGTCAACCCCGCGCTGGAGCGGATGCGGGGCGTCCCCGCCGAGGAGGTCCTCGGACGGCATGCCCGCGACCTGCTCCCCGGTCCGCAGTCCGACGAGGTGGAGCGGCGGCTCCGTACGGTGCTGGAGACCGGTGAGCCCGTGCAGACGGTCGAGCACTCCGGCCGGGAGAGCGCCGGCAGCCCGGAGGGCGAGCGGGTCTGGTCGGTCTCCTCCTTCCGGCTGGCGGCGCCTTCCGGACGGGTGCTCGGTGTGGCGTCAGCCGTCGTCGACATCACCGACCGCCACCGGGCGCAACGACGCCTGGCTCTGCTCAGTGAGGCCGGCGAGCGCATCGGATCCACCCTCGACGTCACCGTGACCGCGGGGGAACTGACCGAGGTCATGGTTCCCGAGCTGGCCGACTTCATGGCCGTCGACCTCCTGGAGGGTGTCGCCAGGGGCGAGGAACCGCCCTCGGGTCCGGTGCCCGGCGCGGCCGTCCTCCGGCGCGCGGCGATCCGCTCGGTGCTCGCCCACGCGCCCGAGGCGACGCACCCGGTGGACGCGCTGATCACCTACCATCCGGACACCCCGCAGGCACGCAGCATGGTCACCGGCGCACCGCGGCTGATCCCGGTGCTCGCCGAGGACGCCGACTGGCTGGCCCGCCGTCCCGAGCAGGCCGCGAAGATCCTCGGAGCGGGTGTGCACTCCGTGATGACGCTGCCGTTGCGGGCCCGTGACGTCACCCTCGGGCTGGCCCACCTCTACCGGTGGCAGCGGCCGGAACCGTTCCACGCGGACGACCTGGCCCTCGCCGCGGAGCTGGTCGCGCGAGCCGCCCTGTGCCTGGACAACGCCCGCCGCTACACCCGTGAGCACCAGGACGTGCTCACCCTGCAGACGGGTCTGCTGGAGAGCGGCGTGCCCGAGCCGAGCGCACTGGAGGCCGCACACCGCTACCTCCCGGCCCGCGCCCATGCCGGCGTCGCGGGCGACTGGTTCGACGTCATCCCCCTCTCCGGGGCCCGGGTCGGGCTGGTGGTCGGCGACGTCAGCGGCCGTGGGCTCGTCGCGGTCACCCGTGCGGCCCGGCTGCGTACGGCTGTTCGCACGCTGGCCTGGTCGGACCTGCCGCCCGAGGAACTGCTCACCCGCCTCGACGAGCTGATGCGGCGTACGCAGGAGTTCCAGCAGGCGGCCGGCGATCCCGCCGAGGCCGTCGCGACCTGCCTGTACGCCGTCTACGACCCCGTCTCCGGCGGCTGCTCGGCGGCCAGCGCCGGGCATCTGCCGCCGGTCGTCGTCCGCCCGGGAGGCGCGGCGGAACTCCTCAGGATGCCGGTCGGGCCCACGCTGGGGTTCGGCGGGCTGCCGTTCGAGGCCGCCGACGTCGACCTGCCGGAAGGCAGCCTCGTGGCCCTGTTCACCGACGGCCTCGTCCACAGTCGCGGAGGCGATGTCGACAGCTCGCTGAGCAGGCTGTGCGAGGCCCTGGTCCAGCCGCACGCGCAGCTGGACGCACTCGCCCGGACGTCCGCCGACGCCGCGCTCCCCTCCGCCGCGCGGGAGGACGACGCCGTGCTCCTCCTGGCCCGTACCCGCCTCCTGGCCGAGGACCGCGTCGCCACCTGGGACCTGCCCAGCGACCCCGCCGTCGTCGCGAAGGCCCGCGCCCTGACGGAGCGCCGACTCACCTCGTGGCACCTGGGAGAGATCGCCTTCACGACCGAGCTGATCGTCAGCGAGCTGGTCACCAACGCGATCCGCTACGGGAACCCGCCGATCCGGCTGAGGCTCATCCACGACCGCTCGCTCATCTGCGAGGTGTCCGACACCGCCGCCACCTCTCCTCACCTGCGCCACGCCGCGACCACGGACGAGGGAGGCCGCGGCCTGTTCATGGTCGCCCAGCTGGCGGACTCCTGGGGCACCCGCTACACGAGCACCGGCAAGACGATCTGGACCGCGCAGGCCGGGAAGCCGGTCTCCGGACGCTGACCGCCCCCGCCGTCGGACCAGGGCGCCGGGCCGGCCTCCGCGGTCGGCGCAGCCCCCGGAGCCGCGGGGCGCCGGGGCTCCGCGGTCGTGGCGCCGGACCGGCCGCCGCGGGCGGCGGAGATCAGCGCCGCCCCCCCCGTGCGGACGGAGGAAGACCCACGGGGCCGTGCGACGGTCGGGGCGGTCCGGCACATCGACGCCCGGGAGTCGGCGTGCCGGATCAGAGGCGGACGACGACGAGTGCGATGTCGTCGCGGGCGCCGCCGGCCACACCGAGCCGCCCCAGCAGGGCATCGGCCAGCCGCTCGGGGCCGAGCTCGCTCAGGGCCGCCACGGCGGTGGTGAGCCGCTCCAGGCCGGTGTAGATGTCCTCATGGCGGCGTTCGATCAACCCGTCGGTGTAGAGGACGAGGGTGTCGCCCGGGCGGTAGGCGGTGCCGGCCTGGGGCCGGGGGACGTGCTCGGGCCTCGCTCCCAGCGGCGGGTCGGTGGCCTGGTCCAGCAGCTCGCAGGTGCCGTCCATGTGCAGCAGGACCGGCGGAGGGTGTCCGGCGCTGGAGTAGACGAGCAGCCTGGAGCGGGTGTCCACGAGCGTGGTGACGGCGGTCGCGGCGAGGGCTCCGACGACGGAGCGGGCGTACATGCCCAGCACCTCCAGGGCCTGGGCGGGCCCGGACGCCGCCCGGCTGGCCGCGGACAGGGCGCTGCGCAACATGCCCATGACGGTGGCGGCCTCCAGACCGTGACCGACCACGTCACCGACGGCGACGGTGAACCGCCCCTCGGGCAGGTCGACGGTGTCGTACCAGTCGCCGCACACGTTCAGCGAGCCGATCGCGGGCAGGTAGCGCACCGCGACGTCGTTGTGGCGGGCCAGATCGGGGGAGTGCAGCATCGCCTCCTGCAGGGTGACCGCGATCTCCCGCTCCCGGGCGTGGGCCGCCCGCAGCTCCTCGTTCAGCCGCTGGAGCTCCCGCGCCCGAGCGTACAGCTCGGCCTCCATGCCCTCCTCGCGTTCGCTCAGCCGCACGCCCTCGCCTTGAGGCCGGAAGCGGCGGGAGCGCATGAACGCGGTGACGTCCTCCACCCGGTGGATGATCAACGCGACCCGCCCGTCCGGTCCTTCGACCGGCGTGTTGACCGGGGACCACCAACGCTCTTCGAAGCCGCCTGGCGGCTGCACCACGGGGATGTCGTACTTCTGCACCGCCATGGTGTCGGTCTCGCCCGTGGCCAGCACCCGTCCCAGCGACGCCCCGAGGTTGCGCACCCCGTCCGCCTCCGGATCGGCAGGGTTGTCCGGGAAGGCGTCGAACAGGTGCCGGCCGACCAGGTCCTCCCGGGTCCGGCCGGTCGCCCGCAGGTACGCCTCGTTGACGTCCACGATCACCAGGTCCGGCGCCAGCACCAGATACGGGCTCGGCGTCGCCGCGAACAACGCTCTGTAGTCAATGATCACGGGCTACCGGCTCCTCGTTCCCAGGCGCACCTCAGCCGCCAACGTACGCACGCCCCCGGCCGTCCGCGCGGCGAGCACACCCGTCCGCGGCCGCACGCCGATCCGGGCACGGCCGCCCACCGGCCGCCGTGCGCCATCCGGGTGCGCCATCCGGGAGTGGCGCACGCCTCCACGGACGAGCACGGCCGGTGGGGGGAGTCCGCCCGGTCGGTCGGCGCGGATGACGGAACCCTTACGGCCCGTCGCGGGAACGGGCGCCACAAGGCCGGAGTCCGTAGCGTGCCCGCCATGCGCGTACTCGTCACAGGCGGAGCCGGGTTCATCGGCTCGCACGTCGTCGGTTCACTGGCGTCCGCAGGGCACGAACCCGTTCTCTTCGACCTCCTGCTCCCCGAGGCCCATCCCACGGCCCCCGATCTGCCGGACGCCGAGTTCGTACGGGGGGACGTCCGGGACGCGGACGCCGTGCGCCGTGCGCTGCGCGGCATCGACGCGGTGTGCCACCAGGCGGCGATGGTGGGCCTCGGGAAGCACTTCGCGGACGCGCCGGCCTACGTGTCGTGCAACGGCCTCGGCACGGCGGTCCTTCTGGCCACCATGGCCGAGACCGGGGTACGACGTCTCGTGCAGGCGGGGTCGATGGTGGTCTACGGGGAGGGGCGCTACGAGTGTCCGTGCCACGGGCCGGTCCGGCCGGGGCCGCGTGCCGTGGAGGACCTCGAATCCGGCCGGTTCGAGCCGCGCTGCCCGCGCTGCGGGGCCGATCTGGTGCCGGGCCTGGTCAGCGAGGACGCGCCCGCCGACCCGCGCAACGTGTACGCGACGACCAAGCTGGCCCAGGAGCATCTGGCCGCTGCGTGGGCCCGGGCCGAGGGCGGGCGCGCGGTCTCGCTGCGCTACCACAACGTGTACGGGCCCGGGATGCCGCGCGACACCCCGTACGCGGGGGTGGCGTCCTTCTTCCGGTCCGCGCTGGCTCGCGGTGAGGCTCCGCGGGTGTTCGAGGACGGTGGCCAGCGGCGGGACTTCGTCCACGTCCGGGACGTCGCCCGGGCGAACGCGGCCGCGCTGGCCGCACTCGGGGAGACGGCGGCAGGCGGGCACGCCGCCTACAACGTCGGCAGCGGGGAACCGCATACGGTCGGGGAGATGGCGGCGGCACTCGCCGCGGCGCACGGCGGCCCCGAGCCGGTGGTGACGGGCGAGTTCAGGCTCGGCGACGTCCGGCACATCACGGCCGACTCCTCCCGCCTGCGCCGTGACCTGGGATGGCGTCCGACCGTCGGCTTCGCCGAAGGCATGGCCGACTTCGCCCGTGCCCCGCAGCGTGCCCCGGCGGCAGCGGTGTGACGCCGGCCGCCCCGGCCGGCTGTGCGGTCCTGGCCGGCCGTGCGGTCCTGGCCGGCCGTGGGCGGGAGGCCCTCCCACGGGGCCGCGAGTCCGGGCGGGGGCACCCGGCACGCGCTGCCCGCGCGGTTCGCGGCGCCGGCCGGCGGCCGAACCCGGGCCGCGCCGACGGCCGGCCGGTCGTCGTGGCGGTGGTCAGCCGGTTGTCGTGGCGGCGAGCGGAAGGGTCACCTCGAAGCGGCAGCCGCCCGGCACGTTGCGGACCTCGGCCCGTCCGGCGTGGGCTTCGACGATGCCGCGGACGATCGCGAGCCCGAGTCCGGCGCCGGCCGGGGGAGTACGGGCCGGGCTGCCGCGCCAGCCGGTGTCGAAGACCCTCGCCAGGTCCTCCTCCGGGATGCCGCCGCAGCCGTCGGTGACGGACAGCACCGCGGCGTCGGCGTGACGGTCGACGGCCACGGCGACGGTGCCGTCGGCCGGGGTGTGGCGGATGGCGTTGACGAGCAGGTTGGCCAGGACCCGGGTCATCTCCTTCCCGTCGACGTCCACCGGAACGTGGGCGAAGCCCTCACCGGACAGCCGCACCCCGCACTCTCGAGCCACGGGGTCGGCGCCCAGCAGGGCGTCGGCGGCCAGGTCGCGCAGGGAGACCCGGCTGGGGCTCAGCTCCAGCGCTCCGGCGTGGATGCGGGAGAGCTCGAAGAGGTCGCCGACCATGGTGTCGAGCCGCTCGACCTCCGTACGGATCTGGCGGTGGTAGCGGCCGGGATCGGCGGCCACCCCGTCCTCGAGCGCCTCGGCCATGGCCCGCAGCCCGGCGAGAGGGGTGCGCAGGTCGTGCGACATCCAGGCGACCAGCTCCCGGCGGGAGCTCTCCAGGGCGCGCTCGCGTTCCCGGGAGGCGGCCAGTCGGGCGCTGGTGGCGGCCAGTTCGCGGCCGAGTTCGGCCAGTTCCGCGGTGGCCCTGGCCGGTGGGGCGGCGAAGCTGCCCTCCGTGCCGAAGTCGCGGGCGGCCCGGGTGAGGTCGCGGCTGCGGGCGACGACCCAGCGGCCCAGCAGCAGCGCGGTGGCCAGGGAGACGGCCGCGGCCATGGCGACGACCAGGGTGACGACGGTCAGGTCGTGCGGCGAGAGGAACATCGCCCACGCCACGGCGAGGGTGCCGGCGAGCATCGCGGTCACGGTGACGGCGGCGACGACGGCCAGGGACACGGCGACCGACCGGTGACGGACCAGGCGCAGCGCCATGGCTCCGAGGACGCCCGCGCAGGCCGCGCCGCCGAAGGCGAACAGGACGATCAACAGGACGTCCTTCACCGCGGATCTCCCTCGGCGGGTACGTCGAAGCGGTAGCCGACGCCCCAGACGGTCCGGATGAGCCGGGGCGCCGCCGGATCGTCCTCGATCTTGGCCCGCAGCCGCCGGACGTGGACGGTGACGGTGGACAGGTCCCCGAAGTCCCAGCCCCACACGTCCCGCATCAGCTGCTCCCGGCCGTGCGCCGTGCCGGGGTGCGAGAGGAAGTGCGCGAGCAGGTCGAACTCCCGCAAGGTGAGCGTGAGTTCCATGCCGTGCCTGGTGGCGATGCGGGTCTCGGGATCGAGCCGGATGCCGGCGCCGCGCAGGACCGCACGCCGCTGCTCCGCCGGCACCGCGGCGCGGCTGCGGCGCAGCACGGACTCGACCCTCAGGACGAGTTCGCGAGGGCTGAACGGCTTGGTGACGTAGTCGTCCGCGCCCAGTTCCAGGCCCGCGATCCGGTCGTCCTCGTCCCCACGTGCCGTCAGCATGATCACGGGTACGGGGCGGTCGGCGCGCAGGCGGCGGCACACCTCCAGTCCGTCGACGCCCGGCAGCATCCGGTCGAGGACGACCAGGTCGGGGCGTTCCCGGGCGGCCCGGTCCAGGGCGGTGGGGCCGTCGGCGGCGTGGCAGACGGTGTGTCCGGCTCGGTGGAGGTAGCCGGTGACGACCTCGGCGACGGTCGGGTCGTCGTCGACGACGAGGATCCGGGCGGGTGGCAGGGGCGTACTCATGGCGCCAGCCTCGCACCTGAGGCCTGGCGCTGTCCTCGGCCGGGGTGCCCGTCCGGGCGACGTCCGTGTTTCGTAAGGAGTCGATGTCCGCCATGGCCGCCGAGAGTTCCTACGGTGGCAGACGTGACCGATTGCCCCGTGGACGTCACCGTGGACGTCGTCCTTCCCTGTCTGAACGAGGCCGAGGCACTGCCCTGGGTCCTCACCCGCATCCCCGCCGGCTGGCGGGCCCTGGTCGTGGACAACGGGTCCACCGACGGCTCCGCCGACGTCGCCCGCTCCTTCGGCGCCACCGTGGTGCCGGAGTCCCGGCGCGGTTTCGGCGCCGCCTGCCACGCCGGACTGCTGGCCGCCGCCGCCGAGTTCGTCTGCTTCTGCGACTGCGACGCCTCCCTCGACCCCGGCCTGCTGACCGGGTTCGTCCGGACCGTCGCAGCGAACGGGGCGGACCTCGTCCTCGGCCGCCGCCGGCCCCAGGTTCGGGGTGCCTGGCCGTCGCACGCCCGCGCCGGGAACCTGGCCCTGTCCCGGATGCTGCGCCGCCGCACCGGGCTGCGCCTGCACGACCTCGGGCCGCTGCGGGCGATGCGGCGCGAGGCCCTTCTCGGCCTGGACCTCACCGACCGACGCTCCGGCTACCCGCTCCAGATGGTCGTCCGGGCCGCGGACGCCGGCTGGCGGATCCGGGAGGAGGCCGTGCCCTACCTGCCCCGGGCCGGGAAGTCCAAGGTCACCGGGACCTGGCGGGGCACCTGGCACGCGGTCCGCGACATGCGCGCCGTCCTCGCCGAACCTCCCCGCGCGACCGTCCTCGGAGGTGCACGATGACGACCCTGCTCGTGATCGCCAAACAACCCCGCCCCGGCCGGGTGAAGACCCGTCTCACCCCGCCCTTCACCCCTGACGAGGCGGCGGCCCTCGCCGAGGCGGCGCTGGCCGACACCCTCGACGCCGTGGCCGCGACCCCGGCCGACCGGCACCTCCTGGTGCTCCAGGGCGACCGCGGGCCGTGGCTGCCGCCCGGCTTCGAGGTCCTGCCCCAGTGCGCCGGCGGCCTCGACGAGCGCCTCGCCGCCGCCTTCGCCGCTTGCGCCGGCCCGGCTCTGCTCATCGGCATGGACACCCCGCAGGTCACTCCCGCCCTCCTGGCGCCCGCCCTCGCCTTCGACCGGTGCGACGCCTGGTTCGGCCCGGCAGCCGACGGCGGATTCTGGGCCCTGGGCCTCGCCGCACCCGACCCCGCGCTGGTGCTCGGCATCCCCATGTCCGTACCGGAGACCGGAGCCGTGCAGTACGCACGTCTGCGCGCGGCCGGGCTGCGGACCGCCCTGCTGCCGTGCCTGCGGGACGTCGACACGGCAGCCGACGCCGCAGCAGTGGCGGCCCGGCTCCCGGCGGGACGCTTCGCGGCGCTGCACCGGCGCCTCACCGCCGGCGTACGGGCTGCGCGATGACCGCGTCCGCCGTCCCGCACGCCCGCACGGCCCCGGGGGCGGCGTGGCGGGACGAGCCGTACGCCCGGGCCCTGCGGGCCGGGCGGGGCCCGCTCTTCCTGCGCCGCACGGATGGCTGGCTGCTGCCCCTGGAGGTCGAACGCTGGTGCGCTGACGCGGACGCCGCGGACAGCAGCGTGCTCGCCCGGTGCCGGGGTGCCGTCCTCGACATCGGCTGCGGCCCGGGCAGGCTCGTGACCGCGCTGGCGGGGCGCGGCCACCGGGCGCTCGGCATCGACGTGAGCCCGGCCGCGGTGACCAGCACCGTGCGCCGGGGCGGCAGCGCCCTGTGCCGGTCGGTGTTCGAGCGCCTGCCCGGGGAGGGACGCTGGAACACCGCCCTGCTCGTCGACGGGAACATCGGCATCGGCGGCGACCCCGCGGCCCTGCTGCGCCGGACCGCCGATCTTCTGGCCCCCGGTGGACGACTGATCGCGGAGGCCGCGGCGCTCGACGTGGACGAGCGCTGCGAGGTACGGCTCGACGACGGGAACGGCGGACTCGGTACGGCCTTCTCCTGGGCCCGGCTGGGGTCCGAGGCCCTGGCACGCCACGCCGAGACCGCCGGCTGGCGGATCGGCCACACTTGGTCGGCCGTCGGCCGCCACTTCGCCGAACTCGCCCGCGTTCCCGGACCTCAGCCCCTGGGCGGGGCCTGACGGGACCGCGCCCTCCGCGCCCGCCGCCACAGCTGCGGCAGGACCACCAGAGCCACGGCGGCCGCCGTCACGAGCGCCAGGACGACCAGCAGATTGCGCGCGTAGGGGAGGGGGAGCGCCGACGGATTCGGCGGCGCACCCGGCCGGAGCAACAGCGGCAGGGTGACCAGCACCAGCGCCCCGCAGACGATCAGCGTCCCGCGGACCACCGGGCGGGCCGGCACCGCCGCCACCAGCAGACCGGCGGCGAGCACCAGCGGGGCGAGCACCGCGTCGTGCAGCACCACGGCACCCGCCAGCCACACCAGCGCGTCGTACGGGTCGGGCTGCGCCGCGAGATGCCACGCGCCGACCCCGACCAGGCACACGCCGAGCCCACCCAGGACCCACCGCGTCACGGAGACGGACCCGAACACCGAAGACCTCACAGCACCTCCAGCCGGGTGACCCACTTGGTCTGCAGCACCCCGGGCCGGTTCGGCGCGATGATCCGGGCCGGGTACCCGTGGTCCATCGACAGCACCTCGCCGTTCAGCCGGAGCGCCAGCACCGTCAGAGGGTCCTCGGCGTACTCCCGGCCCATCTCCATCACCCGGTACGCCCCGGCCACCTCCAGCGACACCACCCGCAGCCCGGAGCCGCGCACGGCCCCGGCCCGCCCCAGCAGGTCACGGATCCGCACCCCGCTCCACCGGGCGTCCACGCTCCAGCCCTCCACGCACGCGATCGGCAGCCGGGCCTCCGCCTGCGGCAGCGCTCCCAGCTCCGCGAGGGACAGCCGGTAGGGTCTCGGCCCGAGCACCTCCAGGTGCCAGTCCCGTACGGCGGAACCGGTCACCCCCGCCGCGGCAGCCGTGCGGTTGACCGGCAGTCCCTGCGGCCCGTGGCCCGGGTGACGGGGTGCCAGCAGATCGAGGGAGGCCAGCGGGGTGAAGGACTGACCGACCGTCGTCACGGTCACCGCCCCCACGGCCGCCCCCACCCCGAGCAGCAGCGCCCGCCGGTCCGGGCCGTCCCGCTCCTCGTCAGGCAGCGCGAGGGTACCGACGGACCGACGGCTCCAGTGGGCCCGGATGTCGGGGGCCTTGACCGCGAGGTGAAGCAGGACGGACCCCGCGGCGATCCAGGCGACGGCGTAGTGGACGGGCACGAACGAGAACGGCCACGGATACCACTCGGCGATGTTGAGCAGCCCGGTGAACACCTGGAAGACGGCCGAGGCCACGAGCACGGCCACGGAGAGCCGCTCCAGCCCGTGTCGCACCGACCGCACCGGCGGCCACACGAACAGCCGGGGGTAGACGGCCCACAGTTTCGCCAGGAGCAGCACGATCGCGGCGAGCCCGGCCGCGACGTGCAGTCCCTGTGTCAGCCGGTAGCCCCACACGGGCCGCGCGGGCAGATGATCTGCCAGCCACCCCGGCGGCTGCTGCAGGAAATGGCTGACCAGCCCGGTCAGAAAGCACACGGCGAACGCCGTGCCCAGCCAGCGCCCCACCACGGTGGCGGTCCGCGCGTCGTGCAGCCGCCCGGAGAAAGCGGGGGGCCGGAGCGAGGCCGGCCGCAGCCCCGGCGTGCTCGGCGACGGCAACCGGAAGGTCGGCAGTCTCAGGCGCCGACCGAATCGAGATCCCATGGCCCCATGCAACCGCGCGGACCGGCCACGCAGACCGCTCCGACACCTTACGAAACGCGGACGCCGTGCCGCGCCACGCGCCCCGCGGCCCCGCGGGCTGCCAGGGTGGCGGCGTGACCCACCCGCCCACCACAGCCGACGCCACAGCACCGAAGGCCGCGCGCCGGGCGACCGCGACCGCGTCCGTCCTGACGGTCGTGCTCACCACGGCCACCGCCTCGACCATCCGCCAGGACGGGTACGTCACCGACCCGGTCGGCCTGTCCTTGCGGTACGCCGTGTGCTGGGTCCTGTTCGCGGCAGCCGTCATGGCCCTGCGCCACGCGCCGGCCCGCCACACCGCCGCGCTCGTCCTCGCGGGGAGCGTCGCCATGGCCGCGACCGGGCTGCTCGCCCCGCCGAGCACGAGCACCGACTCCTTCCGCTACGCCTGGGACGGGCGGGTGCAGGCCGCGGGCATCTCCCCGTACGACCACGCCCCCGCCGACCCCGCCCTCGTCCCGCTCCGCGACACCTGGCTCTTCCCCACCGGGCCCACCTGCGGCCGTCCGGACCTCACGCCGGTCTCCGGTGGTGTCTGCACCCGGATCAACCGTCCTCAGGTGCACACCATCTACCCGCCGGCCGCAGAGCTCGCCTTCCTCCTCGTGCACACCGCCTCCCCGGACGGAGCACGTCACCAAGGACTCCAGACAGCCGGGGCCGTCCTCGCCGTGGCCGTCACCCTCCTGCTGCTGCGCATCCTCCGCGATCGCGGCGACCCGCGCACCGCCGCCTACTGGGCCTGGTGCCCGGCCGTCCCCCTCGAAGCGGTCAACAACGCCCACGTCGACACCCTCGCCGTACTCCTGTCCGTCGCCGCGCTCGGCCTGACGGCCCGCCACCGTCCATGGGGTGGCGCTCTCCTGGGCCTCGCGACCGCCGTCAAATTCCTGCCGGCCGTCCTGCTCCCCGGCATCCTGTCGGGCGTACGCCGTCCACGGGAGGTTGCGGCCACCCTGGTGCCCGTCGCCGCGGTCCTGGCCGTGCTCTACCTCCCGTACGCCTACCTCTCCCACTCCTCCGTCCTCGGCTACTTGGGCGGGTACGCCGAGGAAGAGGGCTACCAGGACCCGTCCTCCGGAAACCGCTACGCCCTCCTGCGCCTGGTCCTGCCCGACTCCTGGGCCGTGCCCGCCGTGATCGCGGGCATGCTCACCGTCAGCCTGTACGTGATCCGCCGCGGCGACCCCGGACGCCCTTGGAGCGGAGCACTCCTCGTGACCGGAACCGCTTTCCTCCTGACGACCCCGGGCTACTCCTGGTACGCCCTGCTCCTCATCGCCCTCGTGGCGCTCGACGGCCGCTGGGAGTGGCTCGCCGTCGCCGTCGCCGGCGCGGCCTGCTACGTCACAGCCCGTGCCGTCCCCGGCGCGGGCACGATCGCGTACCCCGCCGCCGCGCTGGCCGTCGCCGTGGTGTCGGCCGTTCGCACCGGTCGTCCGCCCGTCGCGTCGCGCGTACGAGGCTGAGGGTCCTCGCCGGCCGCCTCTTCGGTGCGTGACCCACGTCACATTCGCTTCCTGTCAGGAATCAGGGCGCTGTCCCGCTCAAGTCACCGGAAGCGAGCGAAACGACAGGAGCGAGACATGAAGCACCGCATCGTCGTCCTCGGCGCCGGCTACGCCGGGGCCTATGTGGCCGGGACCCTGGCCCGCCGGCTGTCCCCGGCGGACACCGAGATCACCGTGGTCAACGCCGAGCCGGACTTCGTGCAGCGGTTGCGGCTGCACCAGCTCGCGGCCGGCCAGGAGATCGCGGCCCCCCAGCTCACCGACGTCTTCGCGGGCACGGCGATACGACTGCGCCTGGCGCGCGTCACCGCCGTCGACCCCGAGCGCCGGGCCGTCGCGGTGGCCGACGCCGACGGCGGCGGTGAGCTCGGCTACGACACGCTCCTCTACGCGCTCGGCAGCCACGGCGCCGACCACGGCGTCCCCGGCGTGGCCGAGCACGCCTTCGACGTGGCCGGTCGGCCCTCCGCGCTGCGCCTGCGCGAGCGCCTGGACAGCCTGAGCAACGCGGACGGAGGCGGGAGCGTGCTGGTCGTCGGCGACGGTCTGACGGGCATCGAGACCGCCACCGAGATCGCCGAATCCCGGCCCGGCCTGTCGGTCACGCTGGTCGCCCGCGGCGAGCTGGGCGCCCCGCTCGCCACCGGAGCCCGCCGTCACCTGCGCCGCGCCTGCGAGCGGCTCGGCATCACCGTCCTGGAGCACACCGCCGTCGAAGCCGTCGAAGCCACGCGGGTGCTGTGCGCCGACGGCACCGCCCTGGCCTCCGACGCGACCGTGTGGACGGCCGGATTCGCGGTCACCCCCATCGCCGCCGCGAGCGGGCTGGAGGTCACCGAGAACGGGCGGATCGTCGTCGATCGCACCATGCGCTCGGTCTCGCACCCGAGCGTCTACGCCGCCGGCGACAGCGCCTACGCCATCGGCGACAACGGCCGACCGCTGCCGATGTCCTGCGCCTCGGCCGGCTACACCGGCCGGCAGGCCACGGACGCGATCGTGGGACGCCTGACGGGCCGGGAGGTCGCGGACACCAAGCTGGAGTACGTGGGCAACCACATCAGCCTCGGGCGGCGGGACGGGATCCTGCAGATGGTCGACGGCGAAGGGCGGGCGAAGCCGAAGTACGTGGGCGGCCGGAAGGCCGCGCGGATCAAGGCGGGCATCGTCAGGATGTCGCTGTGGGCCACCGCCCACCCGACCTTCGGCCTGCCCAAGCGCCGACACCGCCTGGCCGCCGCACCGGACGCGTCCCGCGCCGAGAAGGCGAGCGCGTAGCGGGGTCCCCCCTCACCATCGGAATCGGCGCCCTAGGGTGGTCGCATGGACAGCACCGCAGCTGAGCGCTTCGACATCAGCCGGTTCGAGGCCGGCCGCAACCGGCTGGCCTCGCTGGCGTACCGGCTACTGGGCTCCGCCACCGACGCCGAAGACGCGGTGCAGGACGCGTTCCTGCACTGGCAGGCCGCGGACCGGCAGCGGATCAACGTGCCGGAGGCATGGCTGACCAAGGTCGTCACCAACCTGTGCCTGGACCGGCTCCGCTCGGCCCAGGCCCGCCGTGAACGCACCGCCGGTGCCTGGTTGCCCGAACCGCTGCTCGACGGCGATGCGTTGCTCGGCCCGGCCGACACCTTCGAGCAGCGCGAGTCGGTCTCCCTGGCGGTGCTGATGCTCATGGAGCGCCTGTCTCCCCTCGAACGGGCCGTCTACGTCCTGCGCGAGGCGTTCGCCTACAGCCACGCCGAGATCGCCGAGATCCTCGACATCACCGAGTCCGGCAGCCAGCAGCACCTCCACAGGGCCCGCCGCCGCATCACCGCGGCGCGCCGCGGCGGCGGCGAAGTCGACCCTGCATCCGCCCGCAGGATCGTCGAGGAGTTCCTCGCCGCAGCCTCCTCGGGGCGCACCGAGCAACTGGTGGCGCTGCTCACCGACGACGCGACCGCGATCTCCGACGGCGCCGGCGGCCTGGCCGAGAAGCTGCTGCGGTACGACACGCCGCGGCGCATCGCCGCCGTCGTACGGGCCGGCTTCAAGCCCACACCCGCGAAGCGGCGACTGGCGGGCGGTACGCCTGCCCTCCACTACGCGCCCGTCAACGGCGCCCCCGCCATCCTCTTCGTGCTCGACGACCGGGTCATCGGCGCCGTGACGTTCGACGTCGCCGGCGGCAAGATCTCGACCGTGCGCGGCATCGCCGCCCCCGCTCGCCTCGTCCGCCTCAGCGAGGCCTGGCGGCGGCACGGACCGGACACGCCGCTCGTCGCCCAGTGGTGACCCGACCCCGTCCAGGCCACGGCCGCCCTGCACTTACCCGTGCGCCGACGCAAAGGAATGTCCCACCAGGGCTTCGGCGGCGGTTTTCCTCGGTCGCACATGAGGAAGTTCCGTGCCATGCCCCGATGGGCCGGAACGGCGCGGACGGCAGGGGCACTCGCGGCGGTTTCTTCGAGAATCAGGTGCCGGAGTTGTCGACGAACCCGACGACATCGAGATATTCGATGGTGGGCGGGACGCCATAAACGCCCGTCACCTTGTCGACGAGCTCCTCCGTGAAAAAGGCGCGGGCCTTCTCCTCGTCGTCCCACACGTAGAAGTTCCTCGCCCGACCACCGTCTTCGTCCAGCATGAAGCTCTTGAAGCGAAGGCCGGCCATTCCTTCGAACGGTCCCCGGAGTTCGTCGGCGATCCTGGCGACGGTGGAACGATCGAACTTGTCGGTCTGCGCGAAAGTCACGAGCACGCCGATCATCGGGCCTCCTGCCGATTGGGTGGGCGAACGGTCGATCGAGTGGTACTAGCGGCGGAGCCTAGTACACGCGGCCGGGATTTCCGGTGGTTGGACCGCGCGTCGGAGATGCGGCTCGCGGCCGGTGATGCGTGCCCGTCTTGCGCCGAGCTTTGCGCACGTGAACGCGCCGTGGCCCCGGCCGATGACGTAAGCCTTTCGTCATCGGGCCGGACCTCCCGCCCGTGCTCCGCGTCGCGTTGGATGGCCCGGAGAAGACGTGAGGTCCGAAGGAGGTGCGCCGTGGGGCGCGTCATGAAGAAGCAGTGGTGGGCGGGGGCGGCGGTCGTCACCGCGGTCCTCGTGGTGGCGGGGCTGGTGTGGTTCAAGCCCTGGGCGCTGTGGGTGGACGAGACCGTCAACGAGGCGCTGCCCTCCCCGGCCACGCCGACGGCGACGGTGCCCACGGGCCCGTCGTCCCCCGCGACCGTGACGCCGTCCACGGCACCCGTCGGCCCGACCACCGTGGCACAGGGCTCGTTCGTGAGCCACGAGCACACGACGACCGGTACGGTGAAGATCATCCGGCTCGCGGACGGCACCCACACGCTCCGCCTCGAAGGCCTCGACACGAGCAACGGCCCCGACCTGCGCGTCTGGCTGAGCGATGCGCCGGTGAAGGAAGGGACGGCCGGCTGGCGCGTCTTCGACGACGGGAAGCACGTCAACCTTGCCAAGCTCAAGGGGAACAAGGGCGACCAGAACTATCCGCTGCCGGCGGACCTCGACGTGTCGGCGTACACGAGCGTGAGCATCTGGTGCGACCGCTTCGACGTTTCGTTCGGCGCTGCGGAGATCGTCCGCACCTGACACCGTACGAGGGACGTGGCGGTGCCGAGTCCTCGACCCGTACCGCCGACCAGACGAAGTCGGCGCTGTTCCGGGCCACTTCTCCCCCCGGTGGGACGGCACGGACGGCACACCCGGGTCCAGGCGCCGACGGTGCCTACCGCCGGCGCGTCCGCGTGAAGGACGGCGACACGTCCTCCGCCTGGACGGCGTGGTGCTCCTTCACCGTCGAGCGCGGCTGAGCGGACCGCTGGACGACCGGTGCCCCGGAACGCTCTGCGCGTTCCGGGGCACCCCTGCGCCCGCGTCGCCGCGGCGGCCCGAGTGACGTCGGCCGGTGCGACGGCACCCGTTGCCGGCGGGTCCCTCACAGGACCGCGGGATCAGAACGACCGCGGGCGCCGCGTCCGGGCGGACGTCCAACAGCGGCTTTCGGACGGCGTCCTGCTGCGGCGGGAGATGGCCGAGGACGGCGTCCTTGCCCGCCTTGCGGCAGCTGTCGCCGGCTGCGCCTTCCTGACATCCGTTCCAGACCTGCCTGTTCGGCGCACGGACGACGTCACCGCGAGATCCTTCCCCAATGGTGGACCGAGCGGTCCATCCGGCCGCTCCTGCGGACGTGCCGGTACCTACCGGCCCAGTACCCGACCCGGCCGAAGACACTGCCTCCGCCGCCCCAGAAGGCGGCGCGCCACGATGCCGCGTAGTAGCCACCGGCGTGGCGCTTCTTCCGGGACTTGGTCAACCGGTAGTTCAGGGACGCCGCGGCCGAGGAGCCCACGGCCACGCACGCCACGGTCGCGGCGAATCCGGTGATGAAGCTGCAGCCTGCCGCGACCCCGAACCCGATGATCTGGGAGTTGTTCCGTCGCCAGAACCCCTTCCCCCACTTCTTGGCCTTCTTCCACTTCTTCTTGAGCCAGCCCCACCTTCCGTCGAGGTCGTAGCCGTTGAGCGGATCGGCGTGCACGTAGTCGTAGGCGTTGGCGTTGCCGCCGGCCACCGGGTCCACGGACAGGAACCGGCCCGTGCCGGGGTCGTAGAGCCGCACGCCCATGAGGACCACCGCGCTGGGGGTCTCCGTGGAGCGCTGCTTGCCGCCGAGCCAGCCGTAGCGGGCGGTGTCGGTGCCGGGCAACGGGTTTCCGTACTCGTCGTACGTGTTGACCACCGGCGTGGTGTCGGGGGCCAGGGGGATCTGCGTGGCGATGTCGCCGTGCAGGTTGGCCAGGTGCAGGACGACGTCGCCGGTCGCGCTGGTCGTGGCGATCAGGTTGCCGGCCATGTCCTCGACGCTCCGGCTGACGGTGCCGTCGCCCTGGGCGGTCCAGTCCGGGCTGTCGCCGTCGCCGCCGAAGTGCTCGGTCTTGGTGACGGCGGCACCCCAGGTGCCGTCCTCGGCCCGGCTCTCGGCCGTGGAGGATGCCAGGCGCCCGGCCGCGTCGAGATTCCACGTCGTGCGCTTGGAGTCGGCCGTGATCCGGCGGACCAGGTCGTTGGCGTAGTAGGCGTTCTCGACGCCGCCGGCCTGCGCGGTGGTGCGGCCGAAGGCGTCGTAGACCGTCCCGGCGGCGATCAGCCGGTCCGCGCTGTCGTAGGTCGAGCCGACCGTGCGGGTGGTGGGGGCGCCGCCCTCGACGTCGTCGACCGTCGTGGTCAGGGAGGTGCGGTTCGTGTTGGCGTCGAAGGCGTAGGCCCGGTGGGTGGTGACACCGGCCTGGGAGTCGTCGACCCCGGTCAGACGACCGGCCGCGTCGTAGGTGTACTCCTGGTAGGCGCCTCCACCGGTGTAGGTCGTACGGTTGGCGACCTGGTCATGGACGGAGTCGCTGGTGGACTCGCCCTGGATGGTCCAGCCGGACTCCCAGTGCCAGTAGCGGGAAGTCTCGTTGCCGGTGGGGTCGAGGTTGAACTGGACGTCGATGTTCCACGGCAGCACCTCCTTGTACAGACGCCCGTCGGAGTCGTACGCGGCGGTGACATCGCCCACGGTGCCCATGACCGAGTCGTGGACCCGGGTGGGGAGACCGGCGGGGTTGTCGTAGTCGTAAGTGAGCGTCGAGGGCGCCGAGTCGGTGACCCGGACCCTGCGGTCGCGGCTGTCGTACTCGGTGCGCGTGATGTTGCCCGCCCCGTCGTCGTAGGCGATCTCCCGGCCGAGCAGGTCGGTTGTGCGGGCGATAGTGGAGGTGCCGTCGGAGACGGTGGCCACCTCGCCGTCGGCCGGGTCGTAGGTGGTGCTCTGTGCAGGCACCGCCGTGCCGACTCCGCCCGTGGTCTCGGTCCGCTTCGCACGGCCCGCGGCATCGTAGGTGGTGACCGTCGTGCGGGTGACGCCGTTGCCGGTCTCGGAGACCTTGGCCGGGTTGCCCCAGCGGTCGTACTCGGTGGTCCTGACCGGCAGTTCGCTCGGATTGGCACCGCCGCCCGTGATGACGCCGGCCGGGCCGGTGGAGCACTCCAGGTCGGCCCATTCCGGCCGGCCCTGGCAGGTACCGGTGCCGGTGGCGGACCAGTAGCGCGTCACCGTCGCCCCGGCGTCGGTGCCGGTGGACTTCGGCAACGTGGCCTTGACGACCCGCCCCTGGGTGTCGTAGCCGGTGGTCCTGGTCAGCTTCAGCCCGTTCGGGTCGGTGATCACGCCGGTGGGCAGCCCCTTGGCCCAGTCATGGGTGGTGGCGGTGGTACGTACGTCACCGTCCGCGGGGTAGCCGTCGATCGAGGCGCCCACCTGGGTCGTGGTGACCTGGTCGGTCACGGTGGCGGTGCCGTCGGTGGGACGACCCTCGTCGTAACGGTTGACGGTGTGCTCCCGCGCCGCGACCTGCACGCCGGCCGGAAGGGCGGGGCTGTCCGCATCGCCCGCGAGGGGCTGGGTGAGGGTGACCAGGTGCAGCGGCTGGAATTCCTCCAGTTCCCGCTTGCCGTCGGCCGAGTAGACCGAGACGGTGCCCAGCCGGCGAGCGCGCTCGGCCGGGGAGGCCGAGAGGATGCCCAGTTCGGTCTGTGTGTCGACCTGGTAGACCGCGTTGCCCAGGGCCAGTTCTCGGTTGGTGGCCGTCAGCTCGAAGGTGGTGTTGCCGAATCGGTCGTACTGCTTGACGGTCAGGTGCCGGCCGGGCAGGCCCGTGTTCACCTCCCGGCCGGAGGCGTCGGTGTACGTGATGGTCGCCTTGTCGTAGTCGGCCGCGCCCAGGTCGCCTCCGCTGTGCGAGGCGGGTATCCGGTCGGCGGGGAAGACCGCCGTGGCATCCGTCGGGGCGTCGGTCTGGCCCCACGCGGCGGCGTCTCCGGTCGAAAGCTGGTGGGGCGCGGTGGTGCCGGACAGCGGAACGTCGTAGACGACGGAGGTGGTGGCCTTGCCGCCGTCCTGCTGGTCCCTGGAGCCGGCCCGCAGGGTCGGGCGGGACACGGCGAGCAGCATGCCGTCCCCGGCCGCCGCGCCGTTGCCGGCCTTGCCGTACTCGAAGGTCCACGGCAGTTGCCCGGCGGGGGTCAGCGTGACGACGCGCCCCGCGGCGTCATAGCCGTAGGCCGTCTTCAGGGCCGGCGAGATCCGCGGGTCCCACTCCTCGCGCAGACGGCCCTGGCCGTCGTAGGCGTACTGCGAGACCGCGGTGGCCGTCGCAGCCGGGGCGCCCGGGTCGGTGGCCCACAGCCGGACCTGCTTCACCTGCCCGACGACGTCGCCGAACGCGGTGGGGGTGGCGGTGGTGGCGCTCGCGTACACGTACTCCAGCACCCGGCACCCCTTGGCCGACGGCGTGGCGGCGCAGGTGTCCGCGGCCACCGCCGAGGTGGGAGCGATCACGTACCTCGGACGGGCCAGGGTCTTGCCGTCGACCGTGACCTTCTCGGAGACGACCGTGGTGGTCGACTTGTCCGTGGGCAGGAACGAGCTGGTCAGCTGCCACGTGGTGGCGGCGGAGTCGACCTTTCCGAACACCGAAGTGGTGCCCTCGGTGTCCTTCAGGGAGAACGCCCCCGTCAGGCTTCCGGCCAGTGCCAGGTCTTCGGCACCGGACTCCGGCTTCCAGCCACCGCCCGTCGTCGCGGTGAATCCGACCTCCTCACCGTCCACGTCCACGACCGCCACCGAGGTGGCCGAGGTCTTGCGCAGATAGGCCCAGTCGCTCTCGGAGACCTCGGCGGTGGTGCCGGCCGTCCACTGCGGGCCGAAGATCGCCGCCCGCCCCTCCTGCTGTGCGCCGTTGGCGGGACGACGGGAGGAGAAGGAGCGTGCGACCGTCAGACCGAAGGCCGAGGCGTCGGTGGCGGACAGACGGTAGTCACCCGTCAGCGTGTTCACGCCGCCCGGTCCGACCTCCTCGCTCGGTGCCTCGCCGGCGTCGCGGTCCACCGTGATCCGCGAGGCGGGGGAGGCGTCCGTGGTGGTGCCGTCGGTGAACACCGCACGCACCTCGACCGGGCCGTCCTCGGCGAGGGTGTCGGTCACGTTCCAGATCAGCACCTCGGACGTGCCGCCGGTGACGCTCCCGGGCCAGGCGGTCGGCGTCGAGCCGTCGGCCTTGCGGCGGACGTCCGCGACCGGGACGTCCTTCCAGGCGTCCGTCTCACCGCGCCGGTACTGGTAGCGCACCCCGGTGTCGCTCGCCTTGCCCTGTCCGGTCAGCTCGGTACGCCGCGCCGGGCGGTCACCGTCGCCGGGCGAGAGGAGCGCCGCTCCCGAGCCGGCGGAGAAGCGGTAGGCAGTGGCGGCCGACACGCTGCCGGCCGCGTCCTTGGAGCGCGCGGTCAGGGTGTGACCACCGGCGCGGAAGACCGGCTTGCCGGTGACCGGGGCACCCGTGGTGGCGGCCGACTGCCAAGCACCGCCGTCCAGGTTCCACTGCACCTCCGTCACGTCCCCCGTCGGTGGGGTGAAGGTGAAGGTCCCGGTGAAGTCACCGTTGGCGTCGGGGGTGCCGGACCACTGTCCGGCGGGGAAGTCGGTGGAGGACACCGCCGTCGTGGACGGGGCGGTGGTGTCGACCGTGAGGGTGCGGAAGGCCGACCATGCGCTCTTCGCGCTGCCGTCGCCGGAACGCACCCGCCACTGGTAGGCGCCGACGGGCAAGGCCGTCGGTGCCCAGGTGGCCGTCGCGCCCGAGGCCACGGCCGCGCTCGAGCCCGAACGCAGGGCGGCGGCAGCGCCGGCAGCCCATACCTCGTAGTCCAGGGTGACCTGGCCGCCGTCGCCGTCGAGGGCCTTGGCCGACAGGGTCGGAGTGGTGTCGCTCGTGGCGGCCTGGTCGGCCGGGGCCACGGGCGTCGGCACGCCGGGGACGGAGTTGTACGTCACCGACAGGTACGGCGTACGGGACGCGGCATTGCCGGAGTTGAACTTCTTCCAGCCGTACGGGTCGGTCTCGTCCGAGGCCCGCACGCCCAGGTGGTGGGAGCCGCTGCCGCTCGCCGCCCAGGCCTGGACCATCGAGGTCACGTCGGCGTTGACCCAGCCGTCGTCGCAGGAGCTGGAGAAGCCCTTCGTCTGGGTACTCGTGGCGTACTTGGTGTTCCAGGCGGGCTGGCTGGTCGAGCGGGTGCTCGTGGTGGCCGCGCCGGTGCTCCAGACCTCCCACGCCTTGGGCGTGCACGACCACGAGTGGAACTCGTAGAGGTTCAGTTTCGCGTCGGTGATCTGCTTCCCGGTGATGCCGGCCATCGGGAACGACAGGAAGGAACGCGCCACCTGTGACGAGCCGTTGTTGCCGATCTTCAGCTCGGTCGCAGTCGACTGGTCGGTCGTGTAGCCCTGCTGCACGAACGTGTCGAAGCTGGGGCCGACATTGATCGAGGGGTCGATCGTGACGGGATAGCGCGTCTTCTCGTCCGCGAGGAAGGCGGCGTCCGGCGTCAGGGTGATGGTGACCGTGTCGCCGGCCTGGGCGACCTCCACTCCGACCTTCGCGGTGCGGGTGTGCTCGCCCGAGTTCCTGTCGGTGCGCGCGTCCCACATCATGGGCGACGGCAGGAATCCGGCGGTCCCGCCCTTGCCGTCGACGAAGGAGACCGAGCCGTCCTGGTGCGCCTTCGCGGTCAGTCCCACCGCCGTCAGTGCATAGGTGACACGGCCGTTGGCGTCGACGGCCGAGCGGTTCTTCAACTCCAGGAACTGCTCGTAGCCGGTCCGGGTGGATTCGACGAGCAGGTCCGTGGCCGGCAGCGCGTCCTTGTAGCGGGCGACGGTGTCGTCGGTTCCCTCGACGGACGGCCGGGGGAGCGCGCCGTACCAGTCGAGCCGCAGGCGCCGGCCCGAAGGGTCGTCCATGGAGACCAGTGGCACGGCGGCCGACGGGCTCTTCGCGCCGGGAGCCGACACGTTCCTCGGAGCAGCCTGCCGCCCGGCGAGGGCCAGCCCGTGGGGGTGCCCCTCGGCCCGGATCGAACCGTCCTCGGCCTGTACGAGCGAGGGGTCGACGTCGTGCCACGCACCGTCGTGGCCCCTGAACCGGATGGGGCCCGCATAGGACTCCTCGGTGACGGTGCCGTCGGGATTGACGTACCGGGTCGACGACTCCGAACGCGCGTCGGTGACCTCGATCCGGCGCTTCTGCAGCCTGGCCTTCAGCCGGGCGGCCGGCTCCGAAGCGGCCGTTGCGGGGCCCGGGCCCGGCGTCCTGCCGGACACCTGCGTGCCCACCTGCACTCGTGACAGGGCGACCGCCTGACCGGTGGGCTCGAGCACCAGGGCAGCCTGCGCGGTCATGAGCAGTGCCAGCGTGGCGGCCGGCGGGCGCAGCCGCCGTACGGACCGCGAGGGTGGAAGAGGTGGTTGCCCACCAGCGGATCTGTGCCGTCTGGCTCCGATGAAGCGCGATGACATGGGGATTCCTCCGTTGGCGCGGCTCGTTCGCGCGCCGGCAGTGCCGTCCGCCTCCATGGCGGAAGGGCGATCGTTCGACCGGTCTCTGGGCCGGAAGCGGATCGAGGATGCCCCACACCGCGACTGACGGAATTGGCAATGCGTCCATGGCTAGTTGTCATTGCGTCCACACCTGGTTCAGCGCGGTGTGCGGGGGACTTCGGCGCGCCGGCCCTGTCGTTACGCTCACGCCTCGTCCATGCGAAAGGAGCAGTGATTACAGATGCGCAGAACCATGGCGGCCTTCGTGGCGGCCCTCGCCATCGTCCTGATGGCCGGCCTCGGTCAGGGCGGAGCCGACCTGCTGAGGGCCGGTTCCGCCGGCAGTGGGCAGGCGGCCGAGTCGTCCGGAGCGGGGAAGCGGTCCGCCGACACGGCGGTGGCTGCCGCCGGAGCCGCCACCCTCGGCCTCAAGACGGTCAGTCACAACATCTGCGGCGGTCAGTGCAACCAGGGCGGCACCGGCAGGCTGTCGTACATCACCGACCAGATCGACGCGTACCAGCCACACATGGTCATGCTGCAGGAGGTCTGCTGGTCGCAGTACGAGTGGTTCAAGAGCCACTCCTTCGCCTCGGGCACCTACCAGTTCGGCTACACCGGCCTCCTCACCAACTACACCGGCTGCGGAGCGTCGAACTGCGCGGTGAACGAGGACACCGACCCGAACAACGACGATCGCCGGTGCTGGATCGGTCAAGTCGTCGCCGCACGAGGCACCTTGAGCAACCGTGACGAGATCGCCCTCGGTGGCGAGCGGCACCAGATCAAGACGAACGCGACCACGGGAGCGGTCGAACCCGTGAACCCGCCGCGGACGTTCACCGCACTCTGCTACGACGCGGCCCTCTCCGACCTGCCCGGCCGCGTGGTCAAGGGCTGCAGCGTCCACCTGCGGTCCTTCCACGACCCGGACCTGATCAACCAGCGGGCCCGCACCGCCCAGGCCGCCCGACTCGCCTCCGACCTCGACGGTGACGTCGCCGCAGGCAAGATCGTCGTGGTGGGCGGCGACTTCAACTCGTGGTCCGACCACAACCGGACGCCCGCCATGGACGCCCTCTACCGATCCGACGCCGCGCCCGGCGGCGGCTGGGGCGTGTTCTACGAGGCCGACCAGGACGACGCGAACCACTACGGCAAGGTGGGCTGTGACGCGGCGGCGAAGGCCTGCCGCAGCGGCGCTCCGACCCTCGTCGGTTCCCAGACCAAGTACGACTACCTCTTCTATTCCGAGACCACCGACCCCGCTTCCGTCAGCGGGTACACCATCGACCTCTACGTCAGGGATGCCGCCGGCAACATCGTCAAGGACGCCGCCGGCAACGACGTCAAGGTCTCGGACCACTCCTTCTACCGAGGTCTGGCCCAGGTGGCGACCTCCTGACGGGCCGCCCGTGCGGTCGCGGTCCCCCAGGGCCGCGACCCGGTGCGCGACGCCCACCGACGACGGTTGCGGTGCCCCTCAAGAGCCCGCCGCGGCGAGGGCCTGGCGGCGGTGCTCGCGCGGCGTCATCCCGTACGTGGCGCGGAAGGCACGCGTGAAGTCCGAAGCGCGGGTGAAACCCCAGCGGGAGGCCACCACATGGATCGGGGTCGCGCGCAGAACAGGGTCCGCCAGGGCACGGTGGGTTCCCTCCAGGCGGCGGGCGCGGATCCAGGCGGCCAGCGTCTGCCCCCCTGACTGCTGCGTGAAGACACGGTGCAGGTGACTGAGGGAGACATGGTGGGCGGCGGCTATCACGACAGGTGTCAGCTCGGGATCGTGGAGCCGCCGCCGGACGAAGGTCTGGACCCGCTCGGTCAGGACCCACTCGCGGGTCTCGGCTGACAGGGTGGCCTCGGCATCCAGCACATGGGCCAGCCAGGCGTGCACCAGGTCGAGGACGGTGGCGCCGAGGCGGGGCGCGTCGGCGGGGCTCAGGAGGTCGGCATGCCGCAGGAGGCCGGCGAGGAGGTCCGCCAGCAGCGCGCCCGTACCCTCCCGAGCGGAGAGCAGCTTGCCCCGGAGGTGCTGTACACGCTGCGGCGGCAGGGGAAGCAGCGCCTGGGGGAAGTCGACGCCGATGCCGGCGAGGGCGCGGCCTTCCTCGCAGGGGCGGAGCTCGAACGCCTGGGAGCTGTCGATGACATGGATGTCGCGCGGGCCGTGTGCCTCGGTGCGTCCGTCGTCCGCCGTCATCGCCACCGCTCCGTCGGTCAGCAGGGTCACGTGGTACGTACCGGTGTCGCTGCGGCGCGCCATGCGCGAGGTGCGCCAGATCCGAGCCGGTGCGAAGGACGAGTGCAACACCGTCACCGGACCGAGCTCCATGTGCCGCAACTCCGCCCGGAAGTCGGCGGCGTGAGGGCTGACGATCTCGGCCGACCGCGTTCGCAAGATCATCTCCCGCCACCAGTCGAATCTTCCCTCGAGCGGCACATCGTCGGTACGGAACGTGGTTCCGATCATCGCGCTCTCTCTCCGTTCTCCCGGGTCCCCCGTGCTGCGGGCTGATCGATTTCGCGCACAGGAGACGCCACGGGGACAAGCGCATGTGACATCCCTTCGATGTGACGAGCGCCATAAGGGCGCCGGTGGGCTCCCAGGGGGTCCGTCCCGGCGCCGCAGCGGCGGTCAGTCGAGGACCGCCGTGAGCCAACGCCCGTGGGCGGCAGGCGCGGTGTGAGGGGAGCTGCTCTCCGGTTCCGCTCGTTGGCCGGCGGGAGTTCGATCGCGGGGTCTCGGCCGGAATCCCGGCGAAGCCGTTGAAGCGGAAGTCGGGGGCGGTGACCGCCGAGCTGGTCGGGGCCCCTTCGTCGTCAGTCCGGATGCGGGGCGTCCATGGGCGCCAGGACGTTGCCGGGGGACAGGCCGCCGAGCTTGTCGGGGTTGACCTGGAAGCGCAGGTTGTGGATGCGCCCTTCACCGATGTCGAAGGAGAGGGCGCCGATGGTGTGCCCGTCGAGGCGGGCGAGGATGCCGAGTTCGCCGTTGATGACGGCGGACTCCATGGTCAGGGCGGCCAGTTCGGGTTTGGCGAGGAACCCCAGGAGCCAGCGGGCGACGTGGTCGATGCCGTGGAGCGGACGGCGGGCAGCGGTGACCTTGCCACCACCGTCGGACCAGGCGGTCACGTCGGGGGCGAGGAGTTCCATCACGGCGTTCAGGTCGCCGCCCGCGCAGGCGTCGAGGAACTGGGCGGTGATCTGCCGACGCCGGTCGGGGTCGGTGTCGAAGCGCGGGCGGCGGGCCTGGACGTGCGCCCGGGCGCGGTGGGCGATCTGGCGGATCGTCGTCTCGGGGCGGTCGAGGCTCTCGGCGATCTCGCCGTGGGAGTAGCCGAACACCTCGCGCAGCAGGAAGACGGCCCGCTCGACGGGGCCGAGGGTTTCCAGGACGACCAGCATGGCCGTGGAGACGGAGTCGGCCACTTCGACCTCCGAGGCGACGTCCGGCGAGGTGAGCAGGGGTTCGGGGAGCCAGGGGCCGACGTAGGTCTCGCGGGCGGCCCGGGCGGAGGTGAGGCGGTTCAGGGAGAGGTTGGTGACGGTGCGCACCAGGTAGGCCTTGGGGTGGCTGATCGCGTCGCGGTCCGTGGTGCTCCACTTCAGCCAGGCGTCCTGCAGGACGTCCTCCGCGTCGGTGACGGTGCCCAGCATGCGGTAGGCGGTGGCGAACAGCAGTCTGCGGTGTTCGAGGTACGGGTCCTGCCCGGTGCCGGCGTCGATCACCGGCTCATGCTGCCGGTGCTGCGGGGCAGACGGCAAGGCGCGGACCAGGGCGTCGGGGGAGGGTGACGCGCCGGTCATGCCGCGGGCCTACGAGTGGCGCGACCGCCCTTGGAGATGATGGTGGTGACGTTCATGCGCTTGCTGTAGCGGTACGTCAGCAGCGGGCTGCCGCTGACCAGCTCCTTGTACCAGACGGCGCTGCGACCGGTGAGGCGGATGCGGGCCGGTGTGAAGTCGGCCTTGGTGAACTGGATGACGGCGTCCCTGCGGCCGAGGCTGAGCGGCTGGTGGAAGTAGCCGAAGCGGAACGGCTTCACCGCCTTGCCGCGTACCAGCCGGGCGATGGTGTCGGCGGTGTACTGGGCGGTGGGGAGCCCGCTCTGGCAGGAGCCGTGGAGCTGCCCGAAGTCCATACGGATCGCGGCGGCGTCGCCGACGGCGTGGATCTCCGGGTGGGACACGGACCGCAGCGTGGCGTCGGTCAGGATCAGACCGCGGTCGTCGGTGGCGATCCCGGCGTCGGCTGCGAGCGGCGACACCTTCACCCCCGCGGTCCAGAGGCAGGCGTCGGAACGGAGGATCCGGCCGTCGGCCAGCTGGACGGCCTCGGGCAGCACCTTCGTGACGCGGGCGCCGGTGACCAGGGTGATGCCGAGGCGGCTCAGCGCGCGGTGCAGGTAGGCGCGGGCCTCGTCGCCCATCATGGAGCCGGGCTCGTCGGGGCTGATCAGCGTGACGTTCACCCCCGGGTGGGCCTCCGCGATCTCGGTGGCGGCCTCGATGCCGGTCAGGCCGCCGCCGCATACGGTGACCGTGCCGCCGGCCCCGGAGCACTCGGTGAGCCGTGCGGCGAACAGGCCGGCGGGCCCGGGGCTGTTGAGGGTGAAGGCGTGGGTGTCGGCGCCGGGGGCGTTGCCGGTGTCGGTCGCGCTGCCCAGCGCGTAGACGAGCGTGTCGTACGCGAGCGGCGCGGCGCCGTCGACGGTGATGCGCCGGGCTTCGGGGTCGATGGCGGTGGCGGCGCCCTGGACGAACGTGACGCCGGTGCCGGCGAGCAGGTCGGCGATCCGATGGTCGGGCAGCTTCTGCCCGGCGGCGATCTGATGCATCCGCAGCCGCTCGACGAACCGGCCCGAGGGGTTGACGAGGGTGATCTTCACGCCGGTGCGGCGAGTGCGGTGGGCCAGCCGGACGGCGCTGAACATGCCCGTGTAACCGGCGCCGAGGACGACGACGTGGTGGCCGTTGGTCATGGCGAACTCCCAGCTCAGGCACCGGCTTCGGTACCGGTGACGCCCATGGGACAAAGGGCCGCCGGGGAACGTGACAGGAGGCCGGTGTGACCTGCATCACCGTCCGGGGAGGTGCCCTCTCCACGTCGGCCGGGCCGACCATGGCTACGCTCCCCGGTGGAGGGTGACATGGGCACACGAACTCGATCGACCGACATGCGACGGGATCGCAGCCGCCCTCGCGGCCGGGCCGTGGGCCTCCCCCTCGTCGTCGGCCTCCTGACCTTGGCGGCCGGCGCCTACTTCCTGGCCGGGACGATCCAGGCGACGAGGGACCTCGACGGCGGCGTACGCACGACAGCCGTGCTCGTGGACGAACCATCGCACTGCTCCGACGCGTGTCGCGTGACCTTCGACGCCGCCGACAGCACCGTGGTGGCGAAACTGCCGGCCCACGAGCTCATCAGGAAGTTCCACCGAGGCAGCGATCTGAGCATCGTGTACGCCCCGCAGGATCCGCGTCGGATCGCACTCGCCGACAGCGTCGGGCCCGGTCCCGTCCTCCTGGCCTCCCTCGTCCCGTCCCTGGGGCTCGCACTGGTCATCGCTTCCGCGGCCGTGTGGATCCGCGCCCGGCCGCGGCGGTCCTGGTCCCGGACGCGGTAGTGCGTCGGCCAGCGTGCAGGGACCACGTGAACGACACCACCCTGCAGGCGGCGTTCGGCGGCCCTTGCCGGGTCCTCCCCGCCCTGACATGGTGACCGGGCGCATGCCCGCGCCTCGAACTATGGTGTCCCACCACATACGCGGGTGACCTGCGCGTTTCTACGGTGTGGCGACACGAACACGTCCCCGTCACCCGCTCGGAAGTGGTGCACATGGCCGCCGCAACACACGCTCCCACGCCCCCCGGCTCCCTCAAGCGCATCGTCGCCGCCAGTCTCATCGGCACCACCATCGAGTGGTACGACTTCTTCCTCTACGGGTCGGCCGCCGCGCTGGTGTTCAACAAGCTCTTCTTTCCCGAGTCCGATCCGATGGTCGGGACCCTGCTCTCCTTCCTGACGTACGCCGTCGGGTTCGCGGCCCGGCCGCTGGGTGCGCTGGTGTTCGGGCACTACGGTGACCGGCTCGGGCGGAAGAAGCTGCTGGTGCTCAGCCTGCTGCTGATGGGCGGGGCGACCTTCGCCATCGGGTTGCTGCCGACGCACGCGACGGTCGGCTCCGCCGCGCCGCTGCTGCTGACCGCGCTGCGGCTCGTGCAGGGATTCGCGCTCGGTGGGGAGTGGGGCGGGGCCGTGCTGCTCGTGTCCGAGCACGGGGACGCCGAGCGGCGGGGGTTCTGGGCCTCGTGGCCGCAGACCGGGGCGCCGGCCGGGCAGTTGCTCGCGACCGGTGTGCTGTCGGCGCTGACCGCGCTGCTCTCCGAGTCCGCTTTCGGGTCCTGGGGCTGGCGGATCCCGTTCCTGCTGTCCGGCGTCCTGGTGATGGTCGGCCTGTGGATCCGGCTCTCCGTCGACGAGTCGCCCGTCTTCAAGGCCGCGCTCGCCGCCGCCGAGGAGCGCAAGGCCGACGCCGGGCAGGCCGAGAAGATGCCGCTGGTCGCCGTGGTCCGCGACCACTGGCGCGATGTGCTCGTCGCCATGGGCGCCCGCATGGCCGAGAACATCTCGTACTACGTCATCACGGCGTTCATCCTCGTCTACGCCACCACCCAGGTCGGCCTCTCCAAGCAGACCGCCCTCAACGCCGTACTCATCGGCTCCGCCGTCCACTTCGCCGTCATCCCCCTCTGGGGCGCGCTGTCCGACCGGCTCGGGCGCCGGCCCGTCTACCTCATCGGGGCCGTCGGCGTGGGGCTCTGGATGTTCCCCTTCTTCGCCCTCATCGACCAGGGATCCTTCGGCAGCCTGCTGCTCGCCGTCACCGTCGGACTCGTCCTGCACGGCGCGATGTACGCCCCCCAGGCGGCGTTCTTCTCCGAGATGTTCGCGACCCGGATGCGCTACTCCGGCGCGTCGATCGGCGCCCAGTTCTCCTCGGTCGCCGCCGGCGCCCCCGCCCCGCTCATCGCCACGGCGCTCCTCGCCGACTACGACAGCTCGACCCCGATCGCCCTCTACGTGATCGCCGCCGCGCTCCTCACCGTCGTCGCCGTCGTCTGCGCCCGTGAGACCCGGCACCGCGACCTGGCCGACGTCGCCGAGACCGCTCCGGCGGACACGCCTGTCCGCGCCGACGCCTGATCGCGCCGCGCCGCGGACCACGGACACGACGGGAAGGGCCCGTCTCGAACCACTGGTTCGAGGCGGGCCCTTCCACGTCCGGGTGCCGGGGTGCCGGGGTGCCGGGGTGCCGGGGTGCCGGGATTGCGGCGTTCCGGGTCGTCCGTCGTCCGTCACCGGTCGTCCGTCACCGGTCGTCCGTCACCGGGAGCCCGACGCTTCGTACTTCGTCGTGTCCGGCTGTCCCGGCTGCTGCTCCTGCTGTCCCGGCTTCACGCACGTCACCTTGTCCCGCGGCGTGTAGTGCGTGCTGAACGTCTCGCGCTTCACTTCGACGCCGCCGTTCTTGAAGACCCGGTCGACCTTGATGTCGAAGCCTTCCAGAGGCTCCTGGACCTCGCACTTCTCGCTCGTGTCCTTGCGCTCCGCGGGCGGAGTGATGTTCGTGCGCGGGCCCGCGACCGCCTCGACCGTGTCGTACTTCTTGGTGCCGAGGAAGCTCACCGTCACCGACGAGTCGGTCGAGCTCGCCTTGATGTAGATCGGGTGGCCCGAGTCGTTGCGGAAGCGCAGGTCGAGCGTGCCCCAGGCCACGGTCGCCTCGCGGCCGGCCGGATAGCGCTCGATGTAGAAGGAGTGGGCGCCGTGCTCGATCGGCTTGACGCCGGCGAAGAAGAGCGCGTTGTAGACCGTGGTGGCGACCGCCGACACACCGCCGCCCGGGGCCTTCTTGTACTGGCCGTCCATGATCATGGTGCCGTCGACGAAGCCGTTGGCCTCGGTACGCTCCCCGACCGTCCGGTTGAAGCTCCACATCGCGCCCGGCTGGACCACGGAGCCGTTGATCAGCTCCACGGCCCGACCGATGTTGGTCGTGCGGTACGGGGCGGTGGGGAAGTTCACCGTGAACGTCGACATCTGCTCGGTGATCCCCAGCTCGGCCAGGCTCTTCGCCGTCAGCTTCGGCTGGGTCACCTTCGCGTCCACCGGCGCGGTGCGGGCCGCCGTGCCCTGCTTGGTGAGCAGCGGCGTCACCGCGCGGCCGAGCGCGTCGGCGGACACCTCGCGGCCGGGGCGGCCCTCGCGCTCCACGACGACCTTGCCGTCCCGGACGCCGAGGCTCGCCTCGACGGGGGCGCCGGAGAGCGAGTCGAGCGGGCGGGACACCGCCGGGTCGTGCATCAGCGTGCGGGCGTCCAGCGACGGGGTGAGCCGACCGCCCTCGGTCTTCACGACCAGGTGGTCGCCCAGGGTCACCGCCGGGATCGCGAGCCGCTTGTCGCCCGAGGTGAGCGTGACCGGGCCGGACATGGCCGGCGTCGCGAAGTCCTTCACAAAGCGGTCGACCTCCGCCGCCTTCACCTTCGGCTGCGTCACGGAGACCGGCAGGGCCACGGGCGCCGCACCGCCGGTGCCGGGGTAGGCGGCGCGGAGCACGTCGACGGCCTTCGCCGTGTCCAGCTTCTGGCCTTCGCGCGGCTGGGTCACGACCGGCTTGCCGTGCTCGAAGGCCACCGCACCCTCGCGGGTCGTGCGGTCGTGCTGCTTCGCCTGCGCGGCGACCGCCGCGCGCGCCTTGGCGTCGTCGAAGGACACGACCGGCTCGATGTCGCGGTCGCCCGACGAGAACAGCCGGCCGATGACCGTGAACGGGTCACGGGACGGGTCGGCCGCCCGCTCCACCGTGGCGGCCACGTCGACCGTGAGCCCCGCCCCGGCGGGGTCGACCGTGCCGGTCGTGTCACCGATCGTGACCCGGACCGGGTCCTTCCAGGAGGCGGGGGCCGCGGAGGTGAGCCGGGCGGCGGCCTCGGCGCGGCTCAGGCCGCCGATGTCGACGCCGTCGACGCGCGTGCCGTCCGAGATGTCGTTGCCCGTGGCGACGAGTCCCGCCACGTACAGTCCGCCCGCGACGGCCGCGACCGCACCGGTCGCGATCGCCGCCTTGCGTATGTGGCCGCGGCGCCCGTTCGGGCCCGCGGCGGCGTGGTCGGTCGTGGAGCGGCGCACACACCCTCCCAGGGCGGTGAGGAGTCAGAGGACACCCGTGAGGGGGCAGCGATGGCCCATCCCTCGAACGGGGTATCCCCCGACGGTACGCCGTACGGGGGTGATAGTTCCAGATGGTCCCTTTTATTCCAGTGGTGACACTCCTCTCATCCCGGGCGAACTAAGGTGTCCGGGTGCCCTCGTCCTCCTCAGGCCCCCAGTCCGTCGACCGTGCGTTCGCCCTCCTCGACGCCGTCGCCGACGCGGACCGGCCCGTCGGTGCGAAGGCCCTGGCCCGGACGCTCGGCTGCGCCCTGTCGACCGTCTACCACCTCACCGGTCCGCTGATCGCCCGCGGCCACCTCGTACGGACCCCCGAGGGGTACGCCCCCGGCCCGCGCGTCCCTGCCCTGCACCGCGCCTACCAGCGGCACCACGGCCTCGGCGGGTCCGTCGCCGAGCTGCTCGGCCGGCTGCGCCGTACCTCCGGCGCCGAGGCCTACTTCACCGCCTACCACGACGGCCGGATCACCGTCATCGACACGACCGCGCCGGTCACCGACACCACCCATCCCTTCGCACCCGGACCCGAGGCCCGGGCCCACGCCACCGCCCACGGCAAGGCCCTGCTCGCCGGGCTGCCCCGGGCGCTGCGCCGGCGCTACCTGGACGCCCATGGCATGGCCCGGTTCACCGAGCGGACGATCACCAGCCCCGAGCGCTTCGAGGCGGAGCTGGCCAAGGTCCGCGACCGGGGCTTCGCCGTCTCGGTGGGCGAGGCCGACCCCGCGTACACCTGTCTCGCGACGGCGCTCCCGGGGCGCGGCGACGGCAGCGTGCACGCCCTGTCGGTGTCGCTGCCCACCGCCGACTTCCGGCGTCGGCACGGCGAGGTCCGGGCGGCCCTGGCCCGCGCCGTCCCGCTGCTCGCGGACGCGCTGTCGGACAGCACCGTCGGCGTCTCGGCCTCGGGGGTCTCGGCCTCGGGGGTCTCGGCGTCGGGAGTCTCGGCGTCGGGCGTCTCGGCCTCCGGGGTCTCGGCCTCCGGTGTCACCCGCTTTCCGACCCTGCCGGAATCCTGACCCCGTCCGCCGGCCCCGGCGCGGGCCGGCGCGCACCCTGAGCGCATGATCTTCATCGCCGTACGTTTCACCGTCAGCCCCGAGCACGCCGAGACCTGGCTCGACCGCGTCGCCGACTTCACCCGTGCCACCCGCGAGGAGCCCGGCAACCTGTTCTTCGACTGGTCCCGCAGCGTGGACGACCCGCACCAGTACGTCCTGCTGGAGGCCTTCGCCGACGCCGGGGCCGGCGCGGCGCACGTCGCCTCCCCGCACTTCAAGGCCGGTCTCGCGGTGATGGGCGAGGCCATCGCCGCCACCCCTGAGATCATCAACGTCGAGGTGCCCCAGCAGGGTTGGGGTCCGATGGGCGAGCTCGCCCGCTAGGGCGAGGTCCCGGCGGTCCCTCCCGGCCGTCCCTCCCGCTCGCCCCTCGTGGCCGTTCCCTCACCCCCGGTGTGCGCGGGTGCGGCTCCCCGCCGCACCGGACAGACTGGACGAATACGCACCCGCGCGTGAGGGGGCGGTAGAGGATGGCGCTTCGACAGCTGTCCGGGCCACTGCGCCGCTGGACCCTCCTCTACGTGCTGTTCGTGGCCGCCGTGACCGTCGCCTACCTGGAAGTGCCTTCCCGGCACACCGTCCTGTGGGCCCTCATCGGGCTCAGCGGTGTCGCCGCCATCCTCGTCGGCGTCCATCTGCACCGGCCCGCCCGCCGCTGGCCCTGGCTGGTGCTCGCGGCCGCCAACTTCACCTTCGTCGCCGGCGACACCACGTACAACGCGCTGGAGTCCTTCTTCCACCAGAACCGGCCGTTCCCGTCGCTCGCCGACGCCTTCTACCTCGCCACCTACCCCCTCTTCGCGATCGGCCTCTTCGGCTTCATCCGCCGCCGGGCCGCGGGCCACGACCTGGCCGTCGCGCTCGACGCGCTGATCCTCACCTGCGGCCTCGCGCTGCTGGCCTGGGTGAACCTGATCAACCCGCTCGCCACGTCCCCCGACATGACCTGGGTCGAGCGCGCCATCTCGATCGCGTACCCCCTGGGCGACGTCCTGATGCTGGCCATGCTGGCCCGGCTCCTCGTCCCCGGCGGACTGCGCTCGCGGTCCGTCCAGCTGCTCACCCTCGGCACCTGCGGCATCCTCTTCTCCGACGTCGTCTACGGCGTGAAGCAGCTGGACGGCACCTGGCAGGTCGGCACCCCCTGGGACCTGGGCTGGGTGGTCTTCTTCACCGCCTGGGGCCTCGCCGCCCTGCACCCCTCGATGACCGGGCTCACCGAGCTCGCGCCCGAACCCGCGCCCGGGATCGCCGAACGGCGCCTCTTCCTGCTCGCCGTCGCCTCCCTCATCGCGCCCGCCCTGCTGCTCTTCCAGTCGCTGAGCCAGGACGGCGACCGGGACATCGGGGTCATCGCGATCTTCTCCGCGCTCATGTTCCTCCTGGTCCTGATCCGCCTGTGGGGCATGATGGCCGACCACCGCAAGGCCGAGGCCCGCGAACGCAGTCTGCGGGTCGCCGCCGCCTCCCTCGTCGCGGCGCTGAGCCCGCGCGAGGTCGCCGCCGCCGTCGAGACGGCCGCCGCCACGCTCTTCGGCTCCGGCACCCCGCACCACACGATGCTGCTCGCCCGCGACCGCCGCGGCCGGCTGGCCGCGGTGCCCACCGGCCCCCGGCCGTGGAGCGTCCAGGTCGCCGACGTCACCGGCCCCGAGGCCACCGGACCGGACGACGCCCCCTGGCCGGACCTCCTCGCCCACGGGAGCCGGCTCCTCCCGGTCGACGCGCTCGACCCGGCGATCGTCACCGCCGTCGCGCCCGAGACGCACGCCCTGCTCTGCCCCCTCGCGCTGCAGGCCCCGGCCGCCGGCGAGCCGCTGCTGGGCGCGCTGCTCCTCGCCGGGACGGAGAAGAAGCTGTCCGAGATCGCCGGCCCCGCCCAGTCCCTCGCCTCCCAGGCCGCCCTGGCCCTGGAACGCTTCGGCCTGAGCGAGGAGGTCAGCCGCCGCACCAGCGAGGCCTACTTCCGCACCCTGGTGCACAACACGTCCGACGTCATCCTCATCGTCGACGACGACGACACCGTCCGGTACGCCAGCCCCTCCGCGGAGAGCATGTTCGGGCACCCGCTGCTGCCCGGCACCCCGCTGACCGAACTCCTCGCCCCCGGCGACGCCGTCAGCGCCCTGCGGATCGTGGCCGGCGTGCGCTCCCGGGGGAACGTGGACGCCCGCGACGACTGGAAGCTGCTGCACGGCGGCGCCGCCGACCTGGAGGTCGAGGTCCGGTGCAGCAACCTGCGGGACGAACAGACCGTCCACGGCCTCGTGCTGACCCTCCGGGACGTCACCGAACAGCGCAAGCTGGAGCGGGAACTCACCCACCGCGCCTTCCACGACTCGCTGACCGGGCTGCCCAACCGGGTGCTGCTCCTGGAACGGATCGAGCGCGCCCTGCTGCGCGGCCGCCGTGAATCCACCCTGACCTGCATGCTCTTCGTCGACCTCGACGACTTCAAGGTCGTCAACGACACCATGGGCCACTCGGTCGGCGACGAGCTCCTCGTCGCCGTCGCCCGTCGGCTGACCTCCGTGCTCCGGCTCACCGACACCGCCGCCCGTCTCGGCGGCGACGAGTTCGCCGTGCTCATCGAGGGCGCCCGCGAGCCCGGCGACGCCGAGGTCCTCGCCGCCGAGATCGTCAGCACCCTCAGCCGGCCCTTCCACCTCACCGACGGCGCCGTGTCCGTCTCGACCAGCGTCGGCGTCGCCACCGTCCTCGACAGCGCCCACGCCGAGGAACTCCTCGGCCATGCCGACCTCGCCCTGTACGCCGCCAAGGCCGCCGGCAAGAAGCGGTGGCGGCGCTTCCGTCCCGAGTTGCACTCCCGGCTCGTCGCCCGCCACGAGCTCCAGGCCGGAATGGAGAACGCGATCGCGCAACACGCGTTCGCCCTGCGCTACCAGCCCATCGTGCAGGTCGACGACGCGGAGCTGGCCGGCTTCGAGGCCCTCATCCGCTGGCCGCACGCGGGGCGCGGCATGGTCCCGCCCGAGCAGTTCATCAGCCTCGCCGAGGAGAGCGGCCACATCATGCCGCTCGGCGCATGGGTGCTCGACCACGCGAGCCGGGACATCTCCCGCTGGCAGCGCGCGCACCGTCGCACACCGCCGCTGTGCGCCAACGTCAACGTCTCCGCGCGCCAGTTCCGCGACCCGGGCCTGCTCGACGTGGTCCGGCGCACCCTGCGCACCTCGGGGCTCGCCCCCGGCTCGCTGGTCCTGGAACTCACCGAGTCCGTCCTCATGCACCGCGACGAACAGATCGGCACCACCATGCGGGCGCTCAAGGACCTCGGCGTGTCGATCGCCATCGACGACTTCGGCACCGGGTTCTCCTCGCTGAGCTATCTGCGCGAGTTCCCCATCGACGTGCTGAAGGTCGACAAGTCGTTCATCGACGACATCACCACCGACCGCCAGCAGGTCGCCCTCGTCGAGGGCATCGTGCGCATCGCCGACGTCCTCGGGCTCCAGGTCGTCGCCGAGGGCATCGAGAACGAGGACCAGCGTGCCCTCCTCGCGGACATGGGCTGCCGGTTCGGGCAGGGCTACCTCTTCGCCCGCCCGATGACCGCGCACCAGGCGGAGACCTTCCTGCACGGCGCGCCCGCCCCGCCGCCCCGGACCGCGAGGACCGTCCAGCGGACCGAGGCCGGCCGTACCGCCGCAACCGCCAGGGGCACCCCGGCCGCACGCGCCGCCCGGCCCGACATGCGCTGGCGGGACCTGGAGCGGCTCAAGCGCAGCAGCCCGATGTGCGACGCCGTCATCGACGAGATCGACGGCCGCAGACTGCGCGTGGGCGACCACTGGCTGATCGATTTCGCCTCCTGCAACTACCTCGGCCTCGACCTCGACCCCGAGGTCATGGCCGCCATCGACCCTCAGGTCCGCGCCTGGGGCACCCACCCCAGCTGGTCCCGGCTCATCGGCAGTCCCCGCATCTATCCGCGGATCGAGGAACGCCTCACCGATCTCCTCGGCGCTCCCGACACCCTGCTCCTGCCGACCATCACCCTGATCCACCAGTCGGTGATCCCGCTGCTCGCCGCCGGCGGCCGGATCTTCGTCGAGGCCCAGGCCCACCGCACGATCTACGACGGCTGCGTCATCGCCCGCGGCCAGGGCGCCGAACTGCGCCGCTTCCGGGCCGACGAGCCGTGGGAGCTCGACGCGATGCTCCGCGAGGCGCCCGGCGGCGGCGCCCGGCTCGTGTGCACGGACGGCGTCAACAGCATGACCGGCAACTACCCCGACCTGCGCGCCACCGCCAGGATCTGCCGCGAGCACGGAGCCCTCCTGTACGTCGACGACGCCCACGGCTTCGGCGTCATCGGCGAACGCGGCCCGGGGGAGACCAGCCCGTACGGCACTCGCGGCAACAGCATCGTGCGGCACCTCGGGGAGAGCTACGACGGCATCGTCCTCGTCGGCGGCTTCTCCAAGGCCTACTCCTCGCTGCTCGCCTTCCTCGCCGTGCCCTCCCGCCTCAAGGACCACCTCAAGGTCGCGGCCGCCCCGTACCTGTACTCGGGCCCCTCGCCGACCGCCTCGCTCGCCACCGCCCTCGCCGGGCTCGACGTCAACGAGGAGCGCGGCGACGCCCTCCGCGCCGACCTGTACCGCAGGACCGCCCGCGTCCTCGACCACGTCCGCGGCCTCGGCATCGCCACCCCCAACACCGACGGCCTGCCGATCGTCGAGATCCCGCTCGGCGACGCCGCCGAACTGGAGACGGTCGCCGCCTTCCTCTGGGAGCGGGGCATCTACGTGACGCTCGCCAGCTACCCCCTCGTCCCGCGCGACCGGGTCGGCTTCCGCGTGCAGATCACCGCCGCCAACACCGACGAGGAGATCGAGGAGCTCAACGACGCCCTCACCGCCCTGTCGGCCCGCTTCTCCCTCCAGCGCCGCGCCCCCGTCCCGCCCGGCCCGGTCCCGGCCGGGCGGTCCCCGGGGGCGTGATGGCGACGACCCGGCGGGCGGTGCGCAGAAACCGCGACGCGGACTGGAACGCCTGGCCCGTCGCGGAGTACCTGGCCGAGAACTACCGCCGGATGCACCCCTGCGACCGGGGCGTCATCCACCACCACTGCGCCTTCTACCGCCAGTTCGCCCCCGGCTCCCTCGCCCGCACCCTCGAACTCGGCGCGGGCCCCAACCTCTACCCGCTCACGCTGGCCGCCGGAGCCGGCCGCCGCATCGAGGCCCTGGAACCCAGCGCCGCCAACCTCGCCTTCCTGCGCCGCCAGCTGACCGACGGCCCCGAGGACAGCTGGCAGCCCTTCTACGGACTGGCCCGCGCCCTCGACCCCGCCCTGCCCGCCACGCTCACCGAGGCTCTCGCCCGCGTCAACGTGGTGCGCGGCGACGCCGGCGACCTGGTCGACGGACGCTACGACACGGCGTCGATGAACTTCGTCGCCGAGAGCGTGACCGAGGACTTCGACGAGTTCACCGCTCTGTGCGCGGCCTTCGTCCGTTCCGTCCGACCTGGCGGCGGGCTCGTCGCCGCCTTCATGGAACGCATGCCGAGCTACCGCATCGGCGAGGGCCCGCTCTGGCCGGCCTGTCCGGTCGACGAGCCCGCGCTGCGCTCCGTCTTCGGCCCCCGCACCGCGGACCTGCGGATCTCCCGGCTCGCCAAGGACCGCACACTGCCCGAGTACGGGGACACCGGGGTGCTGCTGCTCACGGGCCGGAGGCCGAGGCCCTGATCGGCTCCGCGGCTCCGCGGAGCCGCGGAGCGAGGAGCCGCCGGTCCCGTCGTACCGCCGCCGCCCGTCCCGGACCGGCCTCACGACAGCAGCTCCCGGTAGAGGGCCGCGTACTGTGCGGCGAACCGCTCCGGGCCGAAGCGTTCCTCCACCGCCGCCCGGCCGCGCTCGGCGAGCACGTCCCAGGACCGGAGCCGGTCCAGCAGCCACGCCAGCTGCTGGCCGGTGCGGCGGGCGTCGCCCGCGGGTGCCCGCAGCACCGCGTTGCCGAAGTCGGCGAACTGCGGCAGATCGCTGAGGATCACCGGTCGCCCGGTGGCCAGCGCCTGCAGCACGGGCAACGGGATGTCGGCCACTCCGCCGATCGTCGGCGGCGGGAACAGCAGCACGTGCGCCGAGGTGATCAGCGCCCGCATGTCGTCCACGTAGCCGCGGACCTCGACGTCCTCGAGGCCCTGGGCCACGGCCCGCTCCCGCAGCGCCTCCTTCGAGCCGTGCTGGTCCTGCCCCGGTAGCCCGCGCATCGCGAGCACCAGCCGGAACCGGCTGCCCGCGGCCGCGGCCTCCGCCGCCGCGTCGATGGCCGTCTCCGCCCCGCCCTGCGGGGCGTGGTGCCCGGCGTAGAGCACCAGGGGCAGACCGCGCGGACGTGGCCGGCTCGGCCAGTGCTCCAGTGGGATCATCGGCGGGATCACCCGAACGTCGCCGAAGCGGGCGGCGCGCAGCCGCCGCGCCATCGACTCCGACAGGACGACCGTCGTGCCCAACGGCCGGGCCCGGGCCGGCAGCCGCGGGTCCGGCCTCCCGGGCACCGTGTGCACCACCGGGCGCCCCCCGAGCAGCAGGGGACGCAGCCTCGAGAAGGCCGGGAAGGTGCGCCCGATCGTCAGGAACGCGTGGACCAGGTCGCAGCGGCGCGCGTGCACGGCCCCGGACAGGACCGCCTGCGTCCGCTCCGGCACGCGCGGCGTCCCGTCCCGGGAGAGGATCCGTACCGGGTGCCCGCCGCGCGCGTCCGGCGGACGGCGGCCACGCCGGTGCGGCCACCGCGAGAACCACGTGAACTCGACGTCCGGCAGCGCCGCGAGCACGTCGGATGCCAGCCCTACGGCGGCCCCGTCCGCCCCGTCCAACGGGCCGCCGGTCAGGAGCAGGACGCGCGTGCGGTCCGGCTTGGTGCTCATCGCGGTGCGGCCGGCGGTCGGGGGAGCGGTGGCAGCTCGCACGGCGCCCACGCCCCGCGGCGGGGGCCCCTGTCGGCGGACAGCGGCACCGCCCGGTGCTGCGCGCGCCGCTCCGCGGAGGGCACCGCCCAGATCCGCCTCGGGAACCGGCGGGAGGACGGCGCGGCGTCGCCCGGCCGGGGCGAGGACACCAGCGGGCCTTCGGAGCGGGACGGCGCGCTCAGCGGGGCGACTGCCATGGCACTCTCCGGTCCCTGCGCGGCCGCGGCGCGGCGGGGCCGTCGACGATCCGGCGGGTCAGGGCCAGGTAGGCGCTCGTCATCTCGTCCCACGCGTAGTGCTGCGCGGCCAGCCCCGCCTGCCTCCCCAGACGTCCGCGCAGCGTCGGATCGGAGGCCAGCGCGGCCATCTCCTCCCCGAACGCCGCCGTGTCGAAGGGCGGTACGGCCACGTCGCCGCTGCCGCGTATCCAGCGCAGCGCGGGCAGGTCGAAGTGGAGCACGGGCTTCCCGTACGACATGCCCTCCAGTGCCACCAGGCAGAAGGTCTCGTGGCGCGAGGGCACCACCAGGAAGGCGCTGTCCTGCAGCAGCCGCCGCCTCGTCTCCTCGTCCGCGCACCCCACCCAGCGCACACCGGGTCCCCGCACCGCGAGCAGCCGCAGGAGCCGGCGCTCCTCGGCAGGGGTCCCCCGACCGGCCAGGACGAGTTCCATCTGCGGCCGGGCGCTCTCATAGGCGTCGAGGAGCAGATCGAGCCCCTTGACCCAGGTGTCGATCCGCCCGAGGAAGAGGATGGAGCCGCCGCTGCCGAGGCGGGCCTCGTCGAGCCGGTGCTGCTCGACCCCGTGGGCGATCACGTGCACGGAGGCGCGCGGACTGAGCCGGCGCACGGCCGAGGCCTCGGCCTCGTTCCGCGCCACGACGTGCCGGTAGCAGCGCAGCCCGATCCGCTCCACCAGGAAGAACGGCAGGTGGTGGCGCCACAGGGCGTCGGCGGTGCGCCCCTGGTCGATGCCGACGACCGGGGCGCGGGACAACAGGGGCAGGAAGCTCGTCGAGAACGGTGGGGTGAGGCTCTCCAGCCACACGTCGTGCGGGATCCGCCGGGCCACCAGCGGCAGCAGTGCCAGGAACAACAAGTGGCCGACGCGGGGCCCGGCCCGGCAGACCGGCAGCGTGACGTAGCGGATTCCGCGGCGCCGTACGGACCGGGCGTCGCGGCCGGCCGTCACCACGGTCACCTGGTAGTGCTCGGAGAGCCGCCGCGCCAGCTGCTCCACGACGAGCGCGCTGCCGCCGCGGTGGCCGGCGTCGTCCGCGTCGTCGTAGAGGGAGACGACGACCCGCTTGCGCCGCTCGGGGCCGGTGGCCGAGGGGAGTTCGGGCGCCCGCCGCTCGTGGCGGGTGGGGTCGCGTCGTGCGCCGTCCGCCGACGGTGGAACGGAGTCGAGGACCCGTTCCAGGGCGGCGGCCGCGACCGTCTCCGGAGGGTTCTCGCCGTCGAGCAGGGTCACGCGGGGCAGCCGCCCCGCCCAGGCGCGGTGCCGCGCCCACCGGTCGGCGGGCGGGCGCGCCTCTTCCCGGCCGCTTCCGGCCGGCGCCCCGGGGCGGGCCTCAGGAAGGAGCGTCAGGTCGTAGCGGTCGGCGATCCGGGCGAAGCGTTCGGCCGCGCCGCGACCGGGCGGCGGGTCGAACTCCACCAGCCCGTCCAGCGGCCCCCGGTCGGTCACCACGACGGCGGGCCGGCCCCGGGCCGCGACGGAGACGCGCAGCCGCGCGGCCCCGATCCGCAGCGCGAGCTCGCCCGCCTCGACAAAGGCGTGGGCACGGCGGAGCCGCGGTCCCCGGCGCTCGGGACGCACGAACCGCCGTGCCCACTCACCCGCCCCCGTCCTGCCCGGTTCCCCCGTTTCCCTCACCCGTGGGGGAACCGGGAACCAGCGGCACACCACACAGCCGTGGCAGTGGACCGTCGTCACCGCGAACCCGCGCCGGCGCAGCAGCCCCGCGAGGGCGGGCACCAGCGAGGACGTCCCGGTGCGATCGGGCCCGGACACCGCCACGAGCAGCGGTGTCGTGCGCCGCACGCTTGTGCTCGGTCGACCCGTCATGCCGCTCACGACTTCCGCCTCCGGGCCTGCCCGGCCACCACGAGCGGCACCCGCGGCGACGCCTCGCGAGCCGTGGCCCGCACCCGCACCCGGTCCCGGTCCCGGTCTCGGCCGAGAGGACCATCCGAGTGCCCGGCTCCGATCGGCGCGGAGGTCACCATGGACAACGGCAACGGCAACGGCAACGGCAACGGCAACGGCAACGACAACGACAACGGCAACGGCGGCGGCACCGACGGCCGCAGCGGCAGCGGCAACCGCATCAGCACCCCGCGGTCGAGCCGCCCCCTCGCGTCCTGCGCCCGCCCCGGCTCGGTCTGGGGGCCGGGGTCCGGGGGCCCGAGGCGCCGGGACGGCCCGCCCACCAGGACGTCCCGGGCGCCGGCACGGGTGACGGTCGCGTCGCGGACCCCGAGGCGGGCCCGCCGGTCGAGGGCGGCGACCGTGGCGGGCAGCCGCTCGCGCTCGTCGAAGCCGGGGACGACCCGTGCGAGCCCGACGGGGGGCCCGATGAGCGAACGGGGAACCGGGGCACGCGTGTCGACGCCGGTCATCGCGCCTCGCCCCCTCGGGGGAGGGTGCTGAGAGCGGCGCGCGCGGCGGTACGCGGGATGGCGGGGATCGGAGCGGGCACGAGCGCCCGGCTTCGCGGCGGGACCGTGGCCGGGGCCGGGCTTCCGGACCCGGTCGGACGCCTGAAGGCGAGCGACGGTCCGGGCGCCGCGCGGTTCCTGCGGCACGGGTTGCCGTGAGTACGGCGGCACGGGTAGGCGTGGGCCCTGTGGCACGCGTAGCCGTGGGCCCTGTGGCTCGGGTAGGCGTGGGCACGGCGGCTCGGGTAGGCGTGGGCCCTGTGGCACCGGTAGCCGTGGGGCAGTGGGCCCTCACGTGATCCTCCGCACGAGCCGCCTCGCGAACCCGGCTCGTGCCGCCTTCCCCCGTCGCCTCCGTCGCTCGGGTCCGGGCCCGAGGGGCTCGTCGAGCGCCGCCGACCGGCCGCGGTACGGGGGCGCACCGCACGGGAGCGCCTGCGGCGGGCGGCCGTGCGGGGGCGGTGGGTCTCGGTGTGACGGCGGCAGCGCCGGTCGGTTTCGCGTACGCGGTCGGAGGCGCGCCGGGCGGGATGGGCCGGGTGATGAGGTGTGCGCTCGCACGCGGAACGGCGGCGGCGCGCCCCAGCGTTCGGCCAGTCGGTCACCCGTCGCAGCGGATGCGGAGCGGGTGCCACCGGCGCTCGGCTGATGGGGAGGGAGGTCATGACGCGCCTCTTCCGACAACCGACCCTGTCGAAGGTCGATGAGGCACTGCCACATGCAATGCACTCACATCAACCCCTATCACCCGTTTTGTCGGTCGTCAACCGCTGCCCTCTCCGGGCCGGTGCGGCGCGTTGCGCGGGCGATCGGCGATCGGAGTCCCCAGGATGCGGCTGCCGTCACGGATCGTTCGGGGGTGTGACGACCCGTGGACGGGCGGGAGTTCGAGGCCCGGGACCTCGGCGATGCCCTGCCCGTGGTGCGGGGCGTGCGCGACGAGTTCGGCGCCAGGTTCCCCGCCGCCCTCGCGCGGGTCGAGCAGGTCGAGGATTCCCGGCGGGAAGGTGCGGGACCCGTACCGGCGATCCGTGGCGCGTGGCCCGTGCAGCTGCCGCTGTGCGGGTGGCCGGACAGCGGCCGGCTGCCTTAGGCCGACGCCGACTGCGCGCCAGAGCACGAGATGTGACGTTCGGTCAGGTCCGGTTCGATGTGCGGCCGTCGGGTGGCTCCTGCGCGACGCCCACGGCGAGGTCCTGCAGGCGCTCCACTCCGCCGTCCGGGGGACGTCGCCCTCGACGAGCTGGTGTGGAACCCGAGGGCGGCGCCCCTGGAGCGCGTCGGCAAGCACGGGCGCGGACCCCGACGAGGGAATCCGCGAAGTCCGCGTCCCGCGCCGCCCGTTCGCGCACTCCGCGGTGATGACCTGGGTCGCCGCCGACCGGGTCCTGCGGCTCGCCCGGGTCGCCGGACCGCGCGGCTCCATCCGGCGCCGGCAGGCGCCGCGCGCCGAACTCCCCGACGAGGTTTGCTGGTTCGGCCGGAGCGAGGGGCGGCAGACCTGCGAGCGGCGCCACGGCGGCCGGCGCGTCGACGCGACCGCCCCCGATCCCGCGCCTCGGCATCCCGCCCGCCGACCACCCCGGGTGCTCGACACCGTCCGCGCCATGGCGGGCCTGGAGGACCACGGCTTCCTACGCCGCCGCGACGGCGTGTCCGACGGCGTGTCCGACGGCGAGGCGCACTCCCGCCCGCCGTACGGCCATGGCATGAACACCCCGAGCGGCACCGTGCCGCACCTGGGCGCGGCCACGGGGTCGTCCACGGGTCTGCCGCTCCTCGCCGTCGGCATCGCCCTCGCGGTCACCGGGACCGCTGCCTTCGCGCACGGGCGCCACGCCGCCGACCCTTGCCGTTCGGGCGTCTCCAGCGGGCGCCCGCGCCCCCCGCGGGGTCGAATCGAGGCATGGAACCCTTCGACAGGCCCCGTACCGGCAGCTCACCGCCGAGCATCGCCGCCGGTGACACATGGTGGTACGCCGCCGTCGCCGGTGAGGCCGCCGGATCGTTCAGCGCCCGCATCCGCATACGCATGCGGCGCGCCTGCCTCGCCGCCGTCCTCCTCATCACCGTCGCGTACGCCGGACTCGTGCTCACCGCGACCGGCCGGCGCTGGGGGGACGCCGTCACCGCCGGACGGCTCGCCGATCCGGCCGTCGCCCGATTCCTGCGCGAGCACCCCTCGCTCCCGTGGATGAGCACCCTCGCCCTGGTCGGCATGGTCCTGGTGCTCGTCGCCGTCGGCGTGCTGCGCAAGCGGTACCGCCTGACCGTCGCAGCGGTCGGCACCGTCGCCGTCGCCCTGGTCGCCGCGTTCCTCCTCCAGCGGTACGCACCGGGCCCGCGCCTGGTCGACGCCTCCGGCGTCGCCGTCCGGAGCGGCTTCCCCAGCGGCTCCGCCGTCATCGCCGCCGGCAGCGCCCTGGGCCTCCTCCTCGTCGTCCCGCACCGGCTGCGCGGCATCGCCGTCGGCCTCGGCGCCCTGGCGGCCGTCGCCCTCGGCGCGTACGGGATCGCCTCGGGACGCCAGCGGCCCGGCGACGTGATCGCCGCCGATCTGCTCGTGCTGGCGGCCTTCGCCGCCCTCGTCGCCCTCGTCGCCCGGAAGGGCAAGATCCGGCCCGCTCCTCGACGCGGCCTCCCCCCCAAGCGTCTGCTCGTCCTGCTCCCGCTCGCCGTCCTCGCGGTCGGCGGTCTCGCCGCGGGCGGCTACCTCCTCGCCGACTGCCTGCCCGGCGCCGGTCCGCTTCCCGCCGAGCTGCCCCGGATCGCCCACCGCTGCGGTCAGGCCCTCGCCGCCGGGACCGGCGCCGGCGTGACGCTCGCCCTGCTCGGGCTGCTCCGCCACGTCGAGCTCGACCCCGGGCCCACCCCGTACCGGATCACGCCACCCGTTCCCGAGGACCCCTTTCCCGAGGACCCCGATCACGAGATATCTTGATGTCGAGCAATCTTGCAGACGCAGACGCAGACGTGGAGCGGAGCACACCCGGTGACTGACTCGACCATCATCTACACGCACACTGACGAGGCGCCCGCCCTGGCGACCTACTCGTTCCTGCCCGTGATCCAGGCCTACGCCTCGACCGCCGGCATCAACGTCGAGACGCGTGACATCTCCCTGGCCGGGCGCATCATCGCCAGCTTCCCCGAGCGTCTGGAAGAGGGCCAGCGCATCGCTGACGCCCTCGCCGAGCTCGGTGAGCTGGCGAAGACGCCCGAGGCCAACATCATCAAGCTGCCGAACATCTCGGCCTCGATCCCGCAGCTGAAGGCCGCGATCGCCGAGCTCCAGGCCCAGGGCTACGCCCTCCCGGACTACCCGGACGACCCGCAGACCGACGAGGACAAGGACGTTCGCGCCCGCTACGACAAGGTCAAGGGCTCGGCCGTCAACCCGGTCCTGCGCGAGGGCAACTCCGACCGTCGTGCCCCCGGCGCCGTCAAGAACTACGCCAAGACCCACCCGCACCGCATGGGTGCCTGGACCGCCGAGTCCAAGACCAACGTGGCCACCATGGGCCAGAACGACTTCCGTTCCACCGAGAAGTCCGCGGTCGTCTCCGAGGCCGGCTCCCTGCGCATCGAGCACGTCGCCGCCGACGGCACCACCACGGTGCTCCGCGAGTCCGTCCCGGTCCTCGCCGGCGAGGTCGTCGACGCCTCCGTCATGCGCGTCGAGGCCCTGCGCACCTTCCTCTCCGAGCAGGTCGCCCGTGCCAAGGCCGAGGGCGTGCTCTTCTCCGTGCACCTCAAGGCCACGATGATGAAGGTCTCCGACCCGATCGTCTTCGGCCACGTCGTGCGCGCCTTCTTCCCGAAGACCTTCGCGAAGTACGGCGCCGTCCTCACCGGCGCCGGCCTGTCCGCGAACGACGGCCTCGGCACCGTCCTCAAGGGCCTGGAGTCCCTGCCGCACGGCCTCGGCGAGGAGATCAAGGCCTCCTTCGACGCCGAGCTCGCCGAGGGCCCGGCCCTCGCCATGGTCGACTCCGACAAGGGCATCACCAACCTGCACGTCCCGTCCGACGTCATCGTCGACGCCTCGATGCCGGCCATGATCCGCACCTCCGGCCACATGTGGGGCCCGGACGGCCAGGAGGCCGACACCCTCGCCGTCCTCCCGGACAGCTCCTACTCCGGCGTCTACCAGGCCGTCATCGAGGACTGCCGCGCCCACGGCGCCTTCGACCCGTCGACCATGGGCTCCGTCCCGAACGTCGGCCTCATGGCGCAGAAGGCGGAGGAGTACGGCTCCCACGACAAGACCTTCGAGATCGCCACGGCCGGCACGGTCCGCCTGGTCGACGCCGCCGGCAACGTGGTCCTGGAGCAGGAGGTCGCCGAGGGCGACATCTTCCGCGCCTGCCAGACCAAGGACCTGCCCATCCAGGACTGGGTCAAGCTCGCCGTCACCCGCGCCCGCGCCACCGGCGCCCCGGCCGTCTTCTGGCTGGACGAGACCCGCGCCCACGACGCGCAGCTGATCGCCAAGGTCAACGCGTACCTGCCGGAGCACGACACCGAGGGCCTGGAGATCAAGATCCTGTCCCCGGTCGAGGCCACCAAGTTCTCCCTGGAGCGCATCCGCCGCGGCGAGGACACCATCTCGGTCACCGGCAACGTCCTCCGTGACTACCTGACCGACCTCTTCCCGATCCTGGAGCTGGGCACCAGCGCCAAGATGCTCTCGGTCGTCCCGCTGATGGCGGGCGGCGGCCTCTTCGAGACGGGCGCCGGCGGCTCCGCCCCGAAGCACGTCCAGCAGCTGGTCAAGGAGAACTACCTGCGCTGGGACTCGCTCGGCGAGTTCTTCGCCCTGGCCGCCTCCTTCGAGCACCTGGCCACCACCACGGGCAACGCCCGCGCCCAGGTCCTCGCCGACACCCTCGACCGCGCCACCGGCACCTTCCTCAACGAGGACAAGTCGCCGACCCGTCGCGTCGGTGGTATCGACAACCGCGGCAGCCACTTCTACCTGGCCCTCTACTGGGCCCAGGAGCTGGCCAAGCAGACCGAGGACGCGGAGCTGGCCAAGGCCTTCGCCCCGCTCGCCGAGGCGCTCTCCGCCAACGAGCAGAAGATCGTCGACGAGCTGAACGCCGTCCAGGGCTCCCCGGCCGAGATCGGCGGCTACTACCAGCCCGACCCGGCCAAGGCCGCGGCCGTGATGCGCCCCTCGGCCACGTTCAACGAGGCCGTAGCCACCCTCGCCTGATCGCGCGACGACGCCGCTCCGCCCCGGCCGGACACCCGTCCGACCGGGGCGGTCGCGTCGGTGGCGCATCCGCCGTCCCGGTGTGAGTCTGGATGGATGAGCTGGGCATCATGGACGACCGCCGGTGTCTACACCGGGCGGGGCGGGGTGCTGACCGTCGAGGTCGGCGTGCTCACGGGCGATCTGACCGTGCACACCACCTACATCGACGGCGAGGCACGTGTGGCCGTGCAGTACAGCGGCGCCTCCGACTGGTTCACCATGTCGGGCAGTCCGGTCCCCTGCGGATCGGAGGAGGAGAGCCGTGACCTGCACGACGCCGTCGTCACGGCCGTTCGGCAAGGAGGCGGGGCGACCGTGCCCACCCTTCCGCACCTGTCGGGGTAGGTGCGCGAAAAAGTGTTGTCACCCCTGCTCCCGAGGGTCTCCTAGACGAACCCAGGACAGCACCCGAGGGAAGCAGAGAACATGCAGAACGAGGAGCTCCGCACCGCCGCGCTGGTCGAGGCGGCGCGGGCCGGTGACGCACGCGCCGGGGACGAACTCGTACGGGCCTTTCTGCCGCTCGTCTACAACATCGTCGGCCGCGCCCTCGACGGGCACGCCGACGTGGACGACCTCGTCCAGGAGACGATGGTCCGCGCCCTCGACGGCCTGCCCGCCCTGCGCGACCCCGCCCGGTTCCGGTCCTGGCTCGTCGCCATCGCCATGAACCGGATACGGCGTCGCTGGCGGGAACGCCAGCAGGCGCCGCTGCCCGGCCTCGACCGGGCCGCCGAGCTCGCCGACCCGGCCGGCGACTTCACCGACCTCGCCATCCTGCGGCTGGGTCTCACCGGCCAGCGCCGCGAGGTCGCCGAGGCCACCCGCTGGCTCGACGAGGACGACCGCGACGTGCTGTCCCTGTGGTGGCTGGAGGCCGCGGGGGAACTGACGCGCGCCGAACTGGCCGCCGCCCTCGACGTCCCGCCCCGGCACGCCGCCGTGCGCGTCCAGCGCATGAAGACCCGCCTGGAGACCGGCCGCGCCGTCGTCCGGGCCCTCGCCGCCGCCCCGCCGTGCCCGGACCTGGCCGAGACCACCGCCACCTGGGACGGCAGCCCGTCCCCGCTGTGGCGCAAGCGCCTCGCCCGCCACCTCGACACCTGCCGTCACTGCGCCCCCACCCGCTCCGGACTCGCCCCCGCTGAGGGCCTCCTCGTCGGGCTCGGCCTGGTGCCCCCGCTGCTGCTCTGGGCGGGGCGCGGCGGGGACGTCGCACCGGCCGCGGTCGCCTGGACCGGGCAGGAGGTTCCGGTCGCCCCCGCTGACCCCTCTCCCGCCGTGGCCGGCGCACCGGCTGCGGGGGCCGGCCGGGGCGTTCCAGGCTGGCGGGCCTGGGGCGCCGGGGCCGCCGCCGTCGCCGTGCTCGGCGGCGTCATCCTGCTGCTGCCCGGAGACCGGGACGCGGAGGCGGAGGTGCGCGCGCCGGTGCCGCGCACGCCGACGGCCGAAGTGACCCCCGCGAGCACATCCCCGACGCCACCGCCGCCGTCGCCCACACCCACGCCGACCCGGACCCGGGCACCCGAGCCGAGTCCCGAGGAGAGGGTGACCCGGCTGGTGAACCGGCACCGGGCGGAGGCCGGCTGCGGCCCGCTGCGCGCCGACCCGGAGCTGGCCGCCGTGGCCCGCGCGTACGGCAAGGACATGGTGGCCCACCGTTCGTACGGCCACAGCGGCCCCGACGGCACGGATCCGGGCACCCGGATGACGGCGGGCGGCTATTCCTGGAGCGCCTGGGCCGAGAACCTCGCCCGGGGGCAGTCCGACCCCGACTCCGTCGTGGACGACTGGATGGCCGACGCCCCGCACCGGGCCAACATGCTCGACTGCGACTACCGGGACACCGGCGTCGCCGCGGTGTCCGGCCCCGACGGCACGGTCTGGGTGCAGGAGCTCGCCACACCGCTCGAGCGGTAGCGCTCGGCACTGGGCGGCCGGGACTCGGCGGCCCGCACTGGGCGGCCCGCACTGGGCGGCCGGGACTCGGCGGCCCGCACTCGGCGCCGGGACTCAGCGGCCCGTGGCGAAGTCCTGCACCCACCACGGGCCGTTGGCCCTGAGGTTCACGCCGACGCCGATGTCCTGGAACGCGCAGTTGAGGATGTTCTTGCGGTGGCCGGGGCTGTTCATCCAGTCCTCCACCGCCTGCGCGGGCGACTCCGGGCCCCGGTGGATGTTCTCGCCCCAGGAGGACCAGTCGTAGCCGGCGGTGCTGATCCGGTCGCCCGCGTCCCGCCCGTCCTTGCCGACGTGGGCGTAGGAGACCCGCGCCGCCATGTCGTCGGCGTGCCTCTGGGCCGCCTCCCGGAGCCGGGCGTCGGACCGCAGGGGAGGGCAACCGGCCCTCCTCCGCTCGGCATTGGCCAGTGCCACCACCTGCGTCGCGTACGGGGCGACGGTCCCGGCGGCCCGCTCGGGGAGCGACACGGGCCGCGCGGCGGCGACCGTGTCGGCCCGCGCCAGGGGCGGTGGGGCCGATCGCGGCGGCCCGCCCGAGGGAGCACCCGGCGCCGCGTACAGCCCGGTCACCACGGTCAGCGCCGCGGCGATCGTGCCGGCGGTGATCGTCGCCGTCCGGAAGGACGGCACCCGCCGGGCCGCCTTCCGCCGGTGCCGGCCGCCGTGGGCGGCCCGCGGGGTCCGGAGCCGCTCGGGGCCTTCCAGGGGGAGGGCTGCGTCGTACGCGTCGTGCTGCATGGAGCTCCGCTCTCGCTACGGGTCCACCGGACCGCCCGGCACTCGGATCGTCACCGGGACGGCGGTGGGAAGAGACGGCCGTATCACTTTCCGGCCCCGGAGAACGTGACACTCCTCGTCAATGCCGAGCGTCAACCTCCTGCGGCACCACTGCCACCGGGCACGGCGCGAGGTGCAGCGCCGCGTGCGCCACCGAGCCGATGCGCGGCCCCATCGCCCCGCGCCGGGCCCGTCGCCCCACCACCAGCAACTGCGCAGCCCCGGACCCCGACAGCAGCACCTGCCCGGCACTGCCCAGCTCCACGTGCTCCGTCACCGGCACCTCCGGGTAGCGCTCCCGCCACGGCGCCAGGGCCTCGCGCAACGCCTTCTCCTCGTACGGGACGAGCCCGCCCGACTCGTCGGCGAGCCGCAGCGAGGCCGGGCTGTACGCGAAGAGCGGCGGCAGGCTCCAGGCCCGTACCGCCCGGATCGCCGCCCCGCGCGCCGCGGCCGTCTCGAAGGCGAACCGGAGCGCGGCTGCGCTGTCCTCCGGAGTGCCGTGCTGCCCCACCAGGACCTCCCCGGCGGGCGGCTCGGCCGCCTCGCCGTCACGGGACCGGACGGCGACGACCGGCACCTCGGCGCCCGCGATGACCTGTTGCCCGTACGAGCCGAGGAGGAAGCCCGCCACGGCGCCGTGGCCGCGCGAGCCGATCACGAGCAGCTCGGCCCGCGCCGTCGTGCCCAGGAGCGCGGCCACCGGGGTGTCGCCGATGACCTCGGTGCTCAGCGAGAGTCCCGGGTGGCGTTCCGCCACCGCCGTCGCGGCCTCGCGCAGCACGCCCCGGGCGGCCTGCTGCTGGGCCGTCGGATCCTGGAGCAGCGGCAGGTCGAGGGGTTCCCACCGCCAGGCGTGCACGAGCCGTAGCGGGAGCCCGCGGTGCAGTGCCTCGCGGGCGGCCCAGTCCGCCGCGGCCAGGCTCTCCGGCGATCCGTCCACTCCTGCGACGATCTCACGACTCATCAGGTTGCCTCCCTCGGCCGGGCGTCGGACCCGCCGGACGACGGAGCCGCTGCCTCCAGCTTGGGCCATTGGACCGTCCGGGGGGAGGGCCGGACGTCCCGAACCGCCGTGCCGTCCGACCCGGATCGGAGCTGCCGGGCTCCCGTCGCTCGTCCGGGGACCGCGGGCCCGGTGGGCCCGGCTTCCGGACGACACCGTGCCCGCGGTCCCCGCGGTCCCACCCGACGGGCGGCCCCGGGCCGTGCCCGTGGAGTCCCGCCCGGCTCCCGACGCCCGGCCCGCACGCTCGCCGCGTCGTCGGGATCACCCGAGTACGCCCCGGTACGCGGGCGCCCCTGCGCCAGGTGATCGCAGGCTCCGGACGCCGCCGGCCCCGCCCTGCGGGCGGACGGCGCCACTTTCCGGACCTGACCTAGGCCAGGAGGGTGAGCCGGGCGTGGGTGCCGTGCAGGTAGTGGTCGCCGATGTCCCGCAGCCGGTGGTCGGGCGAGACGGGCGCGGTGAGTGCCCGGACGTTGCGCCAGAAGCGGTCGAAGCCGGGCCCCGTGCGGTGCGGGTCGAGGGTCGTCGCCGGGTCCACGAGCTGCAGGATGCGCGTGGTGATGTCGACCGCAGCCCGGTTGGCCACGGTCTCGGCCGCCGCGACCAGGACGGCGATGTCGGCCCGTTCCTCGACGTCGAGGGCCCGTTCGGCGAGCAGCCCGTGCGCCAGGACGTCCGTCGCCCGTTCCACGACGGCGGCGGCCGTGTGGGCGGAGGTCGCCAACTCGCCGTAGGCGAGCAGCAGGTACGGGTCGTCCCCGCTCGGGCCGGCGCCGCCGGCCGCGGGCGACGGCGCGGCCTGACTGGCGCGGCTGAAGTCCCGGGCCTCGGCGAGCGCGCCCTCGGCGATGCCGAGTCCCACGTGGACCAGGAGCAGCCGCAGGGCCAGCGGCGCGAGCGTCGAGTACGGGGCGACGGCGTGCTCGTCGTGCGGGAGCGCGCCGAGGACCTGGGCGGCGTCGACCGTCACCCGGTCGAACGTGACCGTGCCCGCGCCCGCGAGTCGCTGGCCCACGCGTTCGGTGCCCGGGTCGGTGCGGACGGCCGGACGGGCCGGGTCCACGAGGACCGGAAGCAGGTCGCCCGTCTCCGTACAGCGGGCCCCGACGACCAGCCGGTCGGCGACCGTGACGCCGGAGGCGAAGGCGCGGCGCCCGTCGAGGACGTACGCACCGCCGCCGGCCGGGGTGAGTGTGAGCCCCAGGGGTCCAGGATCCGCGCGCGGCGGTTCGACCGCTCCGGCGAGCAGCCACCGCTCCTGGGCCGTGCGCACGGCGAGGTCGAGGGGGCCGGCCGCCGGGCCGAGGAAGCGCGTGGTCCAGGACAGCACGTAGTGGTGGGCGAGGAGTTCGCCGATCGAGCCGTCCGCGGCCGCGATCTCCCGGATCACCCCGCACGCGGTGCGCCAGTCGGCGCCGCGTCCGTCGGCCCCGGGGGCGGTGAGCAGCGCGGGCAGTCCCGCCTCCTGGAGCCGGGCGACCTCGTCGAACGGCGCTGTGCCGGTCCGGTCCCTGACCAGGGCGTCCACGGCCAGATCGTCGGCGAGCTCGCGGGTGACGCGGGGCCAGATCTCGTCGTCCGCCGGGCGGTGGGCCGCTGCGGAGGCGGTGCGTATCGCTGACTTCTTCGGCGTTCTCACGGCACCTCACATGATCCCTAGTATCCCCACTGGAATAGTAGGGATACTGGCAGAGGGGCCGCCCGGGGCCCAACAGGCGTCCACATCGCGGACCTTGGTATCTCGCGAAACGAGACGGATGCGATCGGTCGGACGGGTCAGGGATTGGTCCAGGCGTCCGGGTCCTCCGCCAGCGCCACGATCTGCGGGGGCAGCTCGGCGGCGGCCAGCTGCGCCAGCGACACCCCGTCGAGGACCTGGCGCACGTTCGCCCGCAGCGCGACCCACAGGGTGAGCAGCGACTCGGCGGGGCCCGTGTAGGTCAGCTCCGGCGGCCGGACCCCGCGCACCGACACCAGCGGGCCCTCCACGCAGCGGATCACGTCGGCGACCGAGATGTCCTCGGCCGGCTTCGCCAGCCAGTAGCCGCCGTTGCCGCCGCGCTGGCTCTGCACCAGACCGCCCTTGCGCATGTCGCCCAGGATGCCCTCGAGGAACTTGTGCGAGATCCCCTGGTGGTCGGCGATGGCCTCGGCCTTCACCGGCCCGGCGTCGCGGGCCGCGGCGAGCTGGAGGGCGGCCCGCACCGCGTAGTCGGCCCTGGCTGAAATGCGCATACGCGCATTATGCCTAGCCGTCGTGTCCGCACCCTTGACGAGGGACGGCGGCGCTCCCACACTCGTGGACGGGAAAGCCGAGCGAACAGGTAGGGAACCATGGGAGCCGCCGCCGCACCGGACACGGCCCGCGCCGTCCCGCTGCCGCGCCCCCTCCCGCTCACCTCCCGCCGCCACATCGACCTCCTGCGGGTCTGCAGCGCGGCTTAGGGCCGTCCCGGACCCGGACCCGGGCTCGCCCGGCCCACCGGCCCGCCCCCGCCGCGCACCGGTTCGTACCGCGCGGCCCGGCTCCGCCGCTCCGGCGTCCCCTTGTCTCTTCCTTCCCGTACCTCTGCTGCCTCCGGGCCCGCCGACGCCGTCGCGCGCCCTCCGACCCAGCACCGAGCACCCAGGGAGAACCATGTCCGTCGTCCCCTCCGTCGTCCCCTCCGTCGTCCCCGCCACGGCCGCCCCCGCCTTCCGCGGCCGCATCGGCCGCGACGTGCACAGCGGCCACTACGCCGTACCGCACCGCTATCGCCTCCACCTGGCCCCGGCCGACCCCGGCTGTCTGGGCGTCGCCGTGACCCATGGCCTGCTCGGTCTCGACGACACGCTGCCGCTGACCGTGCTGCCCGCCCTCGCCGACACGTCCGACGGCGGCTACGCCGCGCTGCGACCCCTGTACGAGGCCAGTGCCCACCTGTACCCGGGGCCGGCCGCCGCGCCCGTGCTCAGCGACGGCTGGACCGGCCGGATCGTCTCCACCCACGTGCCGGACATCCTGCGCGACCTGGCCCTCCGGTTCCGGGGCGACGGGCCCGAACTGCTCCCCGAGGACCGGCAGGAGGCGATCAGTGCCGTCGCCGACCTGTGCGAGCGCAGCGTCAACGCCGCGGCCCAGCGCGCCGGCGAGCTCGGTCTCGACGACACCGCCGCCCACCACGACCCGCTCACCGTGCTCTTCGCCGCGCTCGGCTCCCTGGAGCGGCGCCTCGCCCGCCGCCCGTACGTGCTCGGCGACGCCCTCACCGCCGCCGACGTGACCGTCTGGGTCACCCTCGTACAGCTGGACACCGTCCACCGCTGGCACCTCGACGCCGCCGCCATGGAACGGGTCGCCGCGCACCCCGCGCTGTGGACCTACGCCGCCCGGCTGGCCGCGCTCCCCGCCTTCGGCCGCCACCTCGACCTCGACGCCCTCCTGGACCGCCACCGCGCCCACTGCCGGGGCCGCGAGGCGGCCGGCGCCGCCATGCGGATCGTCGACTGGACCGCGGCGCGCGGCTGAGCCCCGCACCGGGCGCGAGCCCGGCCCCGCCCCGCCCGCTCAGCCGAAGCGGCGGCCGGCCAAGGGCTCCGTGGCGTCGCCGCCGCCCTCCCTCGCTCCGCGCAGGAACGCCTCCAGGGCCTCCACCGAGGTCCTGGTCGGTGCCCAGTCGAGCTCCCGCCGCGCCCGCTCCGTCGCCATCACCGGCAGGTGGAGGACCGCGTCGAACAGGCCGGGCGAGGCGGGCGCGACGCGCATCCGCCAGGCCGCCGCGAGCACGCCCCGGACCGCCGCGTTCGGCACCTTCACCGGCCGCGCGTCGAACAGCGCGGCCAGCGTGCCCGCGTCGACCACCGGATCGGCCGCCACGTTGAACGCGCCCCGGACGTCGCGCAGCAGCGCCAGGCGGTAGGCCTCCGCCGCGTCGTCGGTGTGCAGCACCTGGAAGCGCAGGCCGTGCAGCTCCGGCAGCAGCGGGAGCAGTTCGGGCCGGAACAGCTGGCCGGGGAACCAGCGGCCCGCGAAGATCCGCCGCTGCTCGCTCGCCGACTCCTCCTTGAACAGGAAACCGGGCCGCAGGCGCACCACCCGCGTCTGCGGATGGTCACGCTCGAAGGTGTCCAGGACCCGCTCCAGATAGGCCTTCTCCCGGGTGTACGCCGCGCCGGGCCAGCCGTGCGTCGGCCAGGACTCCGACACCGGCGCGCCGTTGCCCGGTCCGGGGGAGTAGGCGCCGACCGAGGAGGCGGCCACCAGGACCGGGACGCGCGCGGCGGCCACCGCGTCGAAGACCCGTACCGAGCCGAGCACGTTGGTCCGCCAGGTGGCCACCGGGTCGTGCGTCGGCTGGAAGCGCCAGGCCAGGTGCACCACGGCGTCCGCGTCCGCCACGTACTGCGCGAGCCGCGGCTCGTCGCCCTCGAGGGACAGGTCCACCTCGGCCCATTCGGTCTTCGCCAGGGTCAGCCCCGGTCTGCGCCGGGACAGGCCGAGCACCGACGCCACCCGGGGCTCCCGTTCCAGAGCCCGCACCAGGCTCGTTCCCACGTTCCCCGTGGCACCGGTGACGACCACGTGCAGTCGGTCGCTGGTGTTCATGTCTCGACCTTCCGCCATCGCGGGCCCCGGCGCACCCGGGGGAACCCGACCCGGTCACGCAGCGTGGCGCTGCGGGTCGCGCGGGTGAGCGTGTGCCTCCACGATGGTGGAGCCGGGGGGCCAGAGCCGTACCAGGAGGACCGGATGCTGCTCCCCGACCGCAACACGATCGACCGCCTGCTGCGGTGCTACCGCAGCCAGGAACGGCTGGTCCTGGCCGTGCCGTACGACCTGTCGGCCCGCAGGCGGTTCGAGGACACCGCGTACACGCTGTGCGTCCTCATGGGGGAGCGGACGGCCCCCGAGGCGGTGCGTGCGGCGGAGCGCTACGTCGCCGAGCCGGAGCCGCTGGGGGAGTCCACACTGAAGGTGTGCGGTTCGACGCGCACCGGCGGGGTGGCCGCCGAATAGCGCCCTGGACGGGACCGCACGGCCCATGGTCATGGGCGGGAGGTGCCGGAAATGGACGAGGCACAGCTTTCGCCGCGCGAGCGGCGGATCCTCGAGGAGATCGAGCACGACCTGGACGAGGACACCGCCCTCGCCCGTACCCTGGCCACGGGCCACCGCCCACGCTTCCGCGGCGGGCGGAGCGGCTCCGGGCCCGGCGCCCGCAGCGGCCGCCTGACCGGCCACCGGGCCCTCGGGGCCGGGCGGTTCACGGGCCTCGCGGCCCTCGTGCTCGTCCCCGTGGCGCTCGTCCTCTTCGTGATCGCGGTCGCCACCGGGTCCTCGGTGCTCATCTGGACCTTCGCAGCCGTCTGGGTGCTCACCCTGACCTGTGTCCTGCGCCTGCTGCTGCGCTGGTCCCGCCGGCACCTCACCGGCCGCGAGCGCCCGCGCCCCGACGACGGCGACGTCGGCTGAGCGCGTCACCGCCCGCGGACGCCCCCGCCGGGCGCGGGAAGCGGGCCCGTACGGCATCGACGCAGGTGTCCCGCGAGGTCGGGCCGCCGAAGCGCAGCCGGTCGTAGGGCGCGAACTCCGGTTCGAGCGCGTCCAGCTCGTCGACCAGCGCGTGCAGCGCCGCCGTCCACAGCGGCGCGTCCGGCCGCGGTGAGCCGACCGCGTCGGTGATCGCTGCCGTGAGCTCGCCCTTGCGCCGGATCGTGTCCGGCGCGACCCGGTGCAGGCAGACGTACTGGCCGCTCAGATACGCCTCCCACTCCGCCACGCCCTCGGCCGGGTCCTCCCAGTGCGCGACGAACCACCCGCGCAGCCGCTCCGGCCCGCCCGCCCGCGCGGCCAGGTCGAACAGGTCGCGCGGGACCATCTCCGCGCCGTCCGACCGCAGATAGCCCGGCAGCGGCAGCAGCCCGTCCAGCATCTGCCGCCGCGCCTCCACCACGTCGCGTCCCCGTGCCGCGCACAGGCTCTCCAGAGGGGTGAACTGCGCGCTGACGTAGGCGTCGTCGGCCGCCGTCATCGGATGCTCGCCGTTGACCTCCCGGAACCGCCGGGCCACCTCCACCGCGTAGGTGCTCGTCCGCATGCCACTCCTCTCCGAGGACCGCCGGGGAGCTCCCGCGCGGTGTCGGGGCAGCCTAGGCGCGGGACGGTACGGCGCCCGCCGAACCATGCCCTCGCGAAGGAGTCCGCCCGGCCCGTGGCGGGAGCGGCCGGACAGGCCTCTCGCACGGGCGGACCGTCGGCCTCCGTGCGAGGGAGCGCGGGAGCCGCGTCCGGGCGGTGCGCTCAGGTTCCGCCGGCGCCGAACCGGAGCGCTGCGCTCAGGTTCCGCCGGCGCCGAACCGGCGCCAGAGCCACAGCGACAGCGCCGCGCCGAGCGCCGCGCCGACCAGGGCGAGCGGCAGTCCCGCCGCCCTGCCCGAGGGGGCGGCCTTCTCCGGCGCGCCGCGCGGCTTCGTCTCCAGGAGCGCCCGTACGGCGGAACCGGGCTCGGGTCCGGCCTGTGCCCTGACCGGACCCTCCGTCCGGACGGTGCCCAGCGCCTCCTTCGCGCCGGACGTCTTCCCCGCGGCCTGCGCCCGTTCGGTGCCGCGCGCCTCCCGCTCGTCCTTGCGGGGCAGGAGCGAGCCCACCGCCTGGATCCGGCCGGAGGCCTCGAAGCCCCAGTCGAGCAGCTCCCGGGCCTCCTCGTAGACCGCGAGTCCGCCGCCCCACTGCGGGTTCATCACCGAGACCACCAGCGTCCGGCCGCCGCGCTCGGCCGCCACGACGAGGGTGTTGCCCGCGTTGCTGGTGTAGCCGTTCTTCACGCCGATGAGCCCGGGGTAGCGCTCCACCCCGTCCGCCCCGGTGAGCAGGCGGTTGGTGTTGGCGATGCCGTACGACCACGAGCCGGCCGGGAAGTCGGCGTACCGGGTGGAGCAGTAGCGGACGAATGCCGGGTCCTGCAGCCCGGCCCGCCCGAACACCGCCAGGTCGAACGCGGAGGAGACCTGGCCCGGCGCGTCGTAGCCGTCCGGGGAGACCACGTGCGTGTCGCGGGCGCCGAGCGAGCGGGCCTTCTCCTGCATCTGCCGGGTCATCGACTCCCAGCCGCCGCTCATCGAGGCGAGCACGTGCACGGCGTCGTTCCCCGAGCTGAGGAACACCCCGTTCCACAGGTCCGACACCTTGTACGTGTAGCCCTCCTTGACGCCGACGAGGCTGCTGCCCTCGCCGATGCCGGTCAGTTCGGCGTCGGCGACGGTGTGGCGTTCGCCCGGCTCGTGGTGGGGCAGCGCCGTCAGGGCGAAGAGGGTCTTCAGCGTGCTCGCGGGCGGCAGCTTTCTGTGCGCGTTGCGCGCCGCGAGCACCTCGCCCGTGGCCGCGTCGGCCACCACCCAGGACAAGGCCGAGACGGAGGGCACCTCCGGAGCGCCCCGCAGTGGCTGCACCTGTGTACCGGACCGGTCGAGCCGGGCCGGATCGACGAAGCGCGGAGCGGGCGGGGTCGGCTCCGTGAGGGAGGCGGCCGAGGCCGCCGGGACCGGAAGCGCGAGCAGCAGCACCGCGGCACCGGCGGCGGCAAGACGGACAGCTGGCGTGACGATCATTCAGCCACCGTAGGAAGACGCTTCCGTCACCGCAGAGCGAAGTGCGCCGACCGGCGTAGCGGCCGTGGCGAACGGCGGCGTGTCGGAGGCGAGGAGGGACGGGCGGCGCCGGGGCGAGGACCCTCGCGCGGCCGGGCGCGGGCGGTTCCGGGACCGCCGCGGCCCCGGCGACGGGGCCTGTCGGTGGGGCAGGGCATCCTGGTGACGTGTCCTCACTCCCGCACCAGAGCAGGCCCGTTGCCCCCGACGACGCGTCCGCGACCGCGGCCGAGCACATGATCGTCTGCGGTGACGACGTGCTCGCCCACCGTCTCGCGGCCGAGCTGAACGAGATGTACGGCGAGCGCGTCACCCTGCTCGTCCCCTCGCCCGGCGACGCGCCCGACCGGCCGGCCGCCCGTCCAGGGCGGGCCATGGCGCTCTTCGGCCGGGTGACCGCGGCCGTCACCCGTACGACGGGGGCGGGCGGGGCCGGCCCGTCCGGCGTCGGCGACCCGCGCGGCGTCGGCCAGGGACGCGCGGTCCGGATGGTCGAGACGGCCGAGGTCGACGACGCCGTGCTGCTCGACGCGGGAGTCGAGGGGGCCGCGGCGCTCGCCCTCGTCCACGAGGACGACGAGCGCAACATCCGCGCCGCGCTGGCCGCCCGGCGGCTCAACCCACGGCTGCGCCTGGTCATCCGGCTCTACAACCGCAAGCTCGGCCAGCACCTGGCCACCCTCCTCGACGAGGCGTCCGCCGTCGTCGAACCGGGCCTCGACCCGGACAAGCGGGAGGCCACGACGACCGTGCTCTCCGACGCCGACACCGCGGCGCCGGCCCTGGCGGCGACGGCGGTCGCCGGCGGCAGGAAGGTGATCCAGGCCGGCGGGCTGCTGCTGCACGCGGTCGACCGCACCCCGTCCGGTCCGGGCGAGGTCGCCGACCCCGGCCTCTGCCCGCTCGCCCTGCTCTCGTCGACCAGTGGCGACCCGGGCGGCTGCGAGGGCTCCGAGCGGAGCGGTGACCAGAGCCCGCGGCTGCTGCCGGGTGAGGCCGAGGTGGCCGCGGCGACCGGGCGCGGCGTCGTGGCGCTCGAAACGGTCTCCTACGAGGGCCCCGCGCAGGCCTCCGGGTGGCTGGGCGCCTCCGGGCTGCCGGTCGGTTCGCTGTTCTCGCGACGCCTCCGCTGGTCCCTCGCCGGGGTCGCCGCCGCGGTCGTGGCGCTCACCCTGGCCTCCACCTTCACCACGGGCGGCCACCCGCTGCACGCCGCCTATCTGGTCCTGCTCGACATCTTCGCCATCGGGGATCCGGCCGTCGGTGAACCGACCAGCCGTCAGCTGCTGCAGATCCTCGCCGGATTCGTGGGCCTGCTCCTGCTGCCCGTGGTGATCGCCGCGCTCCTGGAGGCCTTCGGCACGTTCCGCAGCGCGACGACGCTGCGCCGGCCGCCGCGCGGGCTCTCCGGGCACGTGGTGCTCCTCGGCCTGGGCAAGGTCGGCACCCGGGTGCTCGCCCGGTTGCGGAAGATGAACATCCCGGTCGTGTGCGTGGAGGCCGACCCCGAGGCGCGCGGCCTCGCCCTGGCCCGCCGGCTGCGGGTGCCGACCGTCATCGGCGACGTCACGGAGGAGGGCGTCCTGGAGGCCGCCCGCATCCACCGGGCCCGTGCGCTGCTCGCCCTGACCAGTGTCGACATCACCAACCTGGAGGCCGCGCTGCACGCCCGCTCGATCAGCCCGGGGCTGCGGGTCGCCCTGCGGCTGTACGACGACGACTTCGCCACGGCGGTCTACCGCACGCTGCGCACCGTCCACCCCGGCGCCCTCACCCGCAGCCGCAGCGTCTCGCACCTCGCGGCGCCCGCCTTCGCGGGGGCCATGATGGGCCGCCAGGTGCTGGGCGCCCTTCCCGTCGAACGCCGGGTGCTCCTCTTCGCGGCGCTCGACGTCGCGGACCATCCGCTGCTGGACGGACGCACGGTGGCCGAGGCCTTCCGTCCCGGGGCCTGGCGCGTGATCGCGAGTGGCGAGGCGGGCGTGCCGCTCGACCGCTCCGGTTACGTGCCGGCCTGGGAACTCCCGGCAGACCGCGCGCTGGGGCCCGGCGACCGGGTCGTCGTCGCCGCCACGCGCCGCGGCCTCGCCGTGCTCCACGGCCGCCGCCCGCGGCAGTCGACCCCGGCGGGTCCGGGCGACCCGGTGCCGGAGGCGCGCGCCTGAGGGTCCGGCCCCGCCCTCACACGGGCCTGCCCCGCTCCGCGGCGGGGGAGGCCCGCAGCGCCGCCACCAGGCGCAGCAGATGTGCCTCGTTCCCCGAGAGGCCCGCAGCGCGCAGCGCCTCGTCCGCCTCCGCCATCGGATGCGTCAGCATCGCCGCCGCGTAGGGTTCGAGGCGGGGATCGGAGAGCACCGCCTGGGTGGACTCGAGGAGACGCAGGTAGGCCTGGGCGGCGGCGCGCTCGCGGCTGGTGACGGTCCTCATGTCAGGCTCCCTCTGGCTGGTTCGAGGTGGTCGCACCCCACCCTCTCGCACGGGTCTGACAATGCGGGGCAACCGGCCCTCCGACAGGCCCCGTTCGACCTCGGACCGTCACGCCTCGGACCGGCAGGCCTCAGGCCGGCAGCCCCGGGCCGATAGGCGCCTCGGACCTTCAGCCCCGGGCCGACAGGCCTCAGGCCGGCAGGCCTCGGACCGTTAGCCTCGGACCGGCAGGCCTCAGGCCGGCACACCTCGGACCGTCAGCACCGGAAAGTCGGCACCGGAAAGTCAGCACCGGACCGTCAGCACCGGACCGTCAGGTCCCGTCCGTGCCCAGCCGCTCGGCCAGCCGTTCCAGGAACACCCGCTGACCCGCCACCAGCAGCGGGCGGGCCGCCTCGAAGCCGAACCAGCCGACCCGGTCGATCTCGGGGAACTCCGCGACCACGCCCGAGCCCCGCGGCCACTCCATGCTGAACGTGCCCGGCACCACCCGCTGCGTGTCCAGGTCCGCCTCCACCGCCCAGATGGTGACGAGCTTTCCGTTCTGCTGCCGGGCCTCGCCGAGGTCGATCCACGCCCCCTCCGGGGCGGGCAGTCCGAGTTCCTCCTCGAACTCGCGCCGCGCCGCGTCCTCGGCCGGCTCGTCGGCCGCGTACTCGCCCTTCGGGATCGACCACGCGGCCGCGGTGCGCCCGGACCAGAAGGGGCCTCCCATGTGGCCGATGAGCACTTCGACGAAACCTTCCGCGGTCCGGCGGAAGAGCAGGAGACCGGCACTGCGCTTCTCGGGCATGGCGCCCAGTGTGGCGGACGCCGGGCGGCCGCACATCCCTGCTGCGTACCTTCGCCACGACCCGTCGGAAAACTTTGACGCGTCGGAGATTCCCGACCTATTGTGGGGGCATGCCCACCGACGTGTTCGGCGTGCTGGCCAATCCGGTGCGCCGCAGACTGCTCGAAAGCCTGCGGGACGGCCCGCGCTCCACCGGGGAGCTGGCCGGACTGTTCGAGCTCGGCAGACCGGCGGTCTCCGAGCACCTGGCCGTGCTCAAGGCCGCCGGCCTGGTCCGTGAGGAGCCTCGCGGACGGCACCGCTTCTACCACCTGCGGCCGGCCCCGCTGGCCGAGGTGAGCGAGTGGCTGCACCCCTTCGAGCACTTCTGGACGCAGCGCCTGGACGCCCTGGCCGAGCTGCTGGACGAGGAGAACGAGACATGACCGACACCCCGCGGACCGACGCGATCCACTGTGCGAAGTTCCTGCCGCACCCCCCGGCAGCCGTCTGGGCCGCCCTCACCGACCCCGAGCTGCACGCCCGCTGGTGGGCCGCAGGCGACGTCAAGCCGGTCGTCGGGCACCGCTTCACCCTCGACATGGGCGCCTTCGGCAGCCAGCCCTGCGAGGTGACCGAGGTCGACCCCGAGCGCCTGTTCGCCTACCGCTTCGCCGAGGGCTCGCTCGACACGACCATCACCTGGCGGCTCGAACCGGAGGGCAAGGGCACCCGCCTCTTCCTCACCCATGCCGGATTCGACCTCGACTCGCCCATGGGGCGCCAGGCCTACGACGGCATGGGCCACGGCTGGCCCCACGTCCTGGACCGGCTCGCCGGGCTGCTCGACCGGTAGCGGCCGCCGGCTACCGCCGGGCGCGGCGCCGGGCGATGAACAGTCCGAGCACGACGCCGACGAGCAGGGTCACGGTCAGGACGCTCCACAGCGGCAGCGTGACGGTGGGGATCCAGAGCCGGATGGTGACCGAACCGGTGTTGACCGCGATGAACCAGATGGCGAGGGCCAGCAGCGCGAGGAACCCCAAGGTGCGCAGTCGCATGTCCCGCCCCTTGACCGTGACCGTCGGCGGCGGGTGGTGTTTCGCGGATCGCTGGGCCATAAGGCCCATTATGCGAGGGTTGCCGCGGCCGGGCGACCCGTGCTCCCGCCGCCCGTGGCGTCCAGTCGCACCACCACCGCTCCGCCCCCCGGATCCGCCGCAGCGGCCCAGGCGGCCGCATGGCGCAGGGAGCGGTGCGGCTCCAGCAGGGCCGGCAGCCGCCGCTCGTGGAGCAGCCGCCCGTCCTGCTCCACGGTCAGGTGCGGCCGCACGAGGCGGGTCGTGGGGCGGAGCAGCAGCGAGGGGGCGGGGCCGGTGAGGCGGCCCGGGCACAGCCAGTGCAGCGCCCCCGCCGGGAGCAGCGGGACGCCCGGGCCCGGCCAGGGGACGCCGGCCAGATGGGCGAGGACGCCGGCGGCGACCTGTCGGCCCTCCGCCGCGGCCGCCAGGGCCGGTTCGACACCGCGCAGCAGATTGCCCGCCGCGAAGACACCCGGCACGGAGGTGCGCAGCGCCGGGTCGACGGAGGGGCCGCGGGTGGCCGGATCGAGCAGGACGCCGCCGGTGCGCGCCAGTTCGTGGTCGGGCAGCCAGTCGCCCGTGAAGACCACCGTGTCGCAGCGCAGCAGCCCCGTCCGCCCGTCCGCGCCGCGCACCACGACGCCGGAGAGGCGCCCCCGGCCCACGAGTTCGACCACGGTCGCGCCCCGCAGGACGGGGCCCGGCAGGCGCGGCCCGCGGGACCGGTCCGCGACGATCGCCGCCACCTCGACCCCCGCCCGGCGCAGCGTGCGGGCCGCGTGCCGGGCGATCGGGTCGGAGCCCACGACCACCGCCCGGCGGCCGATCCGCTCCCGGCGCAGGCCGAACACCTCGACCGACTGCTGGAGTTCCCCGGTGCTCAGCACCCCGGCGGGCCGGCTGCCAGGCACCAGGCGGGCGCTGCGCGGGCGTTCGCGCGCCCCGGTGGCCAGGACGACCGCGCGCGCCGTGACCCACTCCGGGCCGGTCGGGGCCGTGACCTCCAGGGTGAGCGGCCCCGCCCAGCCGGTCGCGCCCACCCCGGTGCGGACGCGCGCCCCGGACCGTACGGCCTCGTCCACCGCCCGCCGGGCGTACCCGGGCCCCGTGTACGGGCCGAAGCCCGCGCGCCCGCAGTGCCGCGGCACACCGCCCGCCACCCGCTCCCGCTCCAGGACCTCGACGCGGCCCGCGCCCGCCGCCGCGAGCCGGGCGGCCGCGGCCAGGCCCGCGGGCCCGCCCCCGACCACCAGGACGTCGACCGTACGGTTCACCGCACGCCCTCCTCGAACAGGGCCCGCACTGTCGCGCCGCAGGAGAATCCCTGGCAGCGCCCCGCCCTGGCCCGGGTCCTGCGGCGCAGGCCGTCCAGGGACGCGGGCGGCACGGTGGAGTCGAGCGCGTCCCGGATCTCGCCCAGGGTGACGCGCTCGCAGTGGCAGACGATCGTGCCGTACGCCGGGTCGCGGGCGATCCGGCCGGCGTCCCGGTACGGGCGGGGGAAGGCCTCGCCGAGGTTCGGCATCCGCACGGGCGCCAGCGGCCGCTCGGCCCCCAGGACGAGGCCCGCGTCGGCCAGCAGGTCCACCGTGTGCCGGCCCAGGGCGAGCGAGGCCGTGAGGCCGGTGGAGCGGATGCCGCCGACCGTGACGTAGCGCAGCTCGGGGTGGGCGGCGATGCGGTAGTCCTCGGCGCCGGTCGCCGCGCGCAGGCCCGCGTAGACCGCGGTGACCTCCTCGTCGAGAAGCGCCGGGAGGATCCGGCGGCCCTGTGCGCGCAGCCCGGCGAGCGCCGCGGCCGTCGAGCCGGTCGCCGTCTTGTCGTCGAGGTCCTCGGCGGTCGGCCCGAGCATCACGTTCCCGTACACCGTCGGCGCGATCAGGACGCCCTTGCCGAGCGCTCCCGGCACGGGCAGCAGGATGTGCCGCACCAGTTCGCGGGCGAACTTGTCGAAGACCACGAGCTGTCCGCGCCGCGGGGTGACCGTGAAGTCGTGGCGGCCGACGAGCGCGTCGAAGGCGTCCGCGTACAGTCCGCACGCGTTGACCAGGAAGCGGGTGCGCAGCACCCCGCGACGCGTGATCAGCCGGTGCGGCGTGCCGGGACCGCCGACGCGCACCTTCTCCACCCGGCAGTCCAGGTGCAGGTCGACGCCCGAGCGCACAGCCTGGGTGGCGTAGGCGAGCGGGGTCGACCAGGGGCAGACGATCGACTCGCCCGGCACGTCGAGGGCGCCGAGCGCCCCGGGGCCGAGGTGCGGCTCCCGTGCGTACAGTTCGGCGGGCGAGAGCGGACGGGTGTCGTGGTGCCCGTTGCGGACGGCCTTGTCGGCGAGGCGGGGGAGCGCGGCGAGCTGCTCCTCGTCCCAGGCGACGAGCAGGGCGCCGACGGGCTCGACGGGGATGCCGGTCTCCTCGGCGTACGCGCCGAGCAGCCGGCTCCCCTCGCGGACGAGGCGGGCCTCCAGGGAGCCGGGCACGGCGTCGAAACCGGTGTGCAGGATCGCCGTGTTGGCCTTGGAACTGCCCTCGCCGATGTCGCCGCTCGCCTCCACGAGCGCGACGCGCAGCGAGTGACGGGCCAGTTCGCGGGCGACGGCGCAGCCGACCACGCCCGCCCCGACGACGGTCACGTCGTACGCGCCGTCCGGCGCCGAGGTGTCCGGCAGCGCCCCGCGGCGGGTGACGCTCACGCGGCGGAACCCCCCGCGCCGGAGCCCGCGCCACCGGCGTCGGCGAGCAGCCCCGCCACCACGGAACGGAAGCGCCCCCTGCGCTCCGCGGCCTCGTCCGCCGTGATCCGCGGCTCGTACACGGCCGAAGGCTTCCACGCCGGTACGGCCTCGTGGACGGCGAGCCCGGGCTGCCGGCCCAGCCTGGCGACGGCCGCCACGCCGAGGGCGGTCGCGTCGGGCAGCGCGGACACCTCGACCGGGCGCTGCAGGAGGTCGGCCTGGGTCTGCATGAGCAGCGCCGACCGGGTGAGCCCGCCGTCCACCCGCAGGGTGGTGAGCGGTGCGCCCAGGTCGGCCGCCGCGGCCCCGGCGAGCTCCACGACCTGCGCGGCGATGCCCTCGCACAGGGCCCGGACGAGCTGTCCGGGACCGGTGTCGAGGCCGAGTCCGGTGAGCGCGCCGCGCACGTCACCGCGCCACCAGGGGGCGGCGAGCCCGGCGAGCGCGGGGACGAAGGTGACGCCGCCCGCGTCGGGAACGGCACCGCCGACGGTGTCGAGCTCGGTGGCGTCCGCGATCACGCCGAGCTCGGTGAGCCACCGGACGGCGGACGCGGCCGTGTACACCTGCCCGTCCAGGCAGTAGCTGGTGCGGCCGGCGAGCCGCCAGGCGGGGCAGGCGACCAGGCCGGAGTCGCCGCGCCGCGGCGCGTACCCGGTCTGGGCGAGCAGGAAGGCCCCGGTGCCGTACGTGCACTTGGCGGTGCCGGGCTCGGTGACGTCCTGGGCGAGCAGGGCGGCCTGCTGGTCGACGAGGAGGCCCGTGAGGGGGAGCGGCGGACCGAAGGCGGTGGTCGTGCCGACCGGGGTGTCGCAGTCCACCACCCGCGGCAGGCGCTCGCCGCCGAGGCCGTAGACGTCGAGGGCCCGGTCGGACCAGGCGACGGCGTCCAGATCGAGCAGGCCGGTGCGCCCCGCGGTGGCGGCGTCGGTGACGAACGCGCCGGTGAGCCGGTGCACCAGCCAGGAGTCGCTGGTCGTGACGACGCCGGCGCCGGTGAGGCTGCGGCGGATCCAGGCCATCTTGGGTGCGGCGAAGTAGGGGTCGAGCGGCAAACCGGTGATCCGTGTCAACTCGGCTGCTTCATCCGCGAGTTCGTCGCACAGTGCGGCGGCCCGGCGATCCTGCCAGACGAGCGCGTCGGTGAGCGGCTCGCCGGTCGAGGGGTCCCAGGCGAGCACCGTCTCGCCCTGGTTGGCGAGGCCGACGGCGACGGCGGGCTCCGCGGCTTCGGCGAGGGCCGCCCGGCCGGCGGTGACGACGGAGTCGTACAGCTCACGGGGGTCGACCTCGACCAGGCCGCCCGGCAGCGCGCGCGGGTGCACCGCGGCGAAGCCGCTGCCGATCACCCCGCGTTCGGGGCAGACGACGAGGGCCTTGGTGCCCGACGTGCCCTGGTCGACGGCGAGTACCGGGCCCGTCATGTCTGCGACTCCCTGCGGTTCATGGGTTCCTGGACGTCCTTGATCGCCTTCTCGACCATGGAACCGGTCAGCCTGATGCAGCCGGGGCGGCCCGTCAAGGCTTCGGAGGCAAACTCGTCAGGTCCAGACCTCTCGCTGACGCCAAATCAAATCCGGTCGCTGGCTGGATAGTTCCGGTCACGGAGAAAAGTGGATCGGTCACGTCCGGCGACCTCTATAGTGATCGCCGATCAACGGCCGGGTCGGCACCACACCGCCCCAGGGGACTGACCACCCCCGTCACCGACTCACCGAGGAACCATGTCGTCCACCCACCGCCCCGCCGCCTGATGGCCGGGCACGGCTTCCGGCCCGTCTACCACCCGGCGGGCCACGACCACGCCCTGCGCGGCGCCGTCCAGGACCTGCGCACGGGCCGCTGGGTGGCCATGGCCCGATTACTCGACGAGACCTCCGGCTGGCCCGCCTGGACCCGGCGCACCCAGGTGCTCGGGGCCGTCGCCGCCGGCACCGACGTCGTCGAGACCTGGTGCGCCGAGCAGCCGGGGTCCGGCGCCGCCGCCGTGATGCACGCGCGGGTCGCCGTCGAGCGCGCCGTACGGGCCCACCGCTCCGCGCACGCACGCACCCGCGAACTCTGGCAGGAGGCCTGGACCGCCTGCCTGCACGCCGCCGAGCACGCCCCCGCCGACCCCGTCCCCTGGGTCTGCCGGCTCGCCCTCTCCTTGCTCGACGTCCAGCAGCGCATGGAGGAGCACCGGGCCGTACCGCCCGCACCCATGCTGCCGCCGGCCCCCTGGGGGCTGCTCGCCGAGGCCGAGAAGCGCGACCCCTTCAACCGCGAGGCGCACCACCGGATGCTCCAGTTCGTCTACGCCCGCCGGTCCGGACCCCTCTCCGAGGCCGTCAACTACGCCCAGTGGGCGGCCTCCTCGGCCCCGGTCGGTTCCGCGCTGCACGCCCTGCCCCTCTATGTGCGCGTCGAGCGCTACAAGCGCGAGCGCGGTCACGAACGCGCCCTCGACCTGCACTGGGTGGCCGAGGACGCGGTGCGCGACGCCCGTGGGGCGATGGACTCCTGGTTCCTCTTCTGCGCCACGGAAGAGGCCAGCCTGCTCGACCTCAATCACCTGGCCCACGCCCTCCACGGGGCCCTCAAGTTCGCCGACGCGGCACGGGTGTTCGACGCGCTCGGGCCCTACTGGACCCCGCAGCCCTGGTCGTACCGGACCGCGCACCCCGACGAGCGCGGCCCCGCCGAGGAGGTCTTCCTGCGGTCCCGGGCCCGGTGCCTGGGTGCCGGCGAGGACCGCACCGGACCCTGACGGCGGCCTCCCGGCCCCGGAGGGAGCCCGCGGCCGCCCCACGGCCGCTCCCCCCGCACGTCGCGCGTGACCCCCGTGCACGTCCCCCGGTCCGTGACCCCCGTACGGACCTGTCCGTCCCCCTTCCCCCGGAGGAACGCATGTCCCGCACCGCTCCCACCGACGCGATACGCAAGCCGCCACCGGCGCCCAGGGACGAGGAGGCCCGGCTCAGAGAGCTCGGCTACCAGCCCGTCCTCGCCCGCCGGATGGGCGGCTTCGGCAACTTCGCCATCAGCTTCTCCGTCATCTCCATCCTCTCCGGCTGCATGACGCTGTACGGCTTCGGCCTCGGCACCGGCGGCCCCGCCGTGATGCTCTGGGGCTGGGCGGGCGTCGGCCTCTTCGTGCTGTGCGTGGGCCTCGCGCTCGCCGAGGTCACCAGTGCCTACCCGACCTCCGGGGCGCTCTACTACATGGCCGACCGGCTCGGCGGACGCCGCTGGGGCTGGTACACGGGCTGGCTGAACCTGCTCGGTCTCCTCGGCGCCATCGCCGGCATCGACTACGGCGCCGCCCTCTTCACCGGGGCCTTCCTCAACCTCCAGTGGGGCTTCACCCCCACCCCGGAGTCGACCTTCCTGATCTTCCTGGCGATCCTCCTCGTGCACGCGGTGCTCAACCTCTACGGCGTCCGCCTGGTGAGCATCCTCAACTCCGTCAGCGTCTGGTGGCACCTGGGCGGCGTCGCCGTCATCGTCGGCGCGCTCGCCGTCGTCCCCGACCACCACCAGTCGGCCACGTTCGTCTTCACCGAGTTCGTGAACGACACCGGGTGGGCCAACCCGCTCTACGTGGCCGCGATCGGCCTGCTGCTCGCGCAGTACACCTTCTCCGGCTACGACGCCTCCGCGCACCTCTCGGAGGAGACCTCCAACGCCTCGGTGGCCGCCGCCAAGGGCATCGTCCGTTCCATCTGGGCTTCCTGGATCGCCGGTTTCGCCCTGCTCGCCGGGTTGACGTTCGCCATCCAGGACTACGCGGGCACGCAGAACACCGCCACCGGCGTGCCGCCCGCCCAGATCCTCCTTGACGCGCTCGGCGAGGGCGGCGCCAAGGCCCTGCTGCTCGTGGTGATCGTGGCCCAGCTCTTCTGCGGCAACGCCGAGGTGGCCGCGGCCAGCCGGATGGTCTTCGCGTTCAGCCGCGACAACGCACTGCCGGGCTCCTCGCTCTGGCGCCGGGTCAGCAGCCGCACCCACACCCCGGTCCCGGCCGTCTGGCTCTCCGTGGTGGTCGCCGCGCTGCTCGCCCTGCCGTCGCTGTACTCGGCCACCGCCTACGGGGCCGTGACCGCCATCAACGTGATCGGCATCACGCCCGCCTACGCCATCCCGATCCTGCTGCGGCTGCGCGCGGGCCGCTCCTTCGTCCCCGGGCCGTGGAACCTGGGCCGGTGGAGCCGGCCGATCGGCTGGATCGCGGTGGTCTGGGTGGCCCTCGTGACCGTGTTGTTCTGCCTGCCGCAGCGTTCCCCCGTCACGGTCGACACGATGAACTACGCCGTGATCGCCCTCGCGGTCGTGCTCGTCCTCGCCAGCGTCTGGTGGTACGTCGCCCGCCGCTCGTACGGCACGCCGCAGGCGTACGGCAGCGCCCGTGAGGAGGCGGAGATCGCGGAGGGCATCGTCTAGGTCCGTCTCGCCCATCAGACAGGATCGGGCCGGATCGGGGCCGGGAGCCGCTGCTTCCCGCCCGGACGGGGCCCGGTCCTGCCGCGTGGGCGGTCGGCGGCGGCCCCGGCGGGGGCCCGCGCGCCGGCCTCGGGGCTCAGCCGCCGAACTCGTAGGTCCAGGCTCCGGTCCGCGCCGCGACGTCGATGTCCGTGACCTCCAGGGCGTGGCCGTGGTGGTCGCTCACCACGCGGTGGACGCTCAGCCGGGTCGGGCCGCCGGCCGTTCCGATCCCGGTCGCCGCGCCGCCGGCCCGCTCGGGGGGTGCGGCGCCCGGCACCCCGATCGACTCGCGGTGGACGGTGCGCAGGCCCGCCTGGTGCATCCAGTGGTAGAGCAGCCGCAGGTCCGGCCGGCGGTACCGCTCGCCGGTGGGCCGGTAGCGGCCGAGCTGCGGGATCTCCAGGAGCGCCGGCCGCGAGAACCAGCTGACGGAGCGCTGCAGGGAGGCGCCGGCCGGGGTCAGCACCGCATGGCGGTGCACGAGGGTCGGCTCCCCGGGTGCCAGCGAGAGCCGGCCGGCCAGGGTCGCCGGCGGCGCCTCCCAGGCAAGCGTGGCGCGGACCAGGGCGTCGGCGGCCCGGGGACCGCCCGGGAACGTCCGCACGAGCCCGGTGGGTGCGGGGACCCCGGGCTCGTGTTCGGCTCCCGCGGCGAAGGTGCCGCGCCGGTCGGTCACCACGAGGCGTTCCTCGCGCAGGAGTTGGAGCGCGCTGCGGACGGTCTGCCGGTTCACGTGGTAGCGGTGCGCCAGATGGCGCTCGGACGGGAGCCGCGTGCCGGGGGAGATGTGGTGCTGGGTGAGGTCGTCCCGCAGGGCGCGGGCGACCCGGAGGTAGAGCGGAAGCTCCGCCCCAGGTCCGTGCTCGGGAACGGGCTCGGCCATGTCTCGGACCCTCTCTGTCGTGCGTGGGCGTACCCGGTGGTGCGGAGCCGGGCGGGCGCGGGAACGTGTGCGCTGCCACCGTTGCGCGGTGTGACCGCTCGACCCGTAGGGGTGATCAATTCCTATCATTGGTCTAAACCATTCGGGAAGCCCCGTCGGTGAGAGTGGCCGAAACGGGCGGGGCGATTTGTAATGGATCGCACCGGAACAGTGGTGGCAGCAGCGCGGGAAGAGGCGGGTGAGGTCGGATGACGACTCCGTCGGAACGGGCCGAGAGAGGCCGGGCCGCGCGCAAGCGCGTCCCCCGCTCCTCGCACGGCCGCTGGATACCCTCCTCGCAGCGCCCCGACCCGCTCGCCGTGCTGGAACGCGAGTCCGCCGACCGGCTGTCCGAGCTCGTGCCCATCCGCTACGGCCGGATGGCCGTCTCGCCCTTCGCCTTCCTGCGCGGCGCGGCCTCCGTCATGGCCGCCGACCTCGCCGCGCAACGGCACACCGGACTCACCGTCCAGCTCTGCGGTGACGCCCACCTGCTCAACTTCGGCGTGTACGCCTCACCCGAACGGGCGCTCCTCTTCGACGTCAACGACTTCGACGAGACGCTCCCCGGACCCTTCGAGTGGGACGTCAAGCGACTCGCCGCCTCCATCGCCGTCGCCGCCCTCCAGAACGGCACCACCAAGGCCAAGGCCCACCGAGCCGCCCTGGTCGCCACCGAGTCGTACCGCACGGCCGTGCGCCGCCTCGCCGAGGTCGGCGAACTCGACGTCTGGTACGAGCGGATCGCCGCCGAGGACCTGGCCTCCCTGGTGCGCGGGGCCGACCGCACCCGCCTCAAGGACCGGCTCGCCCGCGCCCGCCGGCGCACCAGCCTCCAGGCCTTCGGCAAGCTCACGGAGAAGGACGAGACCGGGCGGCACATCATCGAGGACCCGCCGCTCCTCGAACGGGTCACCGACGTCGACCGGGTCGGCATCGGCAAGATCTTCAGCGACTACCGCAGCTCCCTCTCGGAGGAGCGCCGGCTGCTCCTCGACCGCTTCCGCTTCGTCGACGCCGCCCGCAAGGTGGTCGGCGTCGGCAGCGTCGGCACCCGCTGCTTCATCCTCCTCCTGGAGGGGCGCGACGACGCCGACCCGCTGTTCCTGCAGATCAAGGAGGCGGGCCGGTCGGTCCTCGAGCAGTACCTGCCGCCGAGCGTGTACAGCCACCAGGGACACCGGGTGGTGTCCGGGCAGCGGCTCACCCAGGCCGCCAGCGACATCTTCCTCGGCTGGATGACAGGACCCGAGCAACGGCACTTCTACTGGCGTCAGTTGCGCGACATGAAGGGCTCCGCGGAGGTGGAGTCCATGTCGCCGGCGCTGCTCCGCGACTACGCGCGGCTGTGCGGCCGGGCCCTCGCCCGGGCGCACGCCCGCTCCGGTGACCGGATCGCGATCGCGGCCTACCTCGGCTCCTCCGACGTCTTCGACAAGGCCATCGCCGACTTCGCCCTGCGCTACGCGGGGCAGAACGCCGACGACTACGCGGCGCTCAGCGCGGGCATCGCGGCCGGAGTGGTGACGGCGGCCCCGGGCGTCTGAATGCTCCGAGTGGAGCCCACGAGTGGTGGGGGTCCGGCCACGACCGCAGGCTGACGAGCACAGTGCCCGCCCGGCCCGTGCCGCGGCGGGCTCAGCCACGCGGCGTCGTCCCGGCCGGGGCGGCCGTGGTCCACAGGAAGACCCCACCACATGACGGAAGAAGGCACCGTACGGGCCCCCGCCCGGCGCCCGTACGGCAGGAGACGTTCCCGCAGCGCTCGTACCGGTCTCGCCCTCGCCGCCACCGGACTCACCCTTCTGGGTGCGGCCGGCCCGACGGCGGCAAGTGCCCCGACAGCAGGAAGTCCGCCGGCACCGGTCACCCCGGCGTCACCAGCCGTGCGCGGTCCCCATCCAGGGGGTCCGGCGCGGTTCGTGCCCGCTCCCTGCCCGCAGACCCCCGAGCCGGTTCCCGGGCGGTGCGGATTCCTGGAGGTGCCCGAGAGCCGGTCCCACCGCGGCGGCGGCCGGACCATCCGGCTGGCCGTCGCGATCATCCCGGCCGCCTCGGGCAAGCCGGCCGACGAGCCGGTGGTGTTCATGGAAGGGGGGCCCGGCGGGGACGCGTTCGACAGCATCCCCTTCCTCGTCTCCTCCGGCGTGAACCGGGATCACGACCTGATCGTGATGGCCCAGCGCGGCGTGCGGTACTCGCAGCCGAACCTCGCCTGCCCGGAGATCGACCGCTTCAACATCAGGGCCGTGGGGCTGCGCTACGACTCCCCTGCGACCGGGCGGCTCCTGGTGGGAGCGGCCCAGGAGTGCCGTGACCGCCTCACCCGCGACGGGATCCGGCTGAGCTCCTACAACACGACCGAGAACGCGGCGGACTTCGCCGACCTGAAGGAAGCCCTGGGCATCGACCGGTGGAACGTCTACGGCTACTCGTACGGCACCAACCTGGCCCTCACCTACCTGCGTCTCCACCCCGAGGGCATCCGCTCGGTGGCGATCGACTCGGTCGCGCCGCCCAAGGTCGTGAACCTGCCCTGGACCTGGGACAGCTTCGCCGAGGGGATCGGTGAGATCTTCGCGGCGTGTGAGGCCCAGCCCCGGTGCAAGGCCCGCTACCCGCACCTGCGGCGCACGCTGGACGAACAGGTCCGCCGCCTCGAAGCGCACCCTCTGACGCTCATGGCCGAGCCGCCGTCGGGCGGGGACCCCGTCAAGGTCGACCTCGACGGGGGCGCGCTGGTCAACATCCTCGTCGCCAACACCGTCAAGGCCGTCGACGTCCCCGCGGCGCTCGACGAGCTCGCCCACGGGAACCCGGAGCGCTTCGCCCGGGCCCGGGCCGTCGACGTGGGGACCGTCATCGGCGGGTTCGCCCACGGCATGACGCAGTCGGTGGCCTGCGCCGAGTGGACGCCCGGCTTCTCGAAGCACGACGTGCTGAAGGCGGGGCGCCGGAACTTCCCGGGGTGGCCCGACTCGGTCCTCGTCCAGCCCCCGCAGCTGCCCTTCGAGCACGACCTGTGCCGGGTCTGGAACGTCCCGGACCGCACGGCGATCCAGCGGGTCGCCACGTACAGCAAGGTGCCGACGCTCGTCCTCTCCGGAAGCTTCGATCAGAAGACCGGCGCGAGCTGGGCCCGGGTCGCGGCCCGCACGCTGCCCCGATCGACGTCCGTGGTGATCCCGGGCATCGGCCACTGGGTGGTTCCCCAGTCGCCCTGCGCGGCGAGCGTCCTCGCCTCCTTCCTCGCACGTCCGACCGCGCCCGACACGCGTTGCGTGGCGGGACTCCAGCCCAAGCCGTTCACCATCACCCCTGACGCGGAGACCGAATGATGTCCCTTCGACCGCCCCAGCGCCGCGCCACGCGACGGCTCCCGGCCGCGCTGGCCGGGGCGACCGCCGGTGTCCTCGCCGCAGGCCTCGTCGCGGCCCCCGTCCAGGCCGAGTCCGGCCCCACGGCGCCGCTCGGCACGGTCGCCCGGACGGCGGGTCACGCCCGCTTCGAGCCGGGGCCCTGCCCGAGGACGGCGGACCCGATCCCGGCCCTGAAGGACGCGTACTGCGGAACGCTCACCGTCCCCGAGAAGCGTGACCGGCACCACGGGGACCACGAGGTTCACGGGGACCATGCGGACCACGGAGACCACGGGGACGACGGGGACCACGGGGACCACGGGGACCACGGGAACCGCGGGAACCGCGGGGGCGAGGGGCACCAAGGCCGCAAGATCACCCTCGCGGTGGCGATCATCCCGGCGGCCACGAGCAAGAAGGCGGGCGATCCGATCGTGTGGCTCGCCGGCGGGCCCGGCGACGACGCGGTCTCCGAGATCCCGATGGCGCTCAACGGCGGCCTGAACCGGGACCGCGACCTGATCTTCATGTCACAGCGCGGGACCTACTCGGCCGACCCGGAGCTCACCTGCCGGAACGTCGACGAGTTCGCCGCGGATTCCCTCGACCTCGTCTTCGGCGCACCGTCCACCGGGCGCCTGCACGTCGAGGAGACGCGGAAGTGCCGCGACCAGGTGGTGCGCCGCGGGGCCGACCCGAGCGCCTACAACGGCACCGAGAGCGCCGCCGACTACGACGACCTGCGCAAGGCCCTCGGCATCAGGCAGTGGAACGTGTTCGGCATCTCCTACGGGACCGACCTGGCGCTCCAGTACATGCGCCTGCACCCGGAGGGCATCCGGTCGGTCGGCATCGACGGCGTCCTGCCGCCGTCCCTGGCGGGCGGCGCCGTGACCTGGAAGGCCGCACGAGAAGGCTTCGACGGCATCTTCAAGGCCTGCGCGGACCAGCCCGCCTGCAACACCCGCTATCCGAACCTCAAGGCCACCTTCGAGCGCCTGGTCGTCGACCTCGAAGCCCGGCCGGTCACCACCACCGTCACCGTCCCGGGCCGGCCGCAGCCGGTCGAGGTCGTCATCGACGGCGGACTCCTGGTGAACTGGCTGACCTTCGCCAGCCACCTCGCGGCCGGAGTGCCCCGCTCGATCGACGAACTGGCACACGGCAACCCGCAGCGGATCGCCGAGCAGTACGCGGGCGGAAAGCTCAGCCCGCAGGCCATCGGAAGGGTCTCCCACGGCCTCGTCTTCGGCGTCTTCTGCCGGGAGTGGACACCGTTCGAGAGCGAGGCGGACGTGATCCGTGCGGGGCAGCGCCTGTTCCCGTCCTTCCCCCGCTCGGTGCTGGCCAACGCCCCCCTGCTCAGCTGGATGCACGCGGACTGCCGCGCCTGGGACGTCCCCCCGGCGGACCCCTCGATCCGGAGCAGGACCTACAGCGACATCCCGACCCTCGTCCTGTCCGGCGGCTTCGACTCCCAGACCGCGCCGAGCAGCGGCCCGTACGCCGCCCGGACGCTGAGCCGGTCCATCGCCGTCACGGTGCCCTACGTCGCGCACGTGGTCTTCGCCGACTCGAGGTGCGCGCAGACGATGACCGTCTCGTTCTTCGCCCGTCCGGACGCACCCGACACCAGCTGTCTCGCGGGCCTCGAGCCGCCCGCGTTCGAGATCGGTACGTGAGGCACGCCCGCCGGGCGGATTCCACCTGGGGCGAGGGGCGGCGGTGGCAGGTCCACCGCCGCCCCTCGCACTGCCGGGGCCCCGCCCGTCTCAGCCGTTCTCGCGGAGCAGCGGCGGCTCGGCCGGGGTCCGCGGCACCGGGCCGAACAGCACCTCGCGGACCACCGCCGGGGCGAACAGGACGGTCAGCGGGGCGGTCAGGGTCAGCGCGGCGCGGAACGGCGCACCGACCACCGGGTTGCCCGCCGCGCGCTGCTGCACGCGGCCCAGGTACCAGCCCGTGAACGAGTCCATGGCCCCCGGACGAGCCGCGTCACCGACCGCGCCCGGCATCTTCTTGTCGGCGCCGGCCGAGATGTCCCAGGCCTGCTTCGAGGCGTCGAGCAGCGCCCGCTGCACCCGCCGGGTGGTCGGGGTGCGCTTCGGGTCCGTGAGCGCCCTGCGCAGGGCGAGGGCGCTCTGCGCGGCGACCGTCATGCCCTGCCCGTAGATCGGGTTGAAGGCGCACAGCGCGTCGCCGGTGGCGAGGAAACCGGCCGGGCGGCGGCCCGGGCGGTCGTACCGGCGCCGGATGTTGGCGGTCTTGCGGTAGCCGTACACCGGCGACACCGGCTCCGCCTTGGCGATCCACTCGCTGATCACCGGGTGCGGCAGCTTGCGCGCGTACTCCTCGAACAGCTCCTCGTCCGTCGGCGGTTCGTCACCGCGCAGGCCCGAGAGGGTGACCAGGTGGCGGCCGTCGCCGACGGGCAGCACCACACCGCCGTACACCTGGCTCGGGTTGGGCACCACGAAGTAGCCGAGGGCGTCGACCGACGGGTCCTCGGCGGGGGAGCGGTACATCCGGGTGCTGTACGCCAGGCCGGTGTCGAGGGTCTCCTCGTGCGGGGCCTCGGCGCCGATCCCGGCCAGCCAGTCCGCCGCGCGGGTCGAGCGCCCGGAGGCGTCCACGACCAGATCGGCCTCCAGCGGGTACGTTTCCTTGGACCTGCCCGCGCCGCGCTCGCGCAGCAGCACGCCCCGCACCCGGGAGGAGTCGCCGAGCAGCCCCACCGCCTCGGTGCCCTCGATCCGTTCGATCCGCGGGTCGGCGAACACCCGCTTGCGCACGAGCCAGTCGAGCTGGTCGCGCGTTCCGGTGGCGTAGTGCGCCATGGCCGCGGTGCGGGCGAACCACTGCCCGTTCTGCCACTGGACCATGTCCGAGGGCGCGCCGACCTTCGGCGCGCCCAGGGCGTGCAGTTCGCCCATGAACCCGGGCAGCAGCTCGTCGAGGGCGCGCTGCCCGCCCGTGATCAGCACGTGGAGGTGCCGGCCCTGCGGGACGCCGGGGCGGGCCTCCGCGTCCTCGGGATAGCGGTCGCGTTCGACGACCGTGACCCGCTCGGCGTGCTCACTCAGCACCCGCGCGGCCAGCAGGCCCGCGAGACTCCCCCCGACGACCACCGCGTGGCGTGTCCTGCGGGGCCCCAACTCGTCGCCCATCCTCGCCCTTTCGCGTGGTGGACCCACACCCCCGTGGATCCTTCGGTCTCCGGCTGACCAGTATCCACGCTCGTGCGGGGGCACGTCGCGGGCGCCGAGCCGCGGAGGCCCGACCGAGTGGACGGGCTCGTCGAGACGGGGCGCCGGGCCGGTGTCACTCCCCGGCGGGCTCGGAGAGCTCCTCCAGCGCGTGGGTCAGCCACTGCACCCAGAACCGCTCCAGGTCGATCCCGCCGCGCAGCACCAGGTGCCGCAGCCGGTCCGCCTCCGCGGACCGGCGCTCCGGCGGGAAGTCCCGGGTCTCGATCTCCAGGTACTCGTCCAACTGGCGTCGGTGCAGACCGAGATGGCGCTCCAGCTCCTCCCGCAGGCCCCGGCCGCCGACCACCGCCGCGGCGCGCAGCCGCAGCAGCAGCGCCGAGCGGAGCGGCTTGGGGTCCTCGGCGGTGTCCACCCAGGCCGCGAGCTCGTCGCGGCCGGCGGGCAGCACCTCGTACTCCTTCTTCTGTCCGCGCGCGGGAACGGCGGAGGGCAGGGCACGGATGTACCCCGCCTGCTCCAGTTTCCCGAGCTCCCGGTAGATCTGCTGGTGCGTGGACGACCAGAAGTAACCGATCGACCGGTCGAAGCGGCGGGTCAGTTCGAGGCCGGAGGACGGCTTCTCGAGCAGCGCCGTGAGGATCGCGTGCGGGAGGGACATGGACGCATCCTAGGTTCGGCGGGTCCGACCGGCCGGGCGGTCACCGGGTCCGTTGGCTCACAGGGCGGCGGCGAGCCGCGTGCCCTGGTCGATCGCCCGCTTGGCGTCCAGCTCGGCGGCGACGTCCGCACCGCCGATGAGGTGCGCCGCGCGGCCGGCGGCGACCAGCTCCTCGTACAGACCGCGGCGCGGCTCCTGGCCGGTGCACAGCACGACCGTGTCGACGGGGACGAGCTGCGGCTCGCCGTCGATCGTGATGTGCAGGCCCTCGTCGTCGATCCGCTCGTACGACGCGCCCGCGACCATCGTGACGCCGCGGTGCTTCAGCTCGGTGCGGTGGATCCAGCCGGTCGTCTTGCCGAGGCCCGCGCCGACCTTGGTGGTCTTGCGCTGGAGCAGGTGGACCTGGCGCGGCGGCCGGGGCCGCTCGGGGGTGCGCAGGCCGCCCCGGGTCTCGTACGAGGTGTCGACGCCCCACTGGCGGAAGTACGTCTCGGGGTCCTGGCTCGCGCCCTCGCCGCCGTCCGTGAGGAACTCGGCCACGTCGAAGCCGATGCCGCCCGCACCGAGGATCGCGACCCGCTCGCCGACGGGCACGCGGTCGCGCAGGACGTCCAGGTAGCCGACCACGCTCGGGTGGTCGACGCCCTCGATCTCGGGGGTGCGCGGGGTCACGCCGGTGGCGACGACGACCTCGTCGTAGGCGTCGAGGTCGGCGGCGGTGACGAGCGTGTTCAGACGGACCTCGACCCCGCGCTCGGCGAGCTGGACCCGGAAGTAGCGCAGCGTCTCGTCGAACTCCTCCTTGCCCGGCACCTGCTTGGCGATGTTCAGCTGGCCGCCGATCTCGGTCCCGGCGTCGAACAGGGTGACCGTGTGGCCGCGTTCGGCCGCCGACACGGCGCACGCCAGTCCGGCCGGGCCCGCGCCGACGACGGCGACGCGCTTGGCCAGGCGGGTGGGGGAGAGGACCAGCTCCGTCTCGTGGCAGGCCCGCGGGTTCACCAGGCAGGAGGTGATCTTCAGGCTGAAGGTGTGGTCCAGGCAGGCCTGGTTGCAGCCGATGCAGGTGTTGATGGTCTCGGCGCGGTCCGCGGCGGCCTTCGCGACGAAGTCCGGGTCGGCCAGGAACGGGCGGGCCATCGAGACGATGTCGGCGCGGCCCTCGGCGAGGATCTGCTCGGCGACCTCGGGGGTGTTGATGCGGTTGCTGGTGACCAGCGGCACGGAGACCGCGCCCATCAGCTTCTTCGTCACCCAGGTGTAGGCGCCGCGCGGCACGGAGGTGGCGATGGTGGGGATGCGCGCCTCGTGCCAGCCGATGCCGGTGTTGATGATGGTGGCGCCGGCCGCCTCGATCTCCTTGGCCAGGGCGATCACCTCGTCGAGGGTGGAGCCGCCGGGGACCAGGTCGAGCATGGAGAGTCGGTAGACGAGGATGAAGTCCTCGCCCACCCGCTCGCGGATGCGGCGCACGATCTCCAGCGGGAAGCGGACCCGGTTCTCGTAGGAGCCGCCCCAGCGGTCGGTGCGGTGGTTGGTGGCGGAGGCGATGAACTCGTTGATGAGGTAGCCCTCGGAGCCCATCACCTCGACGCCGTCGTAGCCGGCCTCCTTGGCGAGCTCGGCGCAGCGGGCGTAGTCCTCGATCGTCTGCTCGACCTCGGCGTCGGAGAGCTCGTTCGGCACGAAGGGGCTGATCGGGGCCTGGATCGCGCTCGGGGCGACCAGGCCCGGGTGGTACGCGTACCGGCCGAAGTGCAGGATCTGCATCGCGATCCGGCCGCCCTCGGCGTGCACGGCGTCGGTGATCAGGCGGTGCTCGGCGACCTCCTCGGCGGTGGTCAGCTTGGCACCGCCGTCCCAGGGCCGGCCGGCCTCGTTGGGCGCGATGCCGCCGGTCACGATGAGGCCGACGCCACCGCGGGCCCGCTCGGCGTAGAACGCCGCCATCCGCTCGAATCCGCGCTCGGCCTCCTCCAGGCCGACGTGCATGGATCCCATGAGCACCCGGTTGGGCAGGGTGGTGAACCCGAGGTCCAGCGGGCTCAGCAGATGCGGGTACGGGGTGTTCGGGGCCATCGGGCGTCTCCTCGCGCGGGGTCGTCACGCACTGTTGTAGACGACGCGCCGATCCTTGTGCAACAAGTTGCACAAACGCGGGGTGTCGGTGTGCCGGACGCCACAGCGCAGGTCACGAGGGGATGGGTACGGCGAAGGCCGCGCCCTCCCGCGGCCGGCGGAGGGCCCGGCCCGTGCGGCGCGGGCGTCGCGGAGTCACTCCTTGCGGTACGCGTACGCCTCCGACGCCGCCGCCGTCACGGCCTCCAGGTCGCCGCCGGCCGAGGCCGTCACCAGCGCCGCCACGGCCCCCTCCACGAAGGGCGCGTCCACCAGGCGTGCGCCCTCCGGCAGCTCGTCGCCCTCCGCCAGCAGGGCCTTCACCGTCAGGACCGCGCTGCCGAGGTCGACCAGGAGCGCCACCCCGGCGCCCCCGTCGACGCCCTTCGCCGCCTCCACGATCAGCTCGGCGCTCGTGCCCAGACCACCGTCCGGCGTCCCGCCCGCCGCCCGGATCGGCGCAGTGTCACCGCCGCCCGCCAGGCCCCGGGCCAGCTCGGCCACGGACGCCGCCACGGCCGCGCTGTGCGAGACCAGGACGATCCCCACCCGAGCCGTCATCCCGCAGCCTCCGGGCCCGCCGTCTCCGGGCCCGCAGCCTCCTGGCCCGCCGTCTCCGCGAGCGCGGCCAGCAGCAGCGCCGACGAGGTCGCCCCCGGGTCCTGGTGCCCCACGGACCGCTCGCCGAGATAGCTCGCCCGGCCCTTGCGCGCCCGCAGCGGCACGGTCGCCAGCGCGCCCGCCTCCGCCGCCTCGCGGGCCGCCGCGAACGAGGTGCCGAGCGCCCCGGCGGCCGGCAGGAGCGCGTCCAGCATCGTCTTGTCGCCGGCCTGCGCCCCGCCCAGCTGTGAGACCGCCGCCACCCCGGCCTCCAGTGCTTCGGCCAGCGCGGCCCGGGTGACCTCGTCCGCGTCGCCCAGCGCCTTCCCGGCGCGCCGCAGCAGCGTCCCGTACAGCGGCCCCGAGGCCCCGCCCACCGTGGAGATCAGCTGCCGTCCGGCGGTGACGAGCACGGCACCCGGCGTGGCCGGCGGCTCCTTCTCCAGGGTCGCCCTCACCGCCGTGAAGCCGCGCTTCAGATTGGCCCCGTGATCGGCGTCGCCGATCGCCGAGTCCAGCTCGGTGAGGCGGTCCGCCTCCCGGTCCACGGCGGCGGCCGCCGCCGTCATCCAGTCCCGGAAGAACCCGGCCCCGTACGTCTCCTCGCTCATCGCCGACTCACCGGCCCCAGCGCAGGGCGGCGGTGCTCACCGGCGCGTCCCACAGCCGCAACAGCTCCTCGTCCGCCTCGCACAGCGTCACCGAGCAGCCCGCCATGTCCAGCGACGTCACGTAGTCGCCGACGAGGGTGCGGGCCACCGGCACCCCGCGCTCGCCGAGCACCCGGTGCACCTCCGCGTTGAAGCCGTACAGCTCCAGCAGCGGCGTCGCCCCCATGCCGTTCACCAGGAGGAGGACCGGACCCTTCGGACGCAGGTCGTCCAGGACGGCGTCCACCGCGAAGTCCGCGATCTCCCCCGAGGTCATCATCGGGCGGCGCTCCCGGCCGGGCTCTCCGTGGATCCCGATGCCCAGCTCCAGCTCTCCCTCGGGCAGGTCGAAGGTGGGCGAGCCCTTCGCCGGGGTCGTGCATGCGCTCAGTGCCACGCCGAAGCTCCGCGACCGCTCGTTCACCCGCCGGGCCACCGCCTCGACCCGCTCCAGCGGCGCACCCTCCTGGGCCGCCGCGCCCGCGATCTTCTCCACGAACAGCGTGGCCCCGGTGCCGCGCCGCCCGGCCGTGTACAGGCTGTCGGTCACCGCCACGTCGTCGTCGACGAGCACCTTCGCGATCTGCACGCCCTCGTCCTCGGCCAGCTCGGCGGCCATCTCGAAGTTGAGCACGTCGCCGGTGTAGTTCTTCACCACGAACAGCACGCCGGCGCCGCTGTCCACGGCCGCGGCCGCCCGCACCATCTGGTCCGGCACCGGCGAGGTGAACACCTCGCCGGGACAGGCCGCCGCCAGCATCCCCGGCCCCACGAACCCGGCGTGCAGCGGCTCGTGGCCCGACCCGCCGCCCGACACCAGGGCCACCTGGCCGGCCACCGGAGCGTCCCGCCGCAGCACGACCCGGTTCTCCACGTCGACGGTCAGCTCGGGGTGCGCGGCGGCGATGCCGCGCAGCGCGTCCGCGACCACGGTCTCCGGAACATTGATGAGCATCCTCACGGGTACCTCCTGGTGAGATGAGCAGGACAACCGCTGGGCAGGTCTTCGCAGGTCGGAGCAGGTTCCCCGGATGGTCGACGGACATGAGGACGGATCAGAACCGGGTCGTGCGAACGAGCTTCGCGCATGCGCGTCATGGGCGCAATCATCGACGCGGGACCCCCCGCGCACCGGTGCGTCCTGCGAGCGGCCCGCCCCGGGCCGTCGCCCTCGCCGGTCGACGAGGGCCTCCCATGGGGTCCCGCCGATCCGGTCGACGAGGGTCTGCCGGGGGGGCGTCCCGCCGATCCGGTCGACGGGGTCTGCCGGGGGGCCGGTGTCCCGCCGATCCGGTCGACGAGGGCCTCCCGGGGGATGTCCGCCGGTCCCGTCGGCGAGACGCCCTCAGAAGGTCTCGCTCGCCGAGTCGATGAGACGGCGACGTGCCGTCTTCACGGCGGGCGCGAGCGCCGCGGCGGCGCCGACCGCGGTCGCCGTGGCGACCAGGGCCGCCAGGAGCGGGAAGGGCACGTGCGCGATGCCCGATCCGATGCCGCTGGAGCGGCCCTCCTCGTCGACGAGCCGGCGTCCGAGCGCGGCCCCCGCCACGGTGCCCAGGAGGGCGGAGACCAGGGTGCTGAGGGCCGCAGCCGTGACGATGACCGCGCCGATCTGACGGGGGGTGAGGCCGATGGCCCGCATCGCCAGGAGGTCGCGTGCCCGGGCACGCACCCCGGTGCCGATCAGCGTGAGCATCTCGACGAGGGCGATGAAGGCCAGGACGGCGATGAGTGCCGCGATGACTCCGCGCGGGGCGTCCAGCCGGTCGGCGGGGGTGGGGCTCTCGCGGACCTCCAGGGTGCCCCCGGTCGCCCCGGAGAGGGCGGCCGCCACCGCCCGCGGGTCGGCCCCCGGACGCAGGACGAGCGCGTGGAAACGTGCCCTCAGCGCCGGGGCGCCCTCCCTGAGGCTGTCGAGGGAGGTGGAGATCACCCGTCCGCCCTGGTCGGGTTCGACGCTGCGGCCCACGATGTGCAGGATCTGCGGACGGCCCTCGACCGTCATCCGGACCCATTCCCCGACCCGCACGCCCAGCAGGTCGAGGAGACCCTGGCCGGCGACCGCCTCGTCCGGGCCGGTGGGCGCACGCCCCTCGACGACGGTGTGGGGGTACGGCCGTGCCCGGCCGCCCAGGCCGCGCAGGGTGATCGTCCCGGTCTGGCCGGGTACCAGCGCGGCGAACTCCACGCCGGGAAAGGCGTCTTCGACACCCGGGACGGCCGTCAGGGCGCGTTCGAGCGCCGGGTCGTCGGCCGGCCCCGGCTTCTCGGCGCGTACGGTCAGGGCGGCGGCGCGACCCATCCGGACGGGATCGCTGCGGAACTGGTCGAGCGTCGACCAGGCGACGAGGGCCACCGTCATCAGGGCGACGGGGAGCGCGAGTCTGGTGATCGACAGCATGCTGCGTCCGCGGCCGGAGAACGCGGAGCGCCAGCCGAGCACCAGGGCCGGCGACAGGTGCAGCCCGATGGCGCGGCGACCGAGGAGGGTGAGCGGGGCGGCGGTGGGGAGCGCCGACCTGGCGGCGGGGACGGCCGGCACCCGCCCGGCCCGCCAGGCGGCGAGCCCGGTGGCGGCGCCGATGAGGAGGACCGCGGCCGCGGGCAGACCCACCACGATCGCCCGGTGTCCGGGCATCTCCGGCCACAGGACCACGGCCTCCCCGATCCGGCCCGGGATCCGCCGGCCGAGCGTCAGGGTCGCGACCGTGCCGAGCCCGGCGCCCAGGACCGCGAAGCCCAGGTGCTGGACGAGGAAACCCCGGATCACCTGGCCGGGTGTGAAGCCGATGGCCTTCAGCACGGCGATGTCCTTGAGCTGGCCCCGCACGCGTGCCCTGACCGCCCCGGAGACGGCGATCGCCGCCGCGAGGAGGGCCGCCAGACCGAAGGCGGCGAACATCTGCCCCAGCAGCCGGTCGTCGCCTCCGACGTCGGCCCTGGCCTCCTGCCAGTTCGTCACCTGGTCGACCCGATCGGCGCCCAGCAGCGTCACGGCCCGCTGGACGACGTAGTCGGTGTCGTCCGGGTCCTTGAGCCGTAGCCCGACGCTGTGTCCCGCACCGGTCGGGGCCGTACGCGCCAGTGTGCCGGGCGGAACCCAGGCGACGCCGGCCCCCTGGCCGGCCCGGTAGAGGGGCTCGGCGCTCTCCGCGACGCCCGCGACCCGGAGGGACAGCGGCGCGCCGTCCTCCCCGGCGACCGTGACCGTGTCGCCGGGGCCGGCCCACAGGGCGCGCGCGAGCGTGCTCTCCAGGACGATCTCGCCCGGACGGCCTCCGGCCGTTCCGTCGCCGGCCTCCGGGTCGAGCCAGCGGCCCTCGGTGACCAGGGGGCGGGCCACCGTCGGCGGCTGCGGTCCCGCGCCCCGCAGGACGACCCGCGCCCGCGCGCCGCCCACGGTGACGGTGGCGTCGGCCGTGCGGAACGGCCCGGACAGCGCGGCGACCTCGTCCAGCGAGGCGAGGGCGGCCGCGTCGAGGTCACCTCGGGTGTGCAGCCAGATGTGCGCGCCCTGGGACTGGTTGAAGACCCGCTGCCAGGGGTTGACGGCGTAGCCGAGCAGCGCTCCGGACAGCAGCAGCGAGGCGATCACGCCCGCGCTGGCGAGCACGGCGAACAGGGCCTCGCCCCGGTGGGCCCGCAGGTCGGAGTGAGCCCACCTCAGAATGGCCCGCACGGCGCCCCGCCTCAGTCTCGCAGTCCGAGCACGCCGGACACACCCGGGCGTGCCGTGCCGCCGCCGTCGCCGAGCGACGCGTCGTCGGTGACCTGTCCGTCGAAGAAGCTGATGACCCGGTCGGCGGCACTGGCCATGCGGGCGTCGTGGGTGACCATGAGGATGCTCTGGCCCCGGCGGTGGAAGCGGGAGAGCAGCCGTACGACGTCGCGGGTCCCCTTGCCGTCGAGGCTCCCGGCGGGCTCGTCGGCGAGCAGCAGCGCCGGGCTGTTGACCAGCGCCCGGGCGAGTGCCACCCGCTGCTGTTCGCCCCCGGAGAGCTCGCCGGGCATCGACCGGTCCCTGCCCTCGAGCCCCAGTTCTTCGAGGAGTTCCGCCCTGCTCCGCCTCGCCGACCGGGGCGAGACCCCGGCCAGGAGGGCCGGCAGTTCGATGTTGTCGGCGACGGTGAGGTTGGAGACCAGGTTGAAGAACTGGAAGACGATGCCGATGTGGCGTCGGCGCAGCACCGCCCAGCGGGCCTCCGAGTATCCGTCGACCCGCTCGCCGCTCAGCCACAGGCGTCCGCTGTCGGGCCGTTGGAGACCGCCGACGAGGTGCAGCAGGGTCGACTTCCCCGCTCCGGACGGGCCGGTGACGGCGACGAACTCTCCCGGCCGCACGGTCAGGTCCACACGCCGCACCGCCCGGACGGGCGCGCTGTCGCCGTGGTGGGTCTTGGTCAGGCCCTCGGCGTGCACGATCGTCCCCTGGGGAGGTGGGGCGACGGGAACTCCGGTCATTCCAGCTCCTCCTGACAGCGCTCCAGCCAGTCGAGGTCGGCCTGCAGGTGCAGCATGGCCCCCTCGATCAGGAGTTGGGCGATCTTGTTGTCCCGGTCCTCCGTGGCGGCGAGCCTGGAAAGGGTGCGCATGGTGTTCAGGTGGTGGCGCCGCTGCTTGTTGATCAGGGCGATCGGGTCGGCGAGTCCCGACAGCGGGGCCAGCGCGAGCTTCATGAAGAACTCGTCACGCACCCTCGGCTCGTCGGCGGTCTCCTCGAACCACGCGGAGACGGCGGCACGGCCCGCCTCCGTCAACCGGTACGTCCGTTTGTTGGGGCGACCGGTCTGTTCGACGTCCTCACCCTCGATCAGACCGCTCTTCTCCAGCCGCCCCAGGGTCACGTAGACCTGGCCGACGTTCGGCTGAGGGTAGGCGGAGCCGAGCATTTGTTCAAGGCCCTGCTTGAGCTCGTATCCGTGGGCAGGGCCCCGGGTGAGGAGTGCCAGCAACTGCTGCCGCACACGCTCCCCCTTCTGTGTCGTTCCGGAAGCCCGGACCTGAGACCGGTGGACCAGGTGACGGCCACGTCGCCTGGCGGTCCAGTATCACCGATTCCCCGGATCCGACATCTGCCACGATGGTCCCGTCGCGTCCGGGACCACGTCCAGGAGGAACTCATGCGGTGGATACGGGCCGTGAGGAGGGGCATCCTCGCGGCGGCGATCGTCCTGGCCGGGTGTTCCGACGTCGCGCAGCGACCCGCCGAGCCGCCGGTCCGGGACCGGGGCCCGCTGACCTTCGTCACGGCCGGCGACCTCACGCACTACCTCGCACCGCTGGTCGACGACTGGAACCGCGGCCACCGGGACGAGCGGGTCACCCTCGTCGAGCTGCCGGACACGGCGGACGAGACACGGGCGCAGATGCTCAGCGAACTCCGCTCCGGCAGCAGCCGGTTCGACGTGCTCAACATCGACGTGGCCTGGACGTCGGAGTTCGCCGCCGCCGGTCTGATCAGCCCCCTGGACCGCGAACGGTTCGCACTGGACGCCTTCCTGCGTCCCGTGGTCGACACGGCCACCTTCGAAGGGCGTCTGTACGCCGTCCCGTACGTGACCAACGCCGGGCTGCTGTACTACCGGAAGGACGTCCTTGACGCGGCAGGCGAGAAGCCGCCGCGGACGTGGGCCGAGCTGGCCCGCCAGGCACGCACCCTCGCTCCGCGGTACGGCCTGCAGGGCTACGCGGGTCAGTTCCTCCCCTACGAGGGGCTGACCGTCAACGTCACCGAGGCGATCCAGTCCGCGGGCGGGACCGTGCTCCGTGACGACGGCACGCGGGTCGGGGTCGACTCGGACCCGGCACGAGCGGGCCTCGCGTTCCTCGCGGGCGGGCTGCGGGAGGGCTGGATACCCCCCGAGGCCCTGCGGTACGACGAGGAGGAGTCCCGTGCCGCCTTCGTGCGGGGCCGACTGCTCTTCCTCCGGAACTGGCCGTACGTCTACACGGACGCCAACGGCCCCGGATCGAGGGTCGCTGGGCGTTTCGGCGTCGTTCCCCTGCCCGGTCTCGACGGGCCGGGCACGAGCGTGCTGGGCGGATCGAACCTGGCCGTGTCGGCCCGCTCGAAGCACCCGGCCACGGCCGCGGACCTCATCGCCTACCTGACGAGCGAGCGGGTGCAGCGCCACGTGCTGACGCGGGGCTCCCTGCCGCCGGTGCGGGCCTCGCTCTACGACGACCCGGCCCTCGTCGCCGCCCATCCCTACCTTCCGATCCTGCGCCGGAGCGTGCTGGCGGCCGTGCCACGTCCCAAGAGCGCGCGGTACGAGCAGGTGAGTCTGGCCGTCCAGGCCGTCGGCCAGGACGTGCTGGCGCTGCGCGAGACCCCTGAGGAGGCCGTGCGGCGCCTGACCCGCGAGCTGGGTGCCATCTCGCGCGGCTCGTGACATCTCCGCGCACGTCCGCAACTCCGCGCGGCTACTTGCGTGTTCAGTAGCGGTCGCTCCACCTCCCTCCTCCGTGATGCCCCATGAGGCATCTCTGCAAGCAAGTTCGGCAGCATCGTTGACACCGCGCCTTCACGGCTACTTAACATGAATGCATAGCAGCGGCTCCCGCTCTCGGTCCGTGCCTCCCTCTCCCCCTCCCTCTTTCCCTCTCCCTCTCCCTCTCCGTTTCCCTCTCCGTCTCCGTCCCCGTTCCCCAAGGAAGGAAGGACAGTCATGCGACGATCCGCCGCGACAGCCCTCCGAACCACCGGCACGGTCTCCACGACGCTGGCCCTGGCCCTCCTCGTCACCGCCTGCGGCGGAGACGCCGAACCCGCCGGCGGCGGCGAGCTCAGCGGCAGGACGGTCACGGTCGCGGGAGTCTGGACCGGGAGCGAGCAGAAGAACTTCAAGAAGGTGCTCGACGCCTTCAGCGCCAAGACCGGGGCCAAGACCGTCTTCGTGCCGTCGGGCGACAACGTCTCCACCTTCGTCGGGAGCAAGATCGAGGGCGGCAACGCCCCCGACGTGGTGCTCGTCCCGCAGGTCGGCGTGCTCCAGCAGTTCGCCAAGGCGGGCTGGCTCCGGCCCCTGTCCGGGACGGCGACCACGACCGCCACCGCGGGCCTCGCCCCCGTCTGGAAGAACTACGGAACGGTCGACGGGACCTACTACGGGCTCTACTTCAAGGCGGCCCACAAATCCACCATCTGGTACGCCCCCGAGGCGCTGTCCCAGGCCGGGGTGAACGAGCCGAAGACCTGGACCGAACTCCTCGCCGCGGGACGGGCGCTGGCCGACTCCGGACGGCCCGCGTTCGCCGTCGCGGGCGAGGACGGCTGGACCCTCACCGACTGGTTCGAGAACATCTACCTCTCGCAGGCCGGACCGGAGAAGTACGACCAGCTCGCCCAGCACAAGATCAAGTGGACCGACGAGAGCGTCGTCACGGCGCTCACGACGCTCGCCGAGGTCTTCAAGGACAAGCAGCTCGTGGCGGGCGGAGCCCAGGGGGCCCTGCAGACCGACTTCCCCGGCTCCGTGGAGAAGGTCTTCGGACCGCAGCCCGAGGCCGGCATGGTCTACGAGGGTGACTTCGTCGGAGGCGTCGCCAAGGACGAATTCGGCAAGAAGCCCGGCGAGGACGCCAAGTTCTTCCCGTTCCCGGCGGTCGGCACCGGGACGCCGCCCGTGGTCAGCGGCGGGGACGCGGCGGTGGTCCTGAAGGACGCCAAGAACGGCGAAGCCGGCATGAAACTCCTGGAGTTCCTCGCCACGCCGGAAGCGGCCGAGGTATGGGCCGCCGCCGGCGGCTTCCTCTCGCCGAACAAGAACGTCAAGCCCGAGGCCTACGGCGACGACACCGCCCGCGCGACCGCCGAGTCGCTCGTCGCCGCCGGCGACTCGGTGCGCTTCGACATGTCCGACCAGGCCCCCGCGGCCTTCGGTGGCACCAAGGGCGCCGGCGAGTGGAAGCTGCTCCAGGACTTCCTGCGCGATCCGTCGAACCCGAGGGCGACCGCGGCGGCTCTGGAGGGCGCGGCGGCCAAGGCGTACGGGAACTGAGGCCGCCCCGCCATGGACCGCACCTCGAAGGCGCCCGCCGCGGCGAACCCGCGGCGCCGTGCGCTGCGCAGAAGACGCCTGCTCGGCATGGTCTTCGTCCTCCCGGCCCTCCTGCTCCTCGGGGCGCTGGTCGTCTACCCGGTCGTGTTCTCCGTCGGGCGCAGCCTCTTCGACGCGAGCGGCGACCGCTTCGTCGGCGCCGCCAACTACACGGAGATGTTCCGGGACCCGGCCACGCTGAAGGCCGTCCGCAACAGCGCCATCTGGGTCGTCGTCGCGCCCGTGCTGCTCACCGGGCTCGGGCTCGTCCTCGCCGTCCTGACCGAGAAGGTGCGCTGGGCGACCGCGTTCAAGCTCGTCCTGTTCCTCCCGATGGCCGTCTCGTTCCTCGCCGCGGGCATCATCTTCCGCCTCGCCTACGAACAGAACCCGGACCGTGGCGTGCTCAACGCGGCGATCGTCGGCGTCCACGACGTGTTCGCCCCACCGTCCCCCTACCCGACGGCTCGGGCTCGCGAGGGCAGGGGGCTGAGCGGCAGTCCCGGCCAGGGCTACACGACCGGCGAGGTCCGTCCCGGCGACGACGTCGTCCTGCCCTTCGTCGGCGTCGCGCCCGAGGCCGTGCCCGGCCGGGCGGCCCCCGCACGGACGCCGGCGCCGTCGGCGGGAAGCCTGTCGGGCGCCGTGTACCTGGACTTCACGCCGGGCGCGGGGGGCCGCCAGGGCCGGATCGACCCGAAGGAGAGGGGCCTTCCCGGCGTGACGGTCGAGGTCCTGCGCGGAGGGACGGTCGTCGCCTCCGCGCACACGGGCGACGACGGCTCGTTCCGCTTCGACGCCCTCGGGGCCGACGCCTACACGCTGCGGGTTCCCGCGTCCAACTTCGCCGCGGGCTACACCGGGGTCGACTGGCTCGGACCGGCTCTGGTCACACCGGCGATCATCGGCGCCTACCTGTGGGTCTGGACCGGATTCTCCATGGTCCTGATCGGGGCGGGGCTCGCGGCCCTTCCGCGCGACGCCCTGGAGGCGGCCCGCGTGGACGGCGCGACCGAGGGGCAGATCTTCCGCAAGATCACGGTACCGCTGCTCGCCCCCGTCCTCACCGTCGTCTTCGTGACGCTCGTCATCAACGTCATGAAGGTGTTCGACCTCGTCTACATCATCGCCCCCGGCCCCGTGCAGGAGGAGGCCGACGTGCTGGCCACGCGTATGTGGCTGGTCTCCTTCGGAGGGGGCAACGACCAGGGACTGGGCAGTGCGCTGAGCGTCCTGCTCCTCGTCCTCGTCGTCCCGGCGATGGTCTTCAACATCCGGCGCTTCCGGAAGGGCGGAGCATGAGCAGCCACAGCAGCACGCGGGGCCGCACCGGACCGACCCGATGGCTGGGCACCTCCGCGGTCCAGGTCTTCCTGGTCCTCGTCGCCCTCGTGTGGATCACCCCGCTCGCCGGGCTCTTCCTCTCCTCCCTGCGCTCCGAGCAGGACAACGCGTCGAACGGCTGGTGGACGTCGCTGCTCGACCCCGCCCGCCTGTCCGTCGACAACTACCGCGCGCTCTTCGAGGATTCCGGTCTCCTCACCGCCTTCTGGAACACGGTCCTGATATCGGTGCCGACCACCGTGCTCGTCGTCGGGATCGCGGCGCTCGCGGGATACGCCTTCGCCTGGCTGGACTTCCCCGGACGCGACGCCGTGTTCCTGGTGGTCGTCGGCCTGCTCGTGGTGCCGGTGCAGATCGGCCTGCTTCCCGTGGCCAAACTCTTCGGCGCGGTCGGGCTCTTCGGCACCACCGCGGGCGTGATCGTCTTCCACGTGGCGTACGGCCTGCCCTTCGCCGTCTTCCTGTTGCGGAACTACTTCGCGGAGATCCCGAGGGAGATGCTGGAGGCGGCACGCCTGGACGGCGGCAGCGAGTGGCGGATCTTCCTGCGGCTGATCCTGCCGCTGGGCCGGCCCGCCCTCGCGAGCCTGGCGATCTTCCAGTTCCTCTGGGTGTGGAACGACATGCTCGTGGCCCTGCTGTTCGCCGACAGCGAGTCGCAGCCGCTGACCGTGGCGCTCCAGTCCCAGATGAGGCAGTTCGGCAGCAACATCGGCGTCCTGGCGCCGGGGGCCTTCCTGTCGCTCGTCGTACCGCTCGTGGTGTTCTTCGCCTTCCAGAAGCACTTCGTCCAGGGGGTGATGGCCGGATCGGTGAAGTAGGCGCCCGGCCCACGGAGCGACGCCTCCGGGCGCGCGGGCCGACGACTCTCCTTACGCTGGGAGGAAGGACGGGGAGCCAGGTCAGGAGGGCCGCCATGGCGTCCGGCATCGCCGTACACCGAGCGGAGCTGCGGGACGGGCCGGTGCTTCCGTACGCGGAGACGGGCCGTCCCGAAGGCGCCACGGTCGTCCTCGTCCACGGCTACGCGGACTCCTGGTGGACCTTCGAACCGCTGCTGCGCCGGCTGCCCCCCTCGCTGCACGTCTACGCGCCCACGCAGCGCGGTCACGGCGATGCCGACAAACCGGCTGACGGCTATCTCCCGGAGGACCTCGCCGTCGACCTCGTGGCCTTCATGGACGCCGTGGGGATCGGCCGCGCCGTGCTCGTCGGCGGATCCAGCGGCGGCGTCCAGGCCCGTATCGTGGCCGGGCGCTACCCGGACCGGGTGGCGGGGCTCGTCCTCCTCGGCGTGCCGGCCGACCTCGCGGGCAAACCGGCCGTCACGGAGCTGTGGGAGACCGTTCGAGGCCTCGAGGACCCGGTGGACCGTGGCTTCGCCGAGGGCTTCAGCGCGGGCCTGACGGCCGAACCCGTCGGGCGCGGTTTCCTGGAGACCGTCGTCGAGGAGAGCATGAAGGCACCCGCCCGCGTGTGGCGGGAGACACTGCGCGGCCTCCTGGAGACCGATCTGCGGGCCACCCTCGGCGGAATCCTCGTGCCCACGCTGGTCGTCTGGGGGGACCGGGACCCCCTGCTGACACGCGAGGAGCAGCAGATGATCCTCGACGCCGTCCCCGACTCCCGGCTGATCGTCTACGAGGGCGTGGGCCACGTCCCGTACTGGGAGCGGCCGGAGCGGGTGGCGCGCGACATCTCCGACTTCGTGCGGGGAGCGCGGGGGCGCGAGACCGCGGGGACCTGAGACGGGGCGGCCGCGGCCCGGCCGCAATTCGTTTGACCCGGCCCCGGTCCGCCGCTGCACTGGGGCGGGGCGCCACGGATGTGGTGCCGGTACCCAGGGGAGGCAGCGGCCACCATGCAGATCCGTTCCACGACCGACCAGGACCACGACGTCTTCGTCGACACCCTCCACGCCGCGTTCGGGCGTTTCCCGGAGACGCCCGACGAGGCCGGCGGAGGGGTCTGGTGGTCGGCCCTCGAAATGGACCGCAACCTGCTGGCCACCGAGGACGACGGACGTCCCGTCGGCACCGCCGGCGCGTACTCCTTCGAGCTCACCCTGCCCGGCGAGGTCCTCGTCCCCGCCGCCGGGGTGACCGCCGTCGGCGTGCTGCCCTCGCACCGCCGCCGGGGCGTGCTGAGTGCCATGATGCGGCATCAGCTCACCGAGCTGCGGGCCCGAGGGGACTTCCTCTCCGTGCTGCTGGCCTCCGAGGCGCTGATCTACCGCAGGTACGGCTACGGGCCGGCGACCTACACGGGCCGACTGACGGTGCCGCGCCACCAGGCCGCCCTCGCGCTTCCCCGGGCCGGCGCAACGGCCGGCGGCACGGACGGCGGCATGGACGGGGGCACGGTCGAGCTGCTGCGGCGCGCCGACTGCGGCGAGATCCTGGAGGACGTCTACGACCGCTACCGTCGCGCCCAGCCCGGCGCGCTGTCCCGGCCGCACCGCTGGTGGGCCTCGCGCGCGGGTCAGCCCCCGATCTCCCCGGCGCCGCGCTACGTCGCCGTCCACCGCGACGCGGACGGCGTCCCGGACGGGTACGCGAGCTACTCCCTCGGCGAACCCGACACCCTGACGGTCGACGAGACCGTCGCCACCGACGACGCGGTCTTCACCGCGCTGGCCCGGTTCCTGCTCGGACACGACCTGGTCGGCCAGGTCGTGTTCAAGCACGTCCCGCCGGACCACCCGCTGCGCTGGCAGCTCGCGGACTTCCGCGCCGGTCAGGCGGGCAACCACACCGACTGGCTGTGGGTGCGTCTCCTCGACGTCCCGCGGGCGCTGACCTCGCGCGGCTGGTTCGCGGACGGCGAGCTCGTCCTCGACGTCGACGACCCGTTCCTCGGCGAGCGCCGCCGCCACCTGCTGACCGTCCGCGAAGGCAAGGCCGACTGCGTCCCGACCGACCGGGAACCCGATCTGTCCCTGGACGTGAGCGACCTGGGGTCGGTCTACCTCGGCGGCACCACCCCCAGCACCCTGGTGCGGGCCGGGCACGTCCGGGCCCACCGCCCCGGCGCGGCCGCCCTCGCCGACGCCCTCTTCCGCGCCGACCGCTCCCCGCACTGCCTGCACTGGTTCTGAGCCCGACCGTCCCGACCGTCCCGGCCTGCCCTTCGGGACGATCGGGGCGTCGATTAAGCGGTGACGAAAACGTGGTGGGCGAAGGCGCGTTCGACGGAAGCTCTCCTCGCGGCGCCCGGCAGGGGCGCCGGCCACACCACTCCTTCCACCGACGGGGACAGTCATGAGCAGCATGCGCACAGCCACTGAAGCGGGGACCGCCCGGGGTCGAACGGGCGGGCGTCTGAAGGCCCTCGCACTCGGCCTCACGGCGCTCGCCGTCGGCCTCACGGGGACGGCCGCGACGACCGCGCCGGCCGTCGCCGCGTCCCAGGTCCTCACCGGTGCCTCCTTCACCGGCGACGAGCGCGCCGAACTCGTCGCGAAGGAGGACGGCTTCCGCATCTGGAAGAACACCGGCGGTCAGAACCTGGGCTGGCCCTGGGGCGACGCGAAGGTCAACGGCAGCGGATGGAGCGGCGCCGACCCCCGGAGCGTGTACTTCGCCGACCTCGACGGCGACGGCTACAAGGACCTCGTCAACCTGTCCGGAGACGGCTTCCGCGTCTGGTACCACAACGGGGCCCCGTTCGGCTCGAATCCGTGGACCGGCGAGTTCCGCACCGGCAGCGGCTGGTCCGGCCACGACCCGTCGGGCATCTGGTTCGCCGACATCACCGGTGACGGCCAGGCCGACCTCGTCGAGAAGAGCGGCGACGTGCTCCGCTACTACCGGAACCTGGGCGACGGAACGAGCTGGGGAGCCGCCGTGGGCATGGGCTCCGGATACTCCGGGCGTGACCCGCGCTCCCTCTGGTTCGCCGACCTCAACGGCGACCAGCGGGCCGAGCGCATCGAACTGTCGCAGGGATCCTTCCTCGTCGCCCCCAACACCAATGGGCACACGGGTGGTTGGCCGTGGGGCGCGACCAGCTACTACACCGGCAGCGGCTGGGCGGGCCACGACCCGTCGGGCATCTGGTTCGCCGACATCACCGGTGACAACCGCGCCGACCTCGTCGAGAAGACCGGCGACGCCCTGAGGTACTTCCCCAACAACGGTTCGGGCGTCGGCGGCACGAACTGGGGCGGCCCGGTCGGCGCCGGCAGCGGCTGGTCCGCCGTCGACCCCAAGGGCATCTACTTCGCCTGATCGAGCCCCTCGGCGAGCTGGGGGAAACGGGGGACGCGGAGAAGGGGGGGGGAACAGGGGGATACCGGGAACGGGGGATACCGGGATCGGGGGATACGGGGAACGGGGGGACGGGGGATATGGGGGCGGTCCCGGAGCCGGTCGGTCTACGGCTCCGGGACCGCCGCCGTCTCCGGCGGCGCGCCCAGCAGTTCGTCGGCCAGCGTGGTCCGTTGATGCAGCACCCAGCGGCCGGAGCGTCGTGAGGTCACCAGTCGGCAACGACGCAGCACCGCGAGGTGCTGCGAGACCGCCGCCGCGCTGAGATCGAGGTAGGCCGCCAGCTGTGTCGTCGACAGCGGCAGGTCGAGATGGGTGAGCAGGGCGGCCCGGCTGCGCCCCATCAGGTCACCGAGCGGTTCGGCCGCCGCCCCCGACGTCTCCTCCGTCCACAGGCGTCCGATCCCGCGCGGTGAGTAGGTGAGCGTCGGCTGGTACGGCTCGTTGTGCAGGACGAGGAGGCGGGGCCAGGCGAACACGCACGGCACGAGCAGCAGGCCGGCGCCGGCCGCCTCACGCCGGGCCGCGTGTGGCTTGTCGATACGGAGCCGGTCCGTCTCGTAGCGGGCCTCGGGGTGCAGGTCGTCGAAGACCTTGGCGAGCCCGCCGGTGGTCAACTGCCCGGCCCGATGGGCGATGTCGGCGTCGTTCAGGGCCCGCAGCCGGGGCCACACCGGTTCGACGGCGGCTCGCCAGTACGCGGCCATGGTGTCGACGAGACGCGGCAGTTCGCGGGCGGGATCCTCGTACAGAGGGCGGATCACGGAGGGCAGTTCGGCGTTCGTGCGCAGTTCGTCGAGCGAGGTGCGCACGACCTCGGCGGGTGCGGCGGCGATCGCTTCGAGCTCGTCGCCGAAGTGTCCGGTCAACGCTTCCGGCGGCGGCGCGAGGAAGTCCGGCACGATCCGGGGCCCCCGCGCGAGCGCGAGGAGCAGCCGCAGGTCGAGGCCGGTCACCCGTGGCGCCGCGAACTCCAGCCAGGGCCGGTGCACCAGGGGGCGACGCGTGCCGGCGAGCACCGGGACGCTGTGCACCAGTTCCTCGAGCGGGGAGTGCGCGAAGCGTATCCGCGTCAGATCGTCGGGCCCGAAGATGATGTCGATCACGAGGCGCAGCGTACCGACAGCGCCCGGCCCACGGGGCAGCACGGCACCGACCGGCCCCGTCGGCCGGGCGGTGGCCCGGGTGACCCTGCGCACCCGCACGGGTGCGCAGGGGCGCTGCCGCTCCGGCGGCATCCGTGGCGCCGAGGGGCCCGGAGCGGGATCCTGAAAGGAGAAGGGCCGCGCGGCGCTTCCGCGTGGCCGCGGGCAGGAGGAGGCTGACCATGACACGGCACCTGGAATGGAAGGTCGGCGTGGATCTGGTCGAGGAGGGCGGCAGGACCAAGGCCGAGGCGCACCTGGACACGGGCACGTCGAAGCTCACCGGCCACGGCTCCGCCCGCTGCAACCCGGCGGACGTGGACGTACCGGCGATCGGCGACGACCTCGCGGCCGGCCGGGCCATGAAGGATCTGGCCGGACAGCTGATGAGGGAGGCCAACCGGGAGATGGAGGCCGTCGGTGCCGACACGGTGCCGCGGCGCACCGGACCCGGATACGGATGGCCGGAGGCGGTCGAGTGACGACTGCCGACCGTTCCCCGGCCCGCCGGCGCACCCGCACTGGCGGGCCGGGGCCGTACGGCACCCGCCGGAGGACCGGGCGCGCGGCGTTCCGGCGCGCGGGAGGCGCCCCTCACCCTGGTCGGCGCCGCACTCGCCCTGGTCGGCGCCGCACCGGCCCCCCCCCACGTCCGTCCGTCGGGCCGCCCTCCCAGGCCCGCCGCGCCCGTCCGCCCGCCGCGCCCGTCCGCCCGTTCGTTTGTCCGCCCGGCCCGTCGGCTATCCCTCGGAGCCCGCCGTCTCGTCCTCGTAGGCGAGCCGGTCCACCACCTCCACCACGCCGTCCACGTCCTCGCAGAGGCGTAGGAAGATCGGTGCGAGGCTCCGGCGCGGCAGTGTGCCGCTCAGCGTCACCCGGCCCTCCGCGACGTCGATGTGGAGCGAGGCGGGGGAGAGGCCGAGGATGCGGGTGACGACGTCCTCCAGGATCTCCTCCTGGATGGCCCGGTCACGCCGCAGGAAGAGCTGGAGCAGGTCACTGCGGCTGAGCACGCCGATCAGCTGCCCGTCCGCGTCCACCACCGGCAGACGCTTCACCCGGTGCCGCTCCATGAGCCGGGCCGCCTCGACGGCCGTCCAGGACGGACGGGCGACCACCACCGGGCTGGACATCATGGCCTCGGCGGTGCTGGGGCCGTCCTTGGCGGTGTGCCGTCTCAGCAGGTCAGCCTCGGAGACCACGCCCACCGGCCGGTTCGCCTCGTCGACGACGGGCACGGCGGTGATGCCGTACTCGTCGAGCAGCCGGGCGATCTCCTTGAAGGAAGTTCCCGGCTGCACCGCGACCGCGGTCGGTGTCATGAGGTCGGCGACACTGCGGTGCCTCATCGTTCGTCCCGTCCCTTCTCGGCTCCTTTGTCCATGATCCCCCATGGACGAGGGCCGGGGACGGGAAGCCGCTTCTTCCGGGCCGGGACGTCGTCGCCGTCGGGGTCGACGCGTGCGGTCCCGCCGGCTTCGGCGGGGGCCACGGCCCCGACGGCCCTCATCCACGGAACACGCCTGCCAGGTACGCGACGAGCGGCTCCGCCCCGGGCGGCCGCAGCCGTGCGCCGAGATGCCCGTCGGGCCGTACGAGGAAGGCCGTCGGCCCCCGCACGGCGTACCGCAGCGCGAACTCCCCGCGTGCGTCCCGGTACACGGGGGCGGGGGGCGGTGCGGCGCCGGCGCACGGCACGCCCGGAGCGGCCGCCGCGTCCTGGGGGAGCAGGAGGCATGCCGTGACCGCGCCCCCGGTGGACTCGTGTGCCTGCCGGGCGAGTTCGGCGAGACCGGCGGCCGCCTCGGTGTCGCCGGTGCCGTCCCCGTAGAGCAGGAGCACGTGCCCGCGGTCCCGCAACAGGTCGTGGAGACGCAGTGGATAGGACGTCAGGGCTGCGGTGAGGCCCGCGCAGTCCGGCGCCCGGTCGCCCGGCTGCGGCCCGGCGCCGTCGCCCGCGGGATCCGGGAGGCCGACGACCGGGCTGCCGCGATAGCCGACCAGCAGCTGCGCCTCGCGCAGCATCAGGGTGGCCCGGTCCTCCGGGTCGGCCTGCACCCCGCCGGCCTTCGCGTGCCGCACGGTGCGGCCCACGACCTCCTCGCCCACGGGGCGGCGCTCCGCGTCGTAACTGGCGAGCAGCCCCGGACCCGCCGCGCCCGCGGCGGCGAGGGAGAGCTTCCAGGCCAGGTTGAAGGCGTCCTGGATACCGGTGTTCATGCCCTGGGCGCCGGTCGGGGGATGGATGTGCGCCGCGTCGCCGGCGACGAACACCCGCCCCCGGCCGTACCGGTCGACCAGCCGGTGACTGATCCGGAACACCGAGGACCAGCGCAGCGCGGAGGCCGTGACGGGCCGCGGGGACAGCCGGTCGAGCACCGCCTGGATGTCCGCGAGTCCCGGCCCCCCGCCTTCCAGGCCGTGCGCCACCCCGTCGCCGGCGGGCTCGGCCCGTCGTGCGGCGGACCCGTCGGGCGGCACCCGCATCGACACGCGGTACCGGCCGCGGCCCGGCAGCGGAATGCACACGAGGACGTCGTCCGGGGCGCCGTCGGTGCCGTGGCGCGTGGACCGCACGCCGTACCCGGCCGGCAGGTCCCAGTCCACCTCCACGTCCCCCAGCATGAACTCCTCGGGGAACGCCCCGCCCTCGAAGGAGAGGCCGAGTCCCTTGCGGACCGAGCTGTGCGCGCCGTCGCAGCCCACCAGATAACGGCAGCGGACCTCCTCCTCGGCCGGCTGCCCGTCGGAGCCCGCGCGGACCAGCCGGGCGGTCACCCCGTCCTCGTCCTGCGCGAACCCGGCCAGCTCCGTGCCCCGTTCGATCCGCGTCCCGAAGCGGGCCAGGAACTCCTCCAGGATCCGCTCCGTCTCGTACTGCGGCAGCGCCGCGAAGCGGTACGGGACGTCGTCCGGCAGGGACAGCTCGATCCGGGCCTGCTCGACGCCGTCCCGGTAGAGGAGTTGCCCGCGCAGCGGCACCGCGGCCTCCAGCGCCGCCCGCACACAGCCCATCCGGTCCCAGACCTCCAAGGTGCGCGGCTGGATGCCCACCGCCTTGGCGTACGGCAGGCGCTCCGGCAACCGGTCGACCAGTCGCACCCTCGTGCCGTGTCGGCGCAGCTCGGCCGCGGCGGTGAGCCCGACCGGGCCCGCGCCGACGACCAGGACGTCGAGGACGGAAGAGGTGCTGCCACGGTGGGTGTCACGGCTGCTGCACATCGTCGGCGCCTTCCGGAAGGGAATCCCCCTCCATCGTCGGGCGCGTGCAGCGGCGCCGCACCCCCGCCCCCGGCGCCCCGTGGCTCACCCCAGGTCGAGCACCTCGCGCAGCGCGGCGACGGCGTGGTCGCGGTGCTCGTCGAGCGAGCGGACCGCCGCGGCCTCGTCGCCCTCGGTCACGGCCGAGATGACCGCCCGGTGCTCGTGGACCGCGAGCTCCCGGTGCGTCCGCTCGGTGTAGTAGAGCGAGCGGTACGCGTCGGTGGCGTCCCACAGCGTGGCGATCAGGCGCACCAGGCGAGGCATGCCCGAGGCCTCGACCAGGGCGAAGTGGAAGCGCCGGTTGGCGTCGGCCATCGCCGTCACGTCGCCGGCGCGGGCGGCCCGCTCCACCTCCTCCTGGATTCGCGTCAGCGAGTCGGCCAGCCCGTCCGGCATGCGGTACAGGGCCGCGCGGACCGCCTCCGTCTCCAGGAGCCGGCGGATCCGGTAGATCTCCTCGAGGTCGTCCAGGGACAACTCGGCGACGAAATAGCCCCGGTGGACGTGGTGCACCACCAGGCCCTCGGCCTCCAGGGTCTTGAGCGCCTCGCGCAGCGGGACACGGCTCACGTCCAGCCGCGCCGCGAGCGTGTCCTGCCGTATCGGGCCGCCGGGCCGCAACTCACCGGTCGTGATGGCGCGTCGCAGCTCCTCCAGCACGAACTGCTGGGCGGTCGGCGGCCGCCTCCTCTCCACGGCGCTGCTCATCGCTGTGCCCTTTCCCTCGAATGCGTGGCGTACATCTTCCTACGGCCGCCGACAGGCCGTCGGGGCCTGTGGACGACCGGCGGACGGGCTGCTCAGGAGCCGGTCTCGGAGCCCGTCCGGTCGTGGACGCGGTCGCCGGGCCGTCCGAGTTCGGCGAGCACCTCGGCGGTGTGCTCGCCGAGCCGCGGGGGAGCGGAGCGGTAGGCGGCGGGGGTGGCGTCGAACGTGACGGGGTGGGCGACCTGGCCGGGCCCCGCCGCGCCGGCGGGGACCCGTGGTCGCAGGCCGAGCCGGTCGGCGAGCGCGAAGGCACCGGCGAGGTCGTTGATGGGGCCGCAGGGCACCCCGGCGGCGGTGAGCTCCTCGAACCAGGCGTCGGCGGTGCGCCGCGCCAGCGGCCCGGACAGTGCCGCGACCAGCTCCTCGCGGTGCGCGACCCGGGCCGCGTTGGAGGCGAAGCGGGGGTCGTCGGCGAGCGCCGCGCTGCCGATCCGGGCGCACAGGGTGCGAAACTGGCGGTCGTTGCCGACGGCCAGGACGAGCGGGCGGTCGCTCGCCTCGAAGACCTCGTACGGGGTGATGCTGGGGTGCCGGTTGCCCATGGCGCGGGGGACGACGCCGGCCGCGAGGTGGGCCGCCGCCTGGTTGGTGAGCGCGGACAGGAGGGACCCCAGCAGGGACACCTCGAGCCGCTGGCCCTCGCCGGTGCGCTCGCGGTGGCGGAGCGCGGCGAGGACGCCCATGCCCGCGTGCAGGCCGGTGATCACGTCGACCAGCGCGACGCCCGCCTTGGTCCCGGGGCCGCCCGGCTCGCCGGTGACGCTCATGAGTCCGCCCATGGCCTGCACGAGCAGGTCGTAGCCGGGCAGCGCGGCGCCCTCGGCGGAGCCGAATCCCGTGACGGAGCAGTAGACCAGGCCGGGGTTGGTCGTCCGCACCCGCTCGTAGCCGAGGCCGAGCTTGTCCATGGTGCCGGGGCGGAAGTTCTCGACGAGCACGTCGGCGCGGTCGACGATCGCCCGGGCCGTCTCCAGGTCCGCGGGGTCGGTCAGATCGAGCGCCACGGAGCGCTTGTTGCGGTTCACGCCGAGGAAGTAGGTGGCTTGGCCGTCGGCGAACGGCGGGCCCCACGCGCGGGTGTCGTCCCCCGATCCGGGGCGCTCGATCTTCACGACCTCGGCGCCGAGGTCCGCCAGGAGCATCGTCATGTACGGGCCGGCCAGCACCCGGCCGAAGTCCGCGACGACGACCCCGGAGAGGGCGCCGGCCGGGGGCGTCTCCGGGTGGGGCTCCCGCTGTTCCGCGTGCATTCCGCTCTCCTCGCGTCGGCGCTGCTCCGGCGATCCGATCCAAGCGGACCGTATGCATCGGAGATCGGATATTCAATACTGGATCCAATATCCAATCTGGGGCTAGGCTGCGGCTCGCCGAGTTGCCACAGTCGCCAGGAGGCCGTCCGTGAAGTCGTCGCCGCAGTCGCCGCGTTCGTCGCAGTCCGCGCCCGTCCATCCGCTCGACCTGCTCGCGGTCGACGGACTGCTCACCGACGAGGAGCGGGAGATCCGCCGCACCGTACGCGCCCTCGCCGACCGCGAACTGCGCCCGCACGTCGCCGAGTGGTTCGAGAGCGGCGCCGTCCCGGCCCGTGAGCTCGCCCGCACCCTCGGCGGCCTCGGCGTCCTCGGCATGCACCTGGAGGGCTACGGTTGCGCGGGCACCGACTCCGTCGCGTACGGCCTCGCCTGCATGGAGCTGGAGGCGGTCGACTCCGGACTGCGCTCGCTCGTCTCCGTCCAGGGCTCGCTCGCCATGTACGCGATCTGGAAGTTCGGCTCCGAGGAGCAGAAGCAGCGCTGGCTGCCCGGGATGGCCGCCGGCGAGTACATCGGCTGCTTCGGCCTCACCGAGCCGGACGCCGGCTCCGACCCGGGTGCCATGCGGACCAACGCCAAGCGGGACGGCGCGGACTGGGTGCTCAACGGCACCAAGATGTGGATCACCAACGGCTCCGTCGCCGACGTCGCCGTCGTCTGGGCCCGTACCGAGGACGGCGTCCGCGGCTTCGTCGTCCCCACCGACGCCCCCGGCTTCAGCGCACCCGAGATCAAGCAGAAGCTGTCCCTGCGCGCCAGCGTCACCAGTGAACTCGTCCTGGAGGACGTGCGTCTGCCCGCCGACGCGATGCTTCCCGGGGCCCGCGGCCTCTCCGGCCCGCTCGGCTGCCTCAACGAGGCCCGCTTCGGCATCGTCTTCGGCGCCCTCGGCGCCGCCCGCGACTGTCTGGAGACGGCCATCTCCTACGCCGGCGACCGCACGGTCTTCGCCCGGCCGCTCTCCTCGTACCAGCTGACGCAGCAGAAGCTCGCCGACATGTCCCTGGAGCTCGGCAAGGGCATGCTGCTCGCCGTCCACCTCGGCCGCCTCAAGGACGCGGGCACGCTGACCCCCGAGCAGATCAGCGTGGGCAAGCTGAACAACGTCCGCGAGGCCATCGCCATCGCCCGCGAGTGCCGCACGATCCTCGGCGCCAACGGCATCACCTTGGAGTACCCGGTGCTGCGTCACGCCAACAACCTGGAGTCGGTCCTCACCTACGAGGGCACCAGCGAGGTGCACTCCCTGGTCATCGGCAAGGCGCTCACCGGCGAGCAGGCCTTCCGCTGACCCCCCGGCCGGCGCCGTACGACGCGGGTCGGCCCGCCGAGTGGAGCGGGCACGGAGGACGGGGGACGCTGGAGGTGAGCACTACACGCCGGTGAGGGACTGGGAGGACCCGCGCAAGGGCTCGCCGCGCTCGGACGCTCACCCCGCGTGCCGGTCAGCCGGCCGTCACCCGGTCCACGAAGGCGTCCAGATGGCCCATCATCCGGGCGACCTGCTCGTCGACCGTCAGGGACTCCTCGTGGCGCCGGCCGCGGAGCTTCGGCTGCAGCTTCCCGCGCGCGTAGAGGGGGCAGGCGAGGTCGGCGCAGAGGTACGTGCCCACCGTGTTGCCCTCCCGCCCGCGGACCCCGGCCAGGGGCGCGACCAGCAGGGTCACGCCGGAGGAGGCGTGCGAGGTCAGGCAGATCTGGCACATGCTGGACTTCATCGCGCTGGTGCGGCCGACGGCCGGCACCCGCAGCGTGATGCCCACCGGACCCTCCGGGCGCGGCACGACGAGATGGGCGCGCAACGGCGCGCCCGGATCGACCCAGCCCAGGAAGTCCAGGTCCTCCCAGGGGAGTTCGGCGAAGTCGAGCGGGAGCTTCATCCGCGCCGCGTCGCCCTTCGTGCAGTTCACGAAGGACGCGCGGATCTGTTTGTCGGTCAGTGGTTCCACCCGGTCGACCGTACACAGGGCCGTTGCCCCGGGCATCCGATTATCGGTGCGCGCGGGCCTCAGGCCACCCAGTCCGGCAGACCGGGGTCGGCGATCCGGGCCGGGGCGCCCTCCAGGGCCGCCGCGAGCCGCTCGGCCGCCGGCTCGTACACCTCGCCCGGCAGCGCGTAGGGGATCCGGAGCCGGTGTTCGTGGGTGCCCGGGTCCACCCCGAACCGGGCGCCGCCCTCCACCCGCACCCCGTGTCGCAGGGCGCGCGCCGCGAGCTGCGAGGCGATCGGCCGGCCGAGGTCGATCCAGAGGCACAGACCGCCCGGCGGCAGCGTCCAGTGCCACTCGGGCAGGTGCCGGGCGAGCGCCGACACCAGGGCCTCCCTGCGCCGCCGCAGCTCCGCCGCCCGGCCCGGGAGCAGCGGGTCGATCCGGTCGATCAGGGCGACGGCCAGCAGCTGGTCGAGGACCGACCCCGCGAGGTCGTGCGTGATCCGCACCCGCGCCAGTTCCGTCACCACCCGCGAGGAGGCCCGCACCCAGCCGACCCGCAGCCCGCCCCAGCAGCTCTTGCTGAGCGAGCCGACGCTGATGATCTGCTCACCGGTGCCGGGACCGGCCGAGGCCGCGAACGGCCGGGGCGCGGGCACGTCCAGGGCGATGTCGGCGAGGGTCTCGTCCACCAGCAGCCACGTCCCGGTGGCCCGGGCCGCCCGGGCGATCTCCCGCCGCTGCTCGTCCGGCATGAGCCGGCCCGTGGGATTGTGGAAGTCGGGGATCAGGTACGCGAGCCGCGGCGCGGTCTGCCGCAGGGCCGCGTCGATCAGCCCGCTGTCCCAGCCGGCCTCGGTCACCGGGACGGGCGTGATCCGCATCCGGTGGCCGCGCATGGCGTCCAGGGCGTTGGTGTACGAGGGGTTCTCGGCCAGTACCCGGTCCCCGGGCCCGCCGAGCAGCGCGAGGGCGAGGGCGAGCGCCTGCTGGGCGCCGGTGGTGACGAGGATCTGCTCGGGGCGGGTGGGCAGACCGCGGGCGGTGTACCGGTCGGCGAGGGCCACGCGCAGTTCGGGCAGCCCGTACGGGTGGTAGCCCTGGGACGTCGCGTACCGGGGCAGCTCGGCTGAGGCGACGGCGAGCGCCTCGGTGAGGACCCCCGTCGGCGCCTCGGGCGCGGCGAGCGCGAGGTCGATCACGGACTCGCCGTCCCCGTGGATCGCGGCGGGACCGATCGGCGTCTGTCCCTCGGGCAGCGTCGTCCAGGTGCCCGCGCCCTGCCGGCTGTGCGCGTATCCGCTCTCCCGCAGCAGGTCGTACGCGGCGGTGACCGTGGTCCGGCTCACCCCGAGCACCCCGGCCAGCTCTCGCTCGGCGGGCAGCCGCATCCGCAGCGCCACCCGCCCGTCGAGCAGCGTCTCCCGCACCGCCCGGGCCAGTTCGCGATAGCCGAAGCGCCCTTGCTCCGGCGGGGTGAGGAGCACCGCCAGCTGCCGGCCGCTCAACGTGCGGTCCGACACGGCGACCACGGTGCGGACCACTCGACCCTCTGCCATGCCAATCACTCCTCATTGGCTCTGCTGTCCAGGCCAATAAGGCTACAGACTCCGTGTCAGTGGCCTGGAGGCCCAAGGGGAGAGGAGTGGGGAACATGCCCGGTTACGTCACTGATCGCGACGAAAGGATGTGGCAGCGGAGCGCGGAGGAGCGGATCGCGCCACCGTGGGATCTCGGATATCGGATCCGAGCTCGGTGGCGGGGGATCCAGGCCCTGCGCGATCGGATCCGGGCGCGGAGCATCCGGATCCCCACGCGATCTCCGGGATATCGGATCCGGCCTCCGCGCCCCGGAGCGTCGGCATGAGTCGGATCGTCGTCGGTGTCAGCGGCTCGCTCGCCTCGCTCGCCGCGCTGCGCCGCGCCACCGCTCTCGCCCGCCGCGACGGCGCCGGACTGCTCGCGGTGCTCGCGTGGGAGCCGCCCGAGGGCGAGGCGCTCCACGCCCGGATGCCCGACCGGGCATGGGCGCGCACGTGGGCGGACGACGCCCGGCTGCGGCTCGCGCAGGCCTTCGACGACGCTCTCGGCGGAGTGCCCCCGGGGGTGCCCGTCGAACGGCGGATCGTCCGGGACGCCCCTGCGGCGGCTCTCGTCGCGGCGGCCGACGAGCCGGGGGACCTGCTGGTGCTGGGGGTCACCCGGGCTCGCGGCCGGTTCGGCCGGCCGCGCCGAAGGCCGGTGCTGCGAGCCGTCATGGAGGGTGCCGAGGGGCCCGTCGTGGTGGTTCCCGGGCCGGTGCTGCGGCGTGGCGAGGCGCGCGTGCTGCGACGCCACGCCCCCGCGCCCGTACTCGCGTGGGCGGGTACGGAGACGGGGGCCGTGGAACGCGGCGGACGGCCGCCGCGCCTGCCCGGGGACAGCGCTCAGGCCAGCGGCTGAGATCCGGGCGCGCCCGGCGAGGGCGGCGACGAGGACCTGGTGGCCGACGACGACATGGGCGCGCTCGCGGTGGCGGGTCGCGACGAGGCGTCGAAGGTGGACTCGCTCGCAGCCTCCGTCGTCGTGGTGTCGTCCACGGCGGGCTGCGACCCCGGGCCCGACGACGCGGTCGACGGCGACGACGCCGACGAGGACGGCGGTGACGAGGACGGCGTCGCCGAGGAGCTCGACGTCGAGGGACTGGGCGAGGTCGTCGACGTGAGCGGCACGGGGCAGGGAGAGGGTGTCACGCCGTTGCTGGGCGTCGGGGTCTCGGTGCCCGTGACGGTCACGCACGGCACCGGCGAGGACGGCGACGTCGACGGGGACGTGGACGTGGAGGGGGATTTCGAGGGCGACGTGGACGGGGACTTCGACGGGTGCGGCGGGGGTGTCGTGTGCTTGTCGTGGTGGCCCGTGTCGCCCGGCTTGCGGGCGATCCAGCGGTCGTCGTGCAGGTCGTAGATCACGAAGACGTTGATCACCGTCACGGACGGCTGCACGACCACGACCTTGCTCGTCCGGTACCCCGGCCAGGCGTTGCCGACCTGCTTCGGCTCCTTCTGGGCGACCGGCGGGGTGAGCGGATTGCCGCAGGCGCAGCGCACCCGCGGCACCCCGTGGTCGTCGACCAGGACCGCCGTGCCCGCCTGGAGCACCGACTGGTACGGGACGGGGGAGCCGCCCCGGAAGCCGTGGTTGGTCACCCGGGTGTCCACCCTCAGTTGAAGCGACGTCAGGGAGCGCAGATAGCCGGGGACTTCGGTGGACTTGATGCCGATCACCGAGGCGAAGGCCGCGTTCTTGGCGGGCTCGGCGGAGAGGAAGCGGACCTGCGCCTCGACGTCGCAGCTCGCGGTCCGGTGCGTGCCGCCATACAGGCCGGGCGCCGAACCCGACACGCTGAGCGTCGCGTTGGCGTCCGCGCCGGTCCCGCTGGGCAGCGGCGGGGGTGACACGTTCGCGGCGACCGCACGGGCGGTGGAGCGGGTGAAGGGGTCGGGGCCGCTCGCGGAGGTGTTCTGCAGGAACACCTCACCGCCTCCCGAGCCGGCCTGGTTCGAACCGCCGCCGTCGTTCCGTTGGGTGAGGACGACGACGAGCGCGACGACCGCCACCAGGACGGCGGTCAGGGAGGCCACCTTGGGGACGGAGCGCCACCAAGGGCCCTGGCCGCCTCCGCCTCCCGCACCGCCGCCGGAGCCGCCGCCACCACGGCCGCCCCCGCCGCCACCACGGCCGCCCCCGCCCGAATCGTCGTGCGGGGGGCCGGAGCGTGGCGGGGGTGCCGGCTGGTCGGGGCGCGTGCCGGGGCCCGAGAGGGGGCCGGAGGGCGGGCCGCTGGGAGGTACCGAGGGCTGGCCGGACGGCGGGTGGGAAGTCACGTTTTTCCCTTTCTTCCGTTCCGCGCCCATTGTGTGCGCCGAACCGGTGCCGCCCGCAAGCGGACCGCATCCGCCGGCATTAGCGTGGGCAGGGTGAGCAAACGGCTCCCCACCCCACCCGGCCGGACCGCGCCCGCCGACGCCACGGGGCTCCTCGCCCGCGGCCTCGCGGCCGGTCTCGTCGCCGTCGTCGCCGGCTACCTCGCGATGGGCCTCACCGCCGCCCTCGGCCTGTGGGCCGCGGGCGCGGCCGACCTGCCGGGCGGATCCGGCGCCTTCGTCGCCGTCCTCGCCGCCGTCGTCGTCATGGCCACCGGCGGTCAGGTCGGACTCTCCGGCGAAGCCGGATCCCTCGCGGGCACCCAGGCCGAACTGACCGCCATGCCCCTCACCGTCACCCTGGTGGGCGCACTCGTCACCGGAAGCCTCTTCCTGCGTCCGCTGCGCCACCACGCCGTCGCCCGGGTCCGCGACCTCCTCGCGCTCGCCGTGCCCACCGTCGTGCTGTGGCTGGCCGCCCTCGGCGGAGTCAGCGCACTCGCCCGCCACGACTTCCCCATCAGCCTCGGCGGTGGCAGCGCCGAGGAGACCGGCGACCTGGGGGACCTCTTCAAGGACCTCCTCGACGCCGCGCAGCCCAGCGTCGGCTTCACCACACACGTCGGACCCACCCTCTTCTACGGCCTCCTGTGGATCCTCGGCGTCCTCGTCATCGCGCTGCTCGTCTCCCGCCGCACCCCCCTGCCGACCCGCCTGGTCCGCCACCACCAGATCGTCCGCCCGGCCGCCTCCGCGCTGCTGCTCCTGGTCCTCGCGTACGTCGCCGTCGGCCTCGTCATCGGCCTGGTCGTCGCCGCCACCAAGGGGCACGCCGCCGAGACCTTCGCCGTCCTGCTGCTCGGCCTGCCCAACGTCAGCTGGCTGGCCCTCGTCGTCGGCATCGGCGGCTCCTACGACGGCAAGGTCGACGGCCCGTTCGGCCTGCCCATGCCGCAGATCCTCGACTCGGTGCTGCGCGGCGGCGACGGCAGGGAGCTGAAGACCGTCGACCTGTCCTCCCTCGCCGCCTACGACGAACGCGCCTGGTGGCTGCTGCCGATCGCCGCCGTGCTCGTCCTCGGCGCCGCCTTCGTCGCGGCCACCCGCTCACCCGCCCGGATCAAGCCCTGGCAGCACGCCCTGCACCTCGGGATCGGCTTCGCCGTCACCATGCTGGTGATCACCCCGCTCACCCACGTCGAGGCCCGCTTCGGCCTGTCCATCCTCGGCATCGGCGACCTGGAGGCACTCGGCGGCGAGGTCGTGCTCCGCCCCCACATCTGGAAGACCGTCGGCCTCGCCCTCCTGTGGGGCCTGGTGGCCGGCTTCCTCGGCGGACTCCTGGCCGGCCGCGTCCGCCGCCGGGGCGAGGTCGAGACTCCACCGGCGGCCGACGTCAGGACTCCCTGAACACCGGGCGCGCCCAGGTCGGCGGCTCCGGGGGCGGGCCCTCCGGCCACCGGTCCGTCTCCTCGGGCGGTGGCGTGGGGCCCCGCTCCCCCCGCTCCAGGACCGCCCGCAGCTCCGCGACGAACTCCAGGCACGTCCCGTACCGCTCCTCCGGAGCCTTCGCCAGGGCCCGTGCGAACACCGCGTCCGCCGCCTCCGGCAGCCCCGCCCGCTCCTCCGAGAGCGGGGGCGGCGGATCGTACTGGTGGGCCCACAGCAGCGCCATGTCGTCGTCCCTGCGGAACGGCGGCACCCCGGTGAGCGTCTCGAAGACCACGCACGCCAGGCTGTAGACGTCGCAGCGGCCGTCCACCGGCTTGCCGGAGATCTGCTCGGGCGCCACGTAGTCGAGGGTGCCCACGAACTGTCCCACCGACGTGAAACCGGTCAGGGACAGCGACTTCTTCGTCAGACCGAAGTCGGTCAGGTACACGTGCTCGGGATGGTCCCGGTCGGTACCCTCGGCGACCAGGATGTTGCCCGGCTTCACGTCCCGGTGCACCAGGTCGTGGGCGTGTGCCGCGTCCAGCGCCGACGCCACCTGCACCGCGATCCGCCCCGCCGTCACCGGCTCCAGGGCACCCTCGCGGTCCAGCAGGGCCCGGAGGTCCTGGCCCGGCACGTACCGCATCGCGATGTAGAGCACGCCCTCCGTCTCGCCCGCCTCGAAGACCGGCACGATGTGCGGGTGGTCGATGGCCGCGGCCACCCGCGACTCGTGCGCGAAGCGCTTGCGGAAGGTGTCGTTGCGGGCCAGCTCGGGAGCGAGCAGCTTCAGCGCCACGCTCCGGTCGAGCCGCAGGTCACGGGCCCGGTACACCACCGCCATGCCGCCGCGCCCGATCTCCTCCTCCACGACGTACCCGGCCACCCGCATGCCCAGCAGTCCCGAGTCCCGGCCCGCCGGAAGTCCGGCGATCACACCGGAGGCGGCGGGAGCCGGGGCGACGGCGCCGGGTGCCGTGCCCGACGGGCCCGCGCCCGGGGTGCCCGGAGTGGTGTCCGCGCCGTTTGGCCCCCGAGCGGGCCCGCCGGGCGTGTGGTCCGAGGCGTCCGCGTCCGGAGCGGGAACGCCGGGGGTGGTGTCCGCGCCGTCCGGGCCCGTACCCGGCCCGTCCGTCCGTCCGTCCGCCCCGGTCATCCGCCGTCACCCGGCTCGTCCGGGCGCCCCCCGTGCCCCGGGCGGCCCCCGTGCCCCGGGCGCCCCCCGTGCCCCGGGCGCCCCTCGTGCCCCGGGCGGCCGGCGCCCTCCCCGGAGGAGTCGACGACCCGCGTGGCGCCGGGGCTCTCCTCCAGGAGCAGCTCGGGCACCACCTGGGTCGGCTCGTGCACCGGTTCCCCGGCAGCGGGCGCCGCCGAGGGGCGGGCGGAGGCCGCGTACGTGCTCAGCCCGGTGCCGTCGCAGTACACCCACCGCTCGTGCTCCGCGTCGTACAGCCACAGCGACTCGCCGTCGACGACCATCCCGACCCGCAGACCCCGGGTGCGGCGCCGGAACGTCTCGCCGTCCGCCCGCCCCGCCGAGAGCTCCTCGGCGGCCCGCCGGTAGCGGCCCAGGGCGTCCTCCGCGCGGGCGATCAGCGGGCGCGGGTCGGCGGTCCGGGCGAGCGGGCGGCCGGCGGCGGGCGGATCGCCGGGAACGGAGACGAGGAGGCGCGCGTCGACCCACGCGGACCAGCCGTTCGAGCAGAGCACCTGTCCCCAGTCGCCGACGCGTTCGAGCAGCTGCACCGGCAGGAACGCGTCCAGCGGCTCCGTCGGCAGCGCCGGGTCGGGCGCCTCCCACGCGGGCAGGCCTTCGCGCGGCACGACGTGCGTGGGCCGGAAGTCCGGGACGAAGTCCGGCACGTATTCCGTAGCTACCACGGGCTACCTCCGCATCACGACCGGCTCGTGCCGGCGCAGCAGCCGGGCCACCACGAGCCCGAGGACGACACTGAGCACCACCAGCATCCCCATGTCGAAGAGCCAGGCACCGAGGGTGTGGTCCATCAGCGGATCGGCGGTCTTCTCGCCCGGCACGGTCGCGCCGATGTCGATGGTCGCGCCCATCGCGGCGAACGCCCACCGCGACGGCACCAGCCACGCCAGCTGCTCCAGGACCGGGGTGCCGCTCACGTTGAGCAGCGCCCCGCAGAACACCACCTGCACGATGGCGAGGAGGACGAGCAACGGCATCGTCACCTCCTCCTTGCGCACCAGCGCGGAGACGAACAGGCCGAGCATCATGGCCGTGAACGCGAGCAGGGCGACGGCCAGGGTGATCTCCACGAGCGGCGGCATCAGCACCCCCTTGCCGTCGGGGGCCCCGAGCGGGACACCGACCAGCGCGACCAGGGTGAGCACCACCGCCTGCACGATCGTGATCAGGCCGAGCACGACCACCTTGGACATCAGGTACGCCGAACGGGACAGGCCGACGGCTCTCTCGCGGCGGTAGATCGTCCGCTCCTTGACGAGTTCCCGTACCGCGTTCGCCGCCCCCGTCAGAACCCCGCCGACGCACAGGATCAGCAGGACGTTCAGGGTCGACTCGGGATTGAGCTTCCCCTCGGACAGCGCGCGGGCCATCGCGCCCATGACGAAGGGCAGCGCGATCATGATGGCCAGGAAGGTCCGGTCGGCGGACAGGGCGGCCGCGTACCGCCGGACGAGGGTACGCAGCTGGGACCACCAGCTCTGCGCCTTCGGCGGCGGCACCGGCACCGGCGGCGCACCCGCGTACGGCGGGCTCGGCCGCACGGTGGCGTCCTCGATGTACTGCCGGTGGAAGCGCGAGCCCCGGTACTGGCCCGCCCAGTCGCGGTCGCGGTCGTTCTCGAAGGCCTCGAACGCCTCCGGCCACTGCGGGAAGCCGAAGAAGTCCAGAGATTCGCCCGGCGGACCGTAATAGGCCACGCGCCCACCCGGCGCGAGGACGAGCAGCCGGTCGCAGACGTCCAGACTCAGCACACTGTGGGTGACGACGATGACGGTGCGCCCGTCGTCCGCGAGCCCGCGCAGCATGTGCATCACGGAGCGGTCCATGCCGGGGTCCAGCCCGGAGGTCGGCTCGTCGAGGAAGAGCAGGGACGGTTTCGTGAGGAGTTCCAGCGCCACGCTCACCCGCTTGCGCTGGCCGCCGGAAAGGCTGTGGATCGGCTGCGCGGCCCGCTCCTGCAGGCCGAGTTCGCCGATCACCTCGTCCACCCGGGCCCGCCGCTCGGCGGCCGCGGTGTCCTCGGGGAAGCGCAGCTCGGCGGCGTAGGCCAGGGCCCGGCGGACGGTGAGCTGGAGGTGCAGGATGTCGTCCTGCGGGACGAGACCGATGCGCTGGCGCAGCTCCGCGTAGTCCCGGTAGAGGTCGCGCCCGTCGTAGAGGACCGTGCCCCGGTCGGCGGGCCGCTGTCCCGTGAGCGCGCCGAGCAGCGTCGACTTGCCCGCGCCGGACGGGCCCACGACGGCGAGCAGGCACTTCTGCCCCACGGGGAAGGACACGCCGTCCAGGAGGGTCTTGCGGCCGTGGTCGACGGTGACGGCCAGCTCCTGCACGTCGAGGGAGACCTCTCCGGTGTCGGTGAACTCGACGAGGTCGCCGCCGATGAGACAGAACGCGCAGTGGCCGATGCCCACGATGTCCTCGGCCGTCACACGCGCGTGCGCGATGGGCCGCCCGTTGAGGAAAGTGCCGTTGTGGCTGCCGAGGTCATGGATCCAGTACGTGCCGTCCGGCTCGGCCCGCAGCTCGGCGTGCCGACGCGAGACGGTGAGGTCGTCGACGACCAGGTCGTTGTCCGCGGCCCTGCCGATCCGGACCGAGTGGGCCGGCAGCGGCCGCACGGCGGTCGGCTGCCGGAAGGTCCCGGTGACGGCCGGGTACGAGACCGAGGCCGGGCGGGGCGGTGGGGGCGGCGGCGCCGGGTACACGAGGCCCGGGGGCGCGGGGGTCGGGCCCCCGGACGCCGGGGGCGCCGGGGGTTCGGGCCCTACGCGGTCGGACGGCGGGGGTTCGGGCGGTGCGCGGTCGGGCGCCGGAGGTTCCGGCCAGGCCGGTGCCGCCGGTGCCGCCGGTACGGCGTCCGGGGGCGGCGCGGGGTCCGCGCCCACGGGCGGCGGGGGCCCCGCCGGCTCCGCCCGTACCGGCTCCGGGGGCGTCGGTCGGGCCGGTGGGCCGTCGGGGGCCCGGGGTGGCGCCCCGGAGGACAGGAGTACGGCCGTGGGGCCGTCCGAGGGATGGCCGAAGCGGATGACCGTGCCGGGGCCGACCGTGCTGAGGTGCACCCGGCGGTCGTCGGCGTAGGTGCCGTTCGTGCTGCCCTCGTCCTCGAGGGTCCAGTGGTCGCCGACCGCCCGCAGCACCGCGTGGTGCCATGACGTCCGGGCATCGGCGAGGACGAAGTCGCTGGTGGGGTCGCGCCCGATGCGATAGACGCGGCTCGGGTTCATCAGGGTCGCGTCCCCGTCGATCTCGAGGACCAGTTCGGGTGCGGCGGGCGCGACGGGCCGCTCTCCCATGCGTGAATCTTAACGTCGACGGCCCGTCCGCGCCCCGGCGAGCCGCCGGTATCGTGGGCGCCTGCCCGCCCTCGGAGGGGTGGGTGACCCGCTCCCCGCTAGGGAGCCGACCGCCCCGTGGAGGGGAAGCGAAGGAGGAGCCGCCCGTGCCGAAAGGTGTCACCGAGCGCCGGCCCCGCACCCGCGCGGCCCTCCTGAAGGCGGCCCTGGAGGTCTTCGCCGAGCACGGCTTCCACGCCGCGTCGATCGAGCAGATATGCGAGCGCGCCGGATTCACGCGCGGCGCGTACTACTCGAACTTCGCGAGCAAGGAGGAACTCTTCCTCGCCCTGTTCGACGAGCACGGTGAGCGGATCGTCAGCCACCTCGCCGAGTCGATCGACGCGCTCACCCCCGAGGAGTGCACCCTGGAGCGGCTGGCCGATCTCGCCTCGCGGGTGGAGCCGGACGAGCGGGACTGGTACCTGGTCAGCACCGAGTTCACCCTGCACGCCATCCGTGATCCCCAGGCGGCATGGGTGCTCGCCCGGCACGACGCCCGGCTGCGCGCCGAGATCGCCCGCGGCCTGGAGCTGGTGCTGCGCCGAGCGGGCCTCGAACTCACCGTGGAAGCCGACCGGTTCGCCAGGCTGATCGTCGCCCTGCGCGAGGGCGGACTCGGGCAGAGCTACGTCGAACCGGACGTCCTGCCCCCCGGCAGTCTCGAACGCGACTTCCTGGCACCGCTGTTGGCGGCCTCCACCCGTCCGGTGGGTCAGCCGTAGCCGTCGCCGAAGGGGTTGACCCCGAAGGTGTCCGGTGCCCCCGCGTCCCGCACCGTGACGCGTCCGGCGACGCCCTCCGAGAAGCCGAACCGGCCGAAGAGGCGGAAGCCGGCGGCCAGTTGCTCCTTGCGGTCGCGGCGCTCCTCCTCGACGGAGCCGAAGGACGGCGGCAGCGGCAGCGTGACCCCCTCGGGCAGGGGGCCGACGGCGGGCGGCGAGGGCGGGCGGCAGGGTGCTCATGGTCCCCCCCGAGGGTGGCACGGCGGGCGCGCCAGAAGGTACAGAGACGTGAACCGGTACGACAATGACCCCGGCGCTCAGTTCTCCGGGGCCCCGAACCGGGCCAGCAGGTGCCAGACCCGCTTCACGTCCTGCCGGTCGTACCGGCCCGACTCGGCCGCCTCCTGCACGGTCCGCGGGTCCAGCCACCCGTCCACGGCGATCTCGGCGCCCAGTTCCACGTACTCCGGCCCCCGGTACTCCGGATGCCGCCGGAGCTCTCCGACCGAGAGCCGGAAACCGCCGTGCCATTCCACGGGGCAGGGGAGCGCCCGGGCCGCGGCCTCCACCTCCGTACCGCGGAAGGAGGGGTCGAGGACCAGCGCCTCCACGTCGCGGCCGATCTCTACCGGGCCGTGCACATGCGCTTCGACGCAGTCGTCGAGCGCGTCCAGGCCGTCCGCCTCGGCGAGCGCGACGAGCGCCATCCGCTCCGCGACGCCGAAGTCCTCGGGCTCCATGACGCTGTCCGGATAGCAGAAGGTCGTCCGCGCCAGCGTGGCCGGCGTGAGCCGCAGGTGCGCCGAGCCGAAGCGGTGCGCGGCTCCGTAGGGGCGGCGGCGGTAGTCGAGCGCGCCGTACACGGGCCGCTCGTGCGCCGGAGCGTCGTCGTACGCGCCCCCGAAGATGCGGCTCTCCCAGCGCCACCGGTCCCCGCCGGGGTGCGCGGTGAGCCCGCCGTTGCTGGTGCCGGTGACGAACTGCGAGCGGTAGACGCCCTCGTCGGCGAGCCGGCCGAGGAAGGTGGGGTGGAAGTTGAGGGTCACCCGCAGCGAGGGATCGAGCGGGCCGCCCGTGGCGCGGGCGGAGACATGGGCGAGGGCCAGGCGCGGCCGGTTCAGGAGGTCCATCGGCGCAGTCTGCCGCAGGCGGGGGCCTTGCGGCAGCCGGATTTCGCTGGCTACGGTCAGGCCGGAAAGCGCTTACTGGATCTTTGGCAGGGGAGCCGCGGCACGTGCACAGCAGCAGCGCGAGGGACGTCCTCGTCTACACCCGTACGGCGGGCTACCGCCACGACTCCATCCCCGCCGGCGCCGCCGCCCTCGCCGAACTCGCCACCGCGGAGGGCTTCTTCACCGAGACCACCGAGGACCCCGCCGTCTTCACGCCGCACCGGCTCGCCCGCTGCGCCGCCGTCGTGCTGCTCTCGACCACCGGCAGCGTCCTCACGGACGCGGGCCGCGCCGCCTTCGAGGCCTACGTACGGGCCGGCGGAGGTCTTCTTGCCGTCCACGCGGCGGCCAACGCCGAACCCGACTGGCCCTTCTACGGCGAGCTCCTCGGCACCCGCTTCGACGCCCATCCCGAACTCCAGCCCGGCACCGTGTGCGTCGACGCGCCCGACCACCCCGCGACGGGCCCGCTGCCGCGGCGGTGGGAGTGGACCGACGAGTGGTACAACTTCACCGCCAATCCCCGGGCCACCGGAGTGCGGGTCCTCGCCCGCGCCGACGAGACCAGCTACCGCGGCGGCACCCTGGGCGCCGACCACCCTCTGGTGTGGTGCCGCGACGCCGCGCCCGACCGGGGCCGCTTCCTCTTCACCGCGCTCGGCCACACCCCCGAGGCGTACGCGGACCCCGCCTTCCGCGCCCATCTGGCCGGCTCCCTCCGCTGGGTCTCGGGCGGCTGAGCCCGACCGGGTGCCTCCCGCGGACCGGGGCGGACTCGGGCCGGACCTGGGGCGGACTCGGGCTGGACCCGGGGCGGGCTCGGGCCGGACCTGGGGCGGGCTCGGGCTGGACCCGGGGCGGGCTCGGGCCGGACCTGGGGCGGGCTCGGGCCGGACCGGGGTCGGACTCGGGCCGGACCTGGGGCGGGCTCGGGCCGGACCCGGGGCGGGCTCGGGGCGGACTCAGGTTGGACCGGGGCGGACCAGGGGCGGACGGGGGTCGGACCGGCGTCGGACCGGGGCCGGACCGGGGCCGGACCGGGGGCCCGACCGGGGCCGGACGGGGCAGGCGGGCCCGGCCGCGTCACCCCACCGCCCCGCCCCGATTGCGGGCGGGCCCGGGCCGCGAAAGGTTGCCCGTGAGGCTGGAGGCCAGGAGGAGACGACATGGGCATCGCCACCGTGAACCCGGCGACCGGCGAGACGCTGCGCACGTACGAGGCCCACGGGCCCGCCGAGGTCGAGCGCCGCATCGACGCGGCTCACGAGGCGTACCGCCAGTACCGCACCACCCCCTTCGCCGAACGCGCCCGGCTGATGCGCGCGGCGGCGGCCCTCCTCGACGAGGACGCCGAGGACATCGCGCGCACCATGACCACCGAGATGGGCAAGCCGATCGTGGCGGCCCGCGCGGAGGCCGCCAAGTGCGCGAAGGCCATGCGCTGGTACGCCGAGCACGCAGAGGCACTGCTCGCCGACGAGCACCCCGCCGAGCACGACGTGCAGGACTCGGGGGCCGACCTGGCACGCGTCCACTACCGGCCGCTCGGCCCGGTCCTCGCCGTCATGCCGTGGAACTTCCCGCTCTGGCAGGTGATCCGCTTCGCCGCGCCGGCGCTCATGGCCGGCAACACCGGGCTCCTCAAGCACGCCTCGAACGTGCCCCAGACCGCCCTCTACCTCGGCGAGCTGTTCCGCCGCGCCGGTTTCCCCGAGGGTTGTTTCCAGACCCTCCTCATCGGTTCCGGTGCCGTCGAGGGCGTGCTGCGCGATCCTCGGGTCGTCGCCGCCACCCTCACCGGCAGCGAACCGGCCGGCCGCTCCGTCGCCGCGATCGCCGGCGACGAGGTCAAGAAGACCGTCCTGGAGCTCGGCGGCAGCGACCCGTACATCGTCATGCCCTCCGCCGACCTGCCCAGGGCCGTGAAGACCGCGGTGACCGCCCGGGTCCAGAACAACGGCCAGTCCTGCATCGCCGCGAAGCGGTTCATCGTCCACCAGGACGTCTACGACGACTTCGCCGAGCGCTTCACCGCCGCCATGAACGCCCTCACCGTCGGCGACCCCCTCGACGACGACACCGACGTCGGGCCGCTCGCCACCGAACAGGGGCGCACCGACCTGGAGGCCCTCGTCGACGACGCGGTCGCCGCCGGTGCCACCGTCCTGTGCGGCGGCGCCCGTCCCCCCGAGCACCCGCGCGGCTGGTTCTACCAGCCGACGGTCCTGACCGGCATCACCCCGGCCATGCGCATCCACCAGGAGGAGACCTTCGGCCCGGTCGCCGCGCTCTACCCGGTGGCCGACATTGAGGAGGCCGTCGCGGTCGCCAACAACTCCCCGTTCGGCCTGAGTTCGAACGTCTGGACCCGGAGGGACGAGGACATCGCCTTCTTCGTACGGGACCTGGAGGCCGGCGGCGTCTTCGTCAACGGCATGACCGCCTCCCACCCCGCCCTCCCCTTCGGCGGTGTGAAGCGCTCGGGCTACGGCCGCGAGCTCTCGGGGCACGGCATCCGTGAGTTCTGCAACGCCACCACGGTCTGGCAGCGGGCCTGAGGGACGCGGGCCCCTGGCGACGGGCCCCTGGCGTCGGGTGCGTGGTCTCGCCAGGTGCGTGGCCTCGTCAGGCGCGTCGCGCTCGCCAGGCACGGAGGGATCGTCGGGCAGGTCAGGCCCGAGTCCAGGCGAGCAGGTCGTCGGCGGACCAGGTGTTGATCACCCGGTCCGCGGGCACCCCGCACTCCTCCGCCCGCGCGCAGCCGAGGATCTGCCACTCCAGCTGGCCGGGTGCGTGGGCGTCGGTGTCCACCGCGAAGAACACCCCGGCCTCCACGGCGAGCCGCAGCAGCCGGCGCGGCGGGTCGAGCCGTTCCGGGCGGCTGTTGATCTCCACGGCCGTGCCGTACTCGGCGCAGGCGGCGAAGACCCGTTCCGCGTCGAACTCCGACTCCGGGCGCAGCCGTCCGCCGCTCACCAGGCGGCCCGTGCAGTGACCCAGCACGTCCATCAGGGGATTGCGCACCGCCCGCTCCATCCGGCGGGTCATCGCCCGGGCGTCCATCCGCAGCTTCGAGTGCACCGACCCCACCACCAGGTCGAGCCGGTCGAGGAGTTCGGGCTCCTGGTCGAGCGAGCCGTCCTCCAGGATGTCGCACTCGATGCCGGTGAGCAGCCGGAAGGGCGCCCACTCCTCGTTGAATCGCGCCACCACGTCCAGTTGCTCCCGCAGCCGGTCGGGGGACAGGCCGCGGGCCACCTTCAGGCTCGGCGAATGGTCCGTCAGGACCGCCCACTCGTGGCCCAGTCCGGCCGCCGTGCGGCCCATGGCCTCGATGGTGCTGCCGCCGTCCGACCAGTCCGAGTGGACGTGGCAGTCGCCGCGCAACGCGGCCCGCAGGGTGTCGCCTCCCCGTGCCTCCGGCACCGGGATCTCCCGCTCCAGGCGCTCCAGGTACTCCGGCACCCGCCCGGCCAGGGCCTCGCTCACCACGGCCGCCGTCTTCGGGCCGATCCCCTTCACCGACTCCAGCGTGCCGCCCGCCGCCCGTCGCGCCACCTCGTCCGCGCCGAGCGCCGTCACGGCGGCGGAGGCCGTGCGGAACGCGCGGACCCGGTACGTGGGCGCCTGCGAGCGCTCCAGGAGGAACGCGATCCGCTCCAGCGCCGCCACCGGGTCCATCCGCCGCACCGCCCTTCGCTCAGCCGGCCGGTCCGCCCGGGGCCGCCGGGCTCGGGGTCGCCGGTGCCGGGTCGCCCAGGGGGGATCCGCCGCCCGCCCCGTTCGCCGCCCCGGGCCCGATCTCGCACCACACCGCCTTGCCCTCGCCGCGCGGCTCCACGCCCCACCGTGAGGCGATCGCGTCCATCAGGAGCAGCCCGCGCCCCGAGGTCGCCGCCTCGCCCGGGGTACGACGCCGGGGCCAGGCGCTCGACCGGTCCTGGACGGAGAGCCGGACCCGCCGCACCGGCTCCGGCAGCACCTCCAGGGTCAGCACCGCACCGCCCTCGGTGTGCAGCAGGACGTTCACCAGCAACTCGCCCGTCAACAGCTCGGCGTCGTCGGCCAGTTCGGGCATGCCCCAGTCCACCAGGGCCTGCCCCACCGCCGCCCGCGCGTCCGAAAGGCCCTGCGGATCGGCCTGGTGGATGTACTGGTGGATGCGCGGCGCCCGTGGCGTGCCCGGGTCGGGGCTGCGCCGCAGCACGAGCAGGGCCACGTCGTCGCCGGAGCCCCACCGCTCCCACAGCGTCTCGGACAGGTGGTCCGCGAGCGCCTCGGCCTGCGGCGGTCCGCTGCTCACCGCCTCGGCCAGCGCCGCGAACCCCGACTCGATGTCGGTGCCCGGCTGCTCGACCAGACCGTCCGTGCAGAGCACCAGCGTCTCGCCGGGCACCAGGTCGAGCCGGGTCTCGGGGAACTCCTCGTCCCCGAACACCGTCGCGAGACCCAGCGGCAGGCCACCGCGCAGCTTGGGCCGGCCCACCCGCCCGTCCGTGTGCCGGATCAGCGGCCCCAGATGCCCCGCCCGTACCCCGCGCACCGTGCCGCCTGCCAGGTCGACCTGGGCGTACGTGCAGGTCGCGAAGCGGTTGGTGTCCAGCTCGGCGAGAAAGCGGGAGGCGCGGGCGAGCACCGTCGACGGCGCATGGCCCTCACCCGCGTACGCCCGGAGCGCGATCCGCAGCTGGCCCATGATCGCGGCGGCGTGCGTGTCGTGGCCCTGCACATCGCCCACCACGACCCCGACCCGCCCGCGCGGCAGCGGGATCACGTCGTACCAGTCGCCGCCCACCTGCCGCCCGCTCCACGCCGCGTGGTAGCGGACGGCGATCTCGCCCCCGGAGATCACCGGGATCCGGCGCGGCAGCATCGTGGCCTGCAGCCCGGTGGCCAGCTCCCGCTCCTCGTCGAAGAGGATCGCCCGCTGCAGCGACTGCGCGACGATCGCCGCCAGACCGAGCAGCAGGTTGCGCTCGTCCGCCTTGAAGGAGCTCGGGCGCCGGTAGAACAGCGCCATCCCGCCGAGTGCGCGGGCCTGCGCGACCAGCGGCAGGTAGCAGGCCGACTTGAACGGCATCCGCCGCACGTACGGCGCGAGGTGGGGGAAGTCCTGCCCGAGGGTCGGGAACGAGTTCACGAAACGGGGCCGCCCGCTCAGGACCGCCTCCGCGAGCGGCAGTCCACGGTCCAGGCGGCGGCTGCGGAAGTCGTTGAAGACCTCCATGGACTCGCCGCTGAGCGCGATGATGTTGAGGGAGCCGTTCTCCACCAGGCCGAGCGCCAACCCCTCCGCGCCCAGCCGCGCCAGCCCCCCGGGACCGGTCAGCGCCGCCGTCACGTCGTCCACGGTCACCGCCCGCGACAGCGCGTGCGTCGTCCGCTCCACGATCGAGGTCTGCACCTCGCGGCGCTTCTCCAGGTCGAGCACGAAGGCCGAGTGCGTCACCTCGGTCGTGGCGTCCCGCACGATCCCCACGATCCGGTGCGCCATGCCGCCGCCCCGGCGCAGGATGCGGGCCTGCACATGCGTCCATTGGGGTGTACCGTCGGCCTGCTCCTGGCGGACGTGTGCCGTGTACGAGCTCTCGCCGCTGGTGATCGCCTGCCGGATGACCCCCTCCAGCCGGGCCCGCTCCACGGGGTCGAGACCGCGCACCAGCGTGGCGGGCCGCCCGTCGAAATCGCCCGGGGCAAGCCCGAAGACCAGCAGCCCCGCGTCGTCGACATCGATCGTGCCCGTGTCGAGGTCCCAGTCGAAGCTGCCGGTGCGGTTCATGGCGAGGCGCTCGGTCGGCCCGATCTCGCCGCCGCGCGTGCTCCGCTCGTCATCGGTCATCTTCCCCATTGTCGAACCGGCGCCCCCCGGACGCCATGGCGACGACACCGCCACGCGGGCGATTCGGCAGAATGGGTCGGTGCAGCCGCCCTACCGCATCCTCGGACCCGTCCACGCCCTCCGCGTCGACGGAGGTGAAGCCGTCCTGAGCGGGGCCCGGATCAGGGCCCTGCTCACCGCACTCGCCGCGGCGGGCGGCCGCGCGGTCCGCACGGACGCCCTGATCGCCCAGGTGTGGGCCGAGGACACCGCCGACGACCGCGTGGCGGCCCTGCAGGCGCTCGTGGGCCGGCTCCGCCGGGCCCTCGGGCACGACGCCGTCACCTCGGGGCCCGGCGGCTACCGGCTGGCCGCCGGGCCCGACGCCGTCGACCTGTTCCGCTTCGAGGAACTCGCCGACCAGGGCGCAAGGGAACTGGACGCGGGTCGGCCCGAGCGCGCCGAGGCCCTCCTCGACGAGGCCCTCGGCCTCTGGCGCGGCCCCGCCCTCGCGGACCTTCCCGGGCGCGACACCGACCCGCTCGCCGTACGGGCCGAACAGCGCCGGCTCCGCGCCCGGCGCGACCGGCTCGCGGTCGACCTCGCCCTCGGCCGCCCCGAGGACGCCCTCGACGCCCTCGCCGCGCTGTGCGCGGAGCACCCGCTGGACGAGCCGCTGCGGGCGCTGCGGATCCGCGCCCTGCGAGCCGCCGGCCGTCCCGCCGAAGCCCTCGCCGCCTACGAGACCGCGCGCCGCGCCCTGGCCGACCGCCTCGGCACCGAGCCCGGCCCCGAACTCAAGTCCCTGTACGCGGAGTTGCTCGCCGGCGATGAGCCGCCCGCCGCCCGCCGGGCGCTGCCGGCGCCGCTCACCTCCTTCCTCGGCCGGGACGCCGAACTGCACGACCTGGCCGCAGAGATGCGTTCTCGGCGACTCGTCACCCTCATCGGTCCCGGCGGCGTGGGCAAGACCCGGCTCGCCCTGGAGGCCGCGACGGACCGGAAGGAGGAGGCCTGGCTCGTCGAACTCGCCGCCGTGCGCACGGGCTCCGACGTCCCGGCCGCCGTCCTCACCGCCCTCGGCGCCCGCGAGACCCAGGTCTGGGGTGGCACCACCCTCACCGATCCCACCGCGCGCGACTCCGTCACCGCCCTCGTCGAACACTGTGCGCGGCGCCGGCTGCTCCTGCTGCTGGACAACTGTGAGCACGTGGTGGGTGCGGCCGCGGAGTTGGTGGCGGTGCTGCTGGCGCGGTGTCCGGGGGTGTCGGTGCTGGCGACGAGTCGGGAGCCGCTCGG